>NZ_JADYTF010000031.1 GCF_021530995.1 Bacteroides caecigallinarum
GTATATATACCAAAAAACGGTGTATTCGAAAGAACACACCGTTTTTTGGTATATATAATCTATATATTAAAGTGACTTTACAATATCCATTGTATCAGAAGCAATCATAAGTTCTTCATCTGTAGGTATTACAACAACTTTTACCTTTGAATCGTCTGTAGAAATTATAGCCTCTTTTCCACGTACTTTATTTCTTTCTGCATCAAGTTTTACTCCAAGGAATTCGAGTGTTTTGCAAGCACCGGCACGTGCTGTCTCCTGATTTTCACCAACACCACCAGTGAACAGAATTACGTCTACACCACCCATAGCTGCAGCGTATGCGCCGATATATTTAGTGATACGATAGAAATAAACGTCTTCAGTACGTTTTGCTACAGGGTCATTGTTTGCCGATGCAGCTTCCAGTTCGCGCATGTCGCTGTGTCCGAACATACCAAGAACACCGCTCTTCTTGTTCAGGATATCTGACATCTGATCTGGAGTAAGGTTTTCTTTCTTCATCATGTAAAGAACTGCACCTGCATCGATATCACCACAACGTGTACCCATCATAAGGCCTTCCAATGGAGTAAGTCCCATAGTAGTGTCAATACATACTCCATCTTTAATAGCAGCTATAGAACCTCCGTTTCCTACGTGGCATGTGATAATCTTTGAGCCTTCAACTGGTATGTTCAAAAATTCGCATACACGTTTTGAAACGTAACGGTGTGATGTTCCGTGGAAACCGTAACGGCGGATTCCGTATTTTTCATAATAGCTGTATGGTATAGGATATAAATAAGCGTGTTCAGGCATTGTCTGATGGAATGCTGTATCGAATACTGCTATTTGTGGGATTTCAGGCATCAGGCTTTTTACGGCATCAATACCTTTCAGGTTAGCAGGATTGTGTAGAGGACTTAACTCGCTGCATTCCTTTATAGTTTCTATTACTTCGTCTGTAATAAGTACTGACTTATTGAACTTGGTACCTCCGTGTACTACACGATGACCTACTGCGTTGATTTCGTGAAGATCTTTCAACGCACCAATTTCGCTGTCAGTAAGTGTTTCGAATATGAATTTTACTCCGGCAGTGTGCTCAGGTATGAATTTGTTCAAAATTTTCTTTTCGCCGTTAGGCAATGTCACTTTAAGGAAAGAATCTTCCTGTCCCAATTTTTCTATTCCACCTTGTGCCATAACTTCTTTTGAAGTCATTTCGAACAATTTATATTTGATGGAAGAACTACCACAGTTGAGTACTAATATTTTCATATATATAAAGTTAAAAAGTAATTAAAGCACAAAGCACTGTACACAGAACTTTGTGCTTGTGTGAGATGAATAAAAGTTTTTAATTCTGTGTTTTTGCTGCAAGAGCCTGATTTGCAGTAATTGCAATCATTTTGTAGACGTCATCGATGCAGCATCCGCGTGACAAGTCGTTTACAGGACGAGCTATACCCTGAAGGATAGGACCGATAGCTGTAGCGTGTCCAAGACGTTCAACAAGTTTATAAGATATGTTACCTACTTCCAGACATGGAACAACAAGTACGTTTGCCTTACCTGCAATTTCTGAACCTGGAGCTTTGCTTGCACCTACGCGTGGAACCAAAGCAGCGTCAGCCTGAAGTTCACCGTCTATTTTCAGTTCAGGAGCCATTTCCTTAGCTATCTTAAGTGCTTCTGTTACTTTGTCAACAACTTCATGCTTTGCAGAACCCTTAGTTGAGAAGCTCAACATAGCTACGCGTGGGTCGATACCTGCAACAGCCTGTGCAGTCTGTGCTGTACAAACGGCAATCTGTGCCAACTGATTAGCATCCGGTACAGGAGTAACGGCTACGTCACCCATTACCAATACACCGTTGTCACCGCATTCAGGTGCGTGAGTCAACATCAACATGGCTCCTGATACGCATGTAATGCCCGGAGCTGTCTTGATAATCTGAAGTGCAGGACGAAGAACATCACCTGTAGTGTTACGTGCACCGGCAAGCTGTCCGTCAGCATCTCCTGCTTTGATGATAAGGCATCCCAGATAAAGAGGGTTCTTAACAAGTTCCTGAGCCTGTTCCATTGTCATGCCTTTTTTCTTGCGGAGTTCGAAAAGCAATTCTGCGTATGCATCTTTCTTTTCGTGGTTTTCAGGGTCGATGATAGTAGCTTTGTTAATGTTTCCCAAGCCCCATTCCTGAGCCAATTTCATGATTTCTTCAGGGTTACCAAGAAGAATAAGGTCAGCAACACCGTCTGTCAATATCTGATTGGCAGCTTTCAAAGTACGTTCTTCTGTTCCTTCAGGAAGAACAATGCGCTGTTTGTTGGCTTTAGCGCGTTCAACGATTTGACTAATTAAATCCATGTTGATTTATGTTTTTATAAAATGTAATTGTCTAATCTTCCGTTTGCGTTAACGGTCTTTTTATTTCACACTGCAAAAATACGTATTTTTGTAATATCTAGTTTGCAAAATACAAACTTTTTTTCTCAAAAGAGGTCATTTTATGTATGTTTAAGGACATAAAAGGCTTTTTTGAAGATGCGAGTGCATGTTTTCTGTGCTATTGCATAAATTTGCATCAGTTTTCAATAGTATAATTAAGGTATGATTCGTCAATGTTCAATCCTTTTCGGATGTATGGCTCTAGGTGAACTGGTAGTTTACCTGACCGGTGTAAAATTGCCTTCCAGTATTATAGGCATGTTGCTTCTCACGTTGTTTTTGTCATTAGGATGGGTAAAGCTTGAATGGGTTCAAGGCTTGTCCGATTTTCTTGTGGCAAACCTCGGCTTTTTCTTTGTGCCTTCAGGCGTGGCCCTGATGTTGTATTTCGATATCATTCAGGCACAGTTCTGGCCTATAGTGATAGCCACATTGGTAAGTACGGTTTTAGTGTTGGTAGTAACAGGTTGGGTTCATCAAATAGTTCGCAAATATGGATTTTTTAGAAAATAAGTTTTTTCTTCTGGCTATAACTTTCGGTTTCTTTTTCGTTTCCAAACTGTTGCAGAAGAAGACAGGATGGGTGTTGCTTAATCCTATCCTTTTGGCAGTGGCAATGCTGATTTGCTTTCTTAAAATTAGCGGTGTTTCGTATGAAAAATATCAGGATGCCGGCTCTCTGGTAGAGTTCTGGTTGCGTCCGGCTGTAGTTGCATTGGGAGTTCCTCTTTATCTGCAGTTGCGTATGATAAAGAAGCAGCTGCTCCCTATCATATTGTCACAGTTGGCAGGCTGTATTGTTGGATTGATATCTGTAACTGTAGTGGCAAAACTGTTGGGTGCTACTCCTGAGGTGATAATGTCGCTTGCTCCAAAATCAGTGACTACACCTATTGCGATGGAAGTTTCATCGGCTGTTGGCGGTATTCCTTCGCTTACTGCAGCTGTGGTGATAGTAGTAGGTCTGTTTGGTGCTATATTCGGTTTCAAAGTATTGCAGGTGGGACATGTACACAGCCCTATAGCCCAAGGACTCTCTATGGGAACGGCTACTCATGCTGTAGGGACATCGCGTGCAATGGAGGTCAGTGGTAAGTATGGAGCATACGCCAGCCTTGGACTTACTCTGAACGGAATATTCACAGCATTGCTTTCACCTTATATATTACATTTAATAGGACTTTATTGATTGTTGGAGATTTTTTTACTAATTCCCCTAAAATATGAATTTCAGACGTCTTGACATAGAAGATAAACTGACGGTACAGAAATATACTCTCAAGAGTAAACGCCGTAACTGCGATTTGACTTTTGCCAATCTCTACAGTTGGCGTTTCCTTTATCTTACCGAGATAGCCGAATTCGGCGGTTATCTGCTGTTCCGTTTTTATGCTGACGGGGAACTGGCATACATGTTGCCTGTGGGTGAAGGTGATATCCGTCCGGTAATGGAGGAACTTATGGCTGATGCCCGTATGAAAGGTAAGCCTTTCGTGATGTACGGAGTTTGCAAGGAGAATTGTGAAGAGCTGGAAAAACTTTTCCCGGGAAAGTTTGTGTTTACAGCCGACCGTGATTATTCCGACTATCTGTATCTTCACTCCGATCTTTCTACCTTAGTAGGAAAGAAGTTCCAACCCAAGCGCAACCATATAAACAAGTTCCGGAATGCATATCCCGGATATGAGTTCAAGCCTCTCACCCGCGAACTGATACCTGAGTGTATCAAGCTTGAATCCGTATGGTGCAGAGCAAACAACTGTAGCGAAGATGAGGCTCTGCAGAACGAGAGAAAATCCATGAATGCTGCATTGCGTAGTTTTGAAGAACTGGATATTATTGGTGGAGTATTAATGGTGGACGGAAAGATTGTGGCCTTTACCTATGGTGCTCCTGTAAATAACGAAACTTTCGATACCTGTGTCGAAAAGGCTGACACCGACTATGAAGGTGCATATGCCATGATAAACAATGAGTTTGCAAAGATGATTCCCGAGCAATACATATATATAAATAGGGAAGAGGACCTGGGACTTGAAGGGTTGAGAAAAGCCAAACTGTCATATCAACCACATCTCTTGCTGGAGAAATATAAACTGGAACTGAAATGAGAGAACAGGTAAAGGCGTTGTGGAAACTGTGTTTCCCTGAGGATTCCGATGATTTCGTCGAACTGTATTTCTCTTCGAGATATACAGACGATATAAACAGTGCCATTGTTGAGGATGGAAGAGTGTTATCTGCTCTCCAGCGAATACCTTACCCTATGCTATACATGGATAAGGTTATTCCTGTATCCTACATATCAGGGGCTTGTACTCATCCTGATTTTCGTTCCAGGGGGATGATGTCACGTCTTCTCGATGAAGCACACAGAAAGATGTATGCCGATGGCAAATACCTCTCGCTTTTGATACCTGCCGGTGAAAGTCTTGTGGATTATTATGCCAGGTCGGGCTATGAGGTATGTTTTCAACAGGGGAAAAAGTTATTAACAGGTAAGTGTAAAACTGTTGATAACTTCAAATGTGATTTGATATTCAGGGAATTAGACTTGTTGAAAAACGGGTTTGATGATGTGTGTGATTTTATTAATCAACAGTTATCAACACTTCAGGCAAGTATTTTGCATCCTTTGCAGGACATGGAAATTGTTCTTTCAGACCTTCAGCTTTCCGGAGGTCAGGCATGGTGTGTACATACGGACGATGGTACGCTTTGTGGTGTAGCATTAGTAATACATTCAGAGGGAAAAGTGGTTATCAAGGAACTCATATCCATAAATAAGCAGGTTGAGTCTGCCATTATTGATTTCATATTCCGTCATTATTCGGTATCACGTGCGGAAAAGCCTTCTCCATGCGGCATGATCCGTGTGATAAATGCTTTTGGTATGCTTGAAATATTTGCAGGCAGAACAGAAGGTAAATGGATTGTTGAAATATTTGGTGATGATGTTATCACCGAAAACAATGGTTTCTATATTATATCTAACGGAGTTTGCCAAAAATCAGACACGTGTCCGGAGTCAAACTTCGACACTGTATGCCAGCGGATACATATCAGCAGTCTGCCTTCGTGGCTGTTCCGTGACATTCAGCCATATATGAGTCTTATGCTTGATTGATATACTCGTTTGTCAGCATTCTTTCAAGTTCTTCTGCGTTCAGTTTGAGATAGAATTCTCCTTTATAGGCTATTGAGATACCGCCGGTTTCTTCAGATACTATAATTGCCAGAGCATCTGTTTCCTGTGAAACACCAAGTGCGGCACGATGGCGTAATCCCAGTTCCTTTGGTATGTTAAGATTGTGCGATACCGGCAGAATGCATCCCGCTGCCTTTATCCTTTTGCCGCTGATTATCATTGCCCCGTCGTGAAGCGGACTGTTCTTGAAGAAAATGTTTTCTATCAGACGCTGGTTGATATTGGCATCTATCACGTCGCCCGTCACTACTATATTGTCGAGCGGCATATCTTTTTCCAATACAATAAGTGCGCCTACTTTTCCTTTACCCATGTTGAGGCATGCCATGACGATAGGCATAATGTCGTTCTTGTCGCTGTCGTTGTATTTCTTTCCTTTCAGAAACCTGAACAGACTGTTTGTGCGATATCTTGAGCCGAGAGTAAGAAGAAATTGCCTTATCTCGTCCTGGAACAGTACAATCAGTGCGATAACTCCCACGCTAACCAGTTTGTCGAATATCGAACCCAGCAGTCGCATCTGCAATACCTGAGATACGATGATCCATATTATTATGAACACCAGTATGCCGATAAATATGTTTATCGAACCTGATGATTTCATGACCTTATACGTTTTGTATAAAATAAAGGCTACCAGCAGTATGTCCAGTATGTCTTTCAGACTTATTATGCTTAAATCGAATGGCATTGTGATAATTAAGAATTAATGATTAACTTACAATATATCTTCACCGCCTCGCAGGCTTCCTTCACGTCGTGAACTCTCAGTATGTTCGCGCCTTTCATAAGCGAAATGGTGTTGAGTACAGTCGTTCCGTTCAGCGCGTCTTCAGGAGTGTTGCCCAGAAGTCTGTATATCATTGATTTCCTTGATATGCCTACCAGTATAGGAAGGTCGAATATCCGGAACTCTTCCAGCTTGTCCATAAGAATATAGTTATGTTCCACAGTCTTTCCGAAACCGAACCCCGGGTCGATGATGATATCCTTTGCGCCAAGGTCGCGCATCCTCTGTACCTTTTCGGAGAAGTAATACATCACCTCTTTCACCACATTGTCGTATTCAGGATTTTTCTGCATATCCTGTGGCGTGCCTTTCATGTGCATCATTACGTACGGCACTCCCAGTTTTGCCACAACAGGCATCATTCTGTCGTCCATGTTTCCTGCGGATATGTCATTTATGATTGCCACTCCATGTTCCTCCACACACATTTTTGCTATGTTCGCACGGAATGTGTCTACGGAAATTACAGCTTCCGGCATCTCTCTGTTTAGTAATGTAAGAGCCTTTTTCAGTCTTGCGGCCTCCTCCTCTGTAGAGATATTCTGTGCGTCAGGCCTTGACGAATATGCGCCTATGTCAATAATCTCTCCACCTTCGTCAATAATCTGTCTGGCTCTCAGCAAGATGTCTTCTTCCGATTGTTTTCTGCTTCCGGCATAAAAAGAGTCGGGGGTAACGTTCAGTATTCCCATGACTCTGGGATGTTCCAGATCCATCAGACTGCCGTTCACATTGATATATTTTGCTGTTTTCAGTTCCATTCCGGTATCGTTTAAATACTTTTTAAATAGCGTTTAAACAGTGTTTAAACACCTTTTTAATGTGATGCAAATTTACATACAATAATTTATATTTTAATTGATTTACGATTGATTTTTCGTTTATCTTTGTGCCACGTATCAAATTGTAATTTAAAATGGAAACTTCACAATTGTATAAATATTTTCTTGAGTGCGGAAAGGTTACTACCGACACTCGCGATTGTCCCGAAGGGTCTATGTTCATAGCACTGAAAGGAGCCAGTTTCAACGGGAATACTTTTGCATCGCAAGCCATAGCGAACGGTTGCCGCTATGCCGTAGTTGATGAGGCTGAATATGCCGGCGATGCTGAAGGGCGTATTCTGCTGGTTGACGATTGTCTCAAAGCGTTGCAGGATCTGGCAGCATGGCATCGCCGCGCATTGGGCACCAGGATGATAGGTATCACAGGTACCAACGGCAAGACCACTACCAAGGAGCTGATAGCAGCCGTTCTGAAAGAGAAATACAATGTACTTTACACCCAGGGCAATCTGAACAATCACATCGGAGTGCCATTGACACTGCTTAAACTCACTCCCGAGCACGAAATGGCAGTGGTGGAGATGGGAGCGAACCATCCGGGCGAGATAAAGACTCTGGTGAACATAGCATGTCCGGACTATGGTATAATAACCAATGTAGGTAAGGCGCATCTTGAAGGATTCGGCTCTTTCGAGGGTGTTATCCGTACTAAAGGCGAGTTGTACGACTATCTCCGCGACAATGGTGGAAAAATCTTTATTCAGAATGAAAATCCTTATCTCAATTCCATAGCAGGCGGATTGGAATGTATCCGTTACGGTGCCGAAGACGGACTGTATGTTTCCGGTAAAGTCCTTTCATGTTCTCCGTTCCTGACTTTCAGCTGGAAGTCGGAAGGAAAGGCGCACGAAGTACAGACTCATCTGATAGGTTCGTATAATGTTGATAATGCTCTGGCAGCGGTTGCTATCGGTAGATATTTCGAAGTTGAGGATGATGCTATCTGCCACGCGCTTTCATCATACGAGCCGCGCAATAACCGTTCGCAGCTGGTAGAGGCAGGAGGAAACCGCTTTGTGATAGATGCCTATAATGCAAATCCCACATCCATGGCAGCCGCATTGGAGAATTTCCGTATGATTGATGCCGGACATAAGATGGTGATTCTCGGCGATATGAAAGAGCTTGGCGAAGCAAGCCTTGAAGAACATCAGAAAGTGGTAGATATGCTTGCCGGTTGCGGTTTTGACAGGGTGATACTCGTAGGTCAGGAATTCGGAAAGACTGCAAATACTTTTGAGCACTACAGTAATGCCGATGAGGTATATTCCGTACTTTCGGCCGATATGCCGAAGGGGTATATGATTCTGATTAAGGGTTCGAATAGTATGAAATTGGCAGGAATGGCCGAAAAGTTGATTAAATGACTATAAAAAGAAGCCGTAACACGTCCGTGTCACGCGCGTTGCACGAACGTGTTTCGCGTGCGTCACGAACGTGTTCCACCCGTTACACGCACGTGTAACGGTTACTATAACTCCAGTATTTTCCTTCTGTATTCAGTAGGAGTAACTCCTGTGACTCCTTTAAAACATCGGTTGAAATGTACGGCCGATTCGAACCCACATTCTATACTTATCTCTGAAATATTGAAACGGTCATCGGCAAGTAGTTTGCAGGCATAACCTATTCGCATGTCGGTGATGTACTGCTTTAGTGTCTTTCCCGTGTTGTCCTTGAAATATCTGCAGAAAGCTGATGGGTTCATGGCTGCGTACGATGCTATCTCGTCGAGTGTTATATTGTCGGTATATTTCTTGTTTATATATGCCACTACCTTTTCTATCTTCTTGTTCTTGAATTCTGCCGGCACAGGATTATAGTTCGGCGATGCCGCAAATTCCCTTTTCTTTATCATAGACAGCGACTGAAGCAACTGAAGGAACAGAATAATCTGCTCCATACCTTCGGTTTCGGGTATTCGTTTCAGCAGCGACGTTATCTCAGGTCTGTTCTTAACCGAAATCTTTACCCCTCTGTTTGATTCGTTCAATAGGTTGTTTATGTTGATGAACTGCACATAATGAGTGAATGAATATTGCATGAAGTCCTTCTCAAACTGTATAATAGTTCCGTTTACCCTCAGTTTTTCATCGTGCTCGTATTCCGGCGGATTCTGCATGCAATGTGGCAGTGTGGAACCGAACAATAACAAGGTATCGTCTGAATAATCTATTATATTGTCACCTATGATGCAGTGGCCGAAACCTTTTTCTACATATAGAATCTCATATTCGCCATGGAAATGCCACGGGTAAGTGAAAGACTTGTAGTCGTATGTTCTGGCTTTTATCGGATTCGAATCTGATATGTATAGCTGTTCGTTCAGTATCTTCTTCATTGTGTATATGAAAGAACTGTTACAGATGCAAATATAGGTAAATATCTTGCAAAATTATGTATATCCATGTGTTTCTTTCTATAGTAATTTTGCAATAGGAAAAATTTAAAACTTATATATATGAACAACATGTTTGATATTACCGGAAAGGTAGCCGTTGTAACAGGCGGTTCCGGTGTTTTGGGTAGTAATATAGCAGAAGGTCTTTTGAAAGCCGGAGCTAAAGTTATAATCATCGGTGCTCATCAGGACAGGGTAGATGCAGCTTTGGAACGCTTGAAAGCTGTAAGCCAGGATGTAGCCGGTACTGTATGCAATGTGCTTGATATCGAGAGCCTTCGTTCTGTAAAAGATACTGTACTTTCAAAATGGGGACGTGTGGACTTCCTTATCAATGCTGCCGGTGGTAACATTCCCGGCGGTACACTGACTGTAGACCAGAATATATTCGACATGAAGGTAGAAGACCTTAATAAAGTCGTAGACCTTAACCTTTACGGAACTGTTTATCCATGTCTGGTATTCGGCGAAATCATGGCTAAGCAACAGAGCGGTGCTATCGTAAACGTATCTTCAATGGCTGCATACGAGTCTATCACTCGTGTACCTGGATATTCTATGGCAAAGAGTGCTGTTGAAAACTTTACTCGCTGGCTGGCACAGGAAATGGCTATCAAGTTCAGCGAAAAAATCCGTGTCAACGCAATCGCTCCTGGATTCTTCATCGGAAATCAGAACCGTGCTATCCTGATTAATCCAGACGGTTCGCTTACTGAACGTAGCCAGAAGGTTATTGCCAAGACTCCAATGAGACGTTTCGGTGATATCTCTGAACTTAACGGCTCTGTACAGTTCCTTTGCAGCGATGCTGCAAGTTTCATCACTGGTGCTACATTGGCTATCGACGGTGGTTTCAGTGCATTCAGTGGAGTATAAATCTTTAAAACTCGTACGATTATGATGGAAAAAACTTGGAGATGGTTTGGAAAGAAGGATAAGATTACTCTTTCCATGCTGCGTCAGATAGGAGTAGAAGGAATAGTAACAGCTTTGCATGATGTTCCAAACGGTGAGATTTGGACTGTTGAGGCTATCAACGATTTGAAATCGTATATCGAGTCATATGGCTTGAGATGGTCGGTAGTGGAAAGTCTTCCTGTATGCGAAGCTATCAAATATGCAGGTCCTGAACGCGACCAGCTGATTGAAAACTATAAAGTCAGCCTTACCAATTTGGGTAAATGCGGTGTAAAGACTGTTTGTTACAATTTCATGCCGGTAATCGACTGGGTGAGAACTGACTTGCAGCATCCTTGGGCAGACGGTACCAGCTCGTTGTACTACGACAGGGTACGTTTCGCATATTTCGACGTGAAGATTCTTCAGCGTGAAGGAGCCGAGAAAGACTATTCTGAAGAAGAACTCCGCAAGGTGGAAGAACTTGACAAGATTATCACAGAAGCTGAAAAAGATGAGCTTATCGACGCTATCATAGTTAAGACTCAGGGATTCGTAAACGGGAATATCCGCGAAGGAGACAAGAATCCTGTAGCTATATTCAAGCGTCTGCTTTCACTTTATGAAGGTATAGACCGTGATGCATTGCGTGAAAACATGCGTTACTTCCTTGCGGCTATTATGCCGGTGTGTGAGGAATATGGTGTAAACATGTGTGTTCATCCGGACGATCCTCCTTTCCAGATTCTCGGATTGCCACGTATCGTTACAAACGAAGAGGATATAGCATGGTTCCTTAATGCAGTAGACAATCCTCACAACGGACTGACTTTCTGTGCAGGTTCTTTGAGTGCGGGCGAGCATAACGATACACGCGAATTGGCTAAGAAGTTTGCAAAACGTACACACTTCGTACATTTGCGCAGTACGGCGGCTATGCCCGGCGGTAACTTCATCGAAAGTACACATCTTACAGGACGCGGACATCTGATTGACCTTATCAGAATATTTGAAAAGGAAAATCCGGGATTGCCTATGCGTGTTGACCATGGCCGTATGATGCTTGGCGACGAAGATAAAGGTTACAATGCAGGATATTCATTCCACGGACGTATGCTTGCTCTCGGACAGGTGGAAGGTATGATGGCTGTAGTAGATGATGAATTGAAAAACGGTATACTATAAACAATTAATGAGTACTATTTAAGGGCGTGTATGGCTCAATAACCTGCACGCCCTTTTAATTTTAAAATCTGATTTTTTTCTTAATAACCATGAATTCACAAGATAATAGAATGAAAATGACTAATTATCGCTGGACGATATGCCTTATGTTGTTCATCGCCACGACGATAAACTATATGGACCGACAGGTCCTTTCTCTGACATGGAAAGATTTCATTGCTCCGGAATTTAACTGGACTGATGCCAATTACGGAACGATAGCCGGTTTCTTCTCAATACTTTATTCCGTGAGTATGCTTTTCGTAGGAAAGTTTGTTGATAAGATCGGAACAAAGAAAGGTTATTTGTGGGCCATAGGTATATGGTCGGTGGGTGCCTGTCTTCACACTTTCTGCGGAATAGTTACTGCCGGAATATCTACAGGAACATGGGCTTTCACTTTCGAAGGTGCGCGTGAGGCCATTGAGGCTGCCGAAACTGCAGGTACAGTGATATGGAGTGTATCGACCGTAAGTATATGGCTTTTCCTTGCTGCGCGTTCCATACTGGCAGTAGGAGAGTCTGGTAACTTCCCTTGCGCCATAAAGGTGACTGCCGAATATTTCCCTAAGAAAGACCGTGCTTTCGCAACCAGTGTGTTCAATGCCGGAGCACAGCTTGGTGCCTTGCTCGCACCTTTCACCATTCCTGTCATAGCACGTTATATGGGTTGGGAAATGTCATTCCTTATCATCGGTGCTTTAGGTTTCTTCTGGATGGGATTTTGGGTGAGAATGTATGAAACTCCGTCAAAGCAGAAGAAGGTAAACAAGGCTGAGCTGGAATATATCGAGCAGGATCGTCTGACAGAAGCTTCTGAGACTGCAAAGCCTGCAACAGAAGAGAAAAAGGAGAAAGGTATCAGCTTGTGGAAATGTTTCACTTTCCGTCAGACTTGGGCTGTTATATTCGGACGTTGTCTTCCTGACGGTGTGTGGTGGTTCTTCCTTTTCTGGGCACCTGCTTATGTGAAAGACGTTTACGGATACAGTTCAGACTCTACTATGGGTATGCTGCTTATCTTTACTCTTTATTTGATATCAATGCTTTCCATCATTGGCGGTTATCTGCCTACCGTGTTTATCACACGCCTTGGTATGAATCCGTTCGCAGGACGTATGCGTGCTATGCTTATCTTCTCTTTGTTCCCATTGCTCGGACTTTTTGCACAACCGCTCGGAAATATATCCTGTTGGTTCCCTATCATCATAATCGGTATAATAGGTGCAGCACATCAGAGCTGGAGTGCCAATACTTATACGGTAGTGAGCGATATGTTCCCTAAATCGGCTGTGGCTACAGTTACTGGTATCGGTGGTATGGCAGGTGGTATCGGCAGTTTGCTGTTCAATCAGGGTTCAGGTATCCTGTTTACTTACTCAAAGGAAACAAATATGGCTTTCATGGGATTTGAAGGTATTCATGCGGGCTATATGATAGTGTTCCTTATAGCTTCTGTAGCTTATCTGTTCAGCTGGATAATGATAAAGATTCTTGTTCCGAAATATAAGATAATTGAAATTTGATAATTGATTAATATGAAAGATTTTATAAACGAAGATTTTCTTCTGCAGAGTGACGTGGCAAAGATGCTGTATCATGAACATGCGGAAAAGATGCCTATCATAGATTATCACTGTCATCTTAATCCGAAGATGATTGCAGATGATTATAAATTCAGTTCCATCACCGAGATATGGCTTGGCGGCGACCATTACAAATGGCGTGCGATGCGTGCTAATGGAGTAGATGAAAAGTATATCACAGGTAAGGAAACTTCCGATTGGGAGAAATTTGAGAAATGGGCAGAAACAGTTCCATATACATTGCGCAATCCGCTTTACCACTGGACTCATCTGGAACTGAAGACAGCTTTCGGTATAAGTGAGACACTTAATCCGGCATCAGCAAAAAGGATATATGAAAAATGTAACGAACTGCTTGCCACACCTGAATATTCGGCCCGCGGACTGATGAAAAGATATAACGTAGAGTCTGTATGTACTACCGACGATCCGATTGATACACTGGAGTATCATAAGACTATTGCCGATTCTGGTTTCGAAGTGAAGGTGCTTCCTACATGGAGACCGGACAAGGCTATGAACGTCACTACAGCAGCCGAGTACAGAGTATATCTGGAAAAACTCTCGCAGGCTAGTGGAGTGACAATATCAAAATTCGATGATTTGGTGGAGGCCTTGAAATTGCGTCATCAGTATTTTGCCGACCATGGATGTAAGCTTGCCGATCATGGTCTTGCGGATATACCTGCGGCTGATTATACCATGGCAGAAATATCGGCAATATTCGACAAAGTATATGGAGGTAACGAGTTGACTAAGGAGGAAAAAACAAAATATCAGACAGCTCTGTTGATTATCCTTTCAGAGATGAATGCTGAGGCGGGATGGACACAGCAGTATCATTACGGACCGTTGCGTAACACCAATTCAAGAATGATGGCCAAGCTTGGTCCTGATACTGGATTTGATACTATCGGTGATTTCAGATGTGCTGAGGCTATGGTTAAGTTATTCGACCGTCTGAACTCTGAAGGTAAGCTGGCAAAGACAATTATATATAATATCAATCCTGCCGAGAATGATATGGTTGCGGCAATGATAGCCAACTATCAGGACGGTAGTGTGCCGGGAAAAATGCAGTTTGGTTCAGGCTGGTGGTTCAACGACCAGATGGGAGGAATGCTCCGTCAGATGAATGCCTTGTCTGAGCAGGGATTGTTGAGCCGTTTTGTTGGTATGCTTACTGATTCGCGTTCGTTCCTTTCATATCCTCGTCATGAGTATTTCCGCAGAATATTGTGTAATATGATTGGTAACGATGTGGTGAACGGAATACTTCCTGAATCGGAAATGGGAAGAATAAAAGGTATGATAGAAGATATCTGCTACTGCAATGCCAAGAGTTATCTGAATCTTTAAGAGATGATATAAAAGCTACAGCCGCTGTATTACCGGAAATTCCGGATAATGCGGCGGCTGTTATTTTGTGTTACGTTTTTTATCAAGCATTCTTAGCCTTGAAAGCCAGTGCGTACATACGCATCTGCTTCACCATAGCAAGAAGTCCGTTGCTCCTTGTTGGAGAAAGATGTTCTTTCAATCCAATTTTCTCAATGAAATACAAGTCTGAATCAAGTATTTCGTCAGGAGTATGTCCTGATACAACTTTTATTAGCAGAGCAATGATACCCTTTACAATCAGTGCATCACTTTCAGCCTGGAATATTATCTTTCCGTCTTCCATATCAGCCTGAAGCCATACACGGCTTTGGCAACCGTCTATGAGGTTCTGGTCTGTCTTGTATTCCGGATTGAGCGGTTCCTGTTCGTTTCCCAGGTCTATCAATAGCTGGTACTTGTCCATCCAATCATCGAAATCGCTGAACTCTTCTATTACTTCGTCCTGAAGTTCGTTTATTGTTTTCATCGTTATTTTGCTTTTATGTTATTTCTCATTATAAATTACTTGGAGAACTGTCTGGCCTACAGCCTGTAGGGTGGCGCGGTCTATATTCTCCATCGTATCGTCTATGGTATGCCATGTAGGATTGAATCCTGTATTGCTGTTGGTATCATAGTGGATGATGTCTACACACGGGATTTGTCTGTAACGGTTCACGTAGATATGGTCGTCTGTTATTTCTCCGCCTTTTTCTTTTATGAATGTGTTTCCGTAGCCAAGTTCGTGTGCCGCATTCCAGATTTTCTTCATTACATTGTTGGCTGTACGCTGTGAATATCCCTCATAATAGAAAGTTGCATTTTTGCCTCCGACCATGTCGAGAAGTATTCCGTAACGAGCCTTGTAGTTTGGTACGTGAGGTATTCTGCCCCAATATTGCGAACCAAGACACCATGTATCGGCCTTATAGTTTCCTTGATAGAACTCCGGAATACCATAATCTTCTGCATCGAAGAAAGCTATGTCGATACCTATTGTAGGAGACTGTTTTTGAATTTGTCTGGCAATTTCAAGCAGTACACCTACACCACTGGCACCATCATTTGCTCCGTCTATGGCTGTATGATGGTATTTTTCTTCATCGCAGTCAGCGTATGGACGGCAGTCCCAATGTGCAAACAAAATTACTCTTTTCTTGGCTTCAGGATTATATTCACCTATGATATTGCGTGCCTTGAGAAGTGTGCCGTCATAAGCAACCAAATCCGCATACTGGTTATATACCTTTGCTCCGAAACTTTCAAGTTTTGAAGCCAGATAGTCTCCGCACTCCTTGTGTGGTTTTGTGTTGGGGACACGTGGACCGAAATCTACCTGGACCTTAACATAGCTGTATGCACTGTCGGCATTAAAAACAGGAGCCTGAACGTTGGATGTAGCTTCTTCATTTATGATGGTTGAATCGCTTTTTTTGCTACTGCCACATGCTGTAACTGCTGCAGCAGATATAAGAATCATCGAACCTGATAATATTTTACCAAATATATTCATTGGGAATTGATTTATATGTTATAAAAAAATCATTAATCAACCGTTACAGCCAATTAATGATTGTTGATTAAGTATCACATTATAATAATGATATCATATATAGATATAATACTGCTGCGGGTACGGCTAGGAGAGTACTGTCGAAACGGTCTAGCATTCCACCGTGGCCTGGAAGTATATTTCCAGAGTCCTTTATACCGATTCTTCGTTTGATTAATGATTCTACCAGGTCGCCCCAAGTTCCGAAAACAACAACTGTCAGCGCAAGTCCTATCCATTTTGCAAGTGACAGGATAGGGAAGTATTGAGCAATTATTATAGCAGCGATAATACTGAAGATACCTCCACCAAATGATCCTTCCCATGATTTCTTTGGAGATATGCGTTCGAACAGTCTATGCTTACCGAAAAGTACACCAGCACAGTATGCTCCACTATCATTAACCCAAGTGAAAATGAATATTGATAAAGGAAGTATCGGATTGTAAACCGACATGCTTGTCTCTTCTGATGTCTGGAACGCCAATACATTCAATAAAGCAAATGGTAAGGCGATATACATTTGTGTCATAAGCGCATATGCCATATCGTTTACCGGATTTTCTTTCTTGTAATATAACTCGCTGATTAAGATATACATAATCAGCAACAGATATGGAATTAGGATTTCGTTGCTTCCCGGTGATGTGCCGAGATAGGCGAATCCGAAGAAAAGAAATATTGATGCAAGTATTGAAATTGGCTTGTTTATTTCTGCAAATCCACTTTTCTGAATAATATTCCCAAATTCATTTACAGTCAAGGCGCATATTAAAGCAAATAGGATGGAAAATGTGATAGGACCGCCTAATATACATCCTACTAATACGGCTACGAAAATAGCACCAGTTAATGCTCTTGTTATAAAATTACCTTTCATGGCTTTGGGAATATTATTATTTCCTTAAAATATTTATCAGCTGAAAATATACTTAATATATTTAATAGTTACTCGTCCTTTGTAGTATCACTTTCATTATTTGACGGCAGCTCTTTGATTTCACTATCGCTTTTGTTCTCGATACTTTTGGTTTCATTCTTTTCATTTTCTGCCATTATTTCTTCTGAACGTGATGCCCATGGACGTTTTCCGAATATTGCTTCTACATCTTCCGCAAAAATTACTTCTTTTTCTATGAGTAATTCTGCCAGACGGTTATGTCCTTCTTTATGCTGTGTAAGAATATCTTTAGCTCTTGCATATTGCTCTGCAATCATTTGCTTCACTTCGTTGTCTATAAGTTCTGCAGTATGTTCGCTATATGGCTTGTTGAAGCTATATTCATCATTATTATAATAGCACAAGTTTGGAAGTTTGTCACTCATGCCGGCATATGCAATCATACCATATGCCTGTTTTGTTACTCTTTCCAAATCGTTCATTGCACCTGTAGAGATTTGTTTGATAAACAATTCTTCAGCTGCACGCCCACCGAGTGTTGCACACATTTCGTCCAGCATCTGTTCCTTAGTAGTAATCTGTCTTTCTTCCGGCAGATACCATGCTGCGCCCAATGCTCTTCCACGAGGTACGATAGTTACTTTTATAAGTGGATTTGCATATTCAAGGAACCATGAGATTGTAGCATGACCCGCTTCATGCAGTGCTATTGATCTCTTTTCAGCAGCAGTCATGACTTTTGTCTTTTTCTCAAGACCTCCGACAATTCTGTCTATTGCAGCCATGAAATCGTCTTTGCTTACTGAAGGCTTGTTGTGTCTTGCGGCAATAAGAGCAGCCTCGTTACATACGTTTGCAATGTCGGCTCCACTAAATCCAGGAGTCTGTCGTGCCAATAAATCTATATCTACAGTCTCATCAAGTTTAAGTGGACGTATATGTACACCAAAAACTTCTTTTCTTTCGTTCAGGTCAGGTAAATCTACATGTATCTGTCTGTCGAAACGTCCCGCTCTCAACAATGCCTTGTCCAATATATCGGCGCGGTTTGTAGCTGCAAGAATGATAACACCACTGTTTGTACCGAAACCGTCCATTTCTGTAAGAAGCTGGTTAAGAGTATTTTCTCTTTCATCATTACCTCCCATACTTGGATTCTTTCCTCTGGCACGTCCTACAGCGTCAATTTCATCTATAAATATAATACATGGTGCTTTTTCCTTTGCCTGTCTGAACAGGTCGCGTACTCTTGAGGCACCTACACCAACAAACATTTCAACGAAATCGGAACCTGACATTGAAAAGAACGGTACATCAGCTTCACCTGCAACGGCTTTTGCCAAAAGTGTTTTACCTGTTCCCGGAGGGCCAACAAGGAGGGCGCCTTTTGGAATTTTACCTCCCAATTCAGTGTATTTTTGTGGTTGCTTCAGGAATTCTACAATTTCCTGAACCTCCTGTTTTGCAGCTGTCTGTCCAGCTACATCTTTGAAGGTTACTCGGTTTGCTCCTTTTTCAAATAGCTGTGCCTTACTCTTGCCTACATTGAATACATTGCCGGCTCCACCACCGTTTCCAGCTCCGCCCATTCTTCGCATTATGAAAATCCATAATCCTACGAAGAAAATTATAGGCAACAGATTCCAGAATATAACTCCAAAATAGTCATTCTCCTTCTCGTATCTGATTGAACCTGTAAAGTTTCCATTTTTTTGTTCTTCATCCAAGAACTTGTCTAATGATTCCATAGAACCTACCTGTATCTTTACAGATGGACTTTTTCCAACTTTAGGTGCATCTTTCTTGAAAACATCAACTATGTTTTCAGGTTTTATGTACATTTCTACGGAGTTATTGTCGTATGCAATGATTTTGTCTGCATATCCTTTTTTAACCATGTCCTTGAATTCTGTATAAGTAATTTCTTTACTCATACTTCCTTCGTCGCTAGTTATATATAAAAAAGCTATAACCATAGCGATAATTATATATAGCCAGCTTAAATTCGGCCTAGGCATATTAATCTTTGGTTTATTTGAATTATTGTTCATGTAAATTTAAGTATTCTTGTGTTAGTTGTAATTGTTTTAATCTAAATCCGGAATTCTTGTTAGTTTTGCATCTGCCCACAAATGCTCTAAATTATAGAAATCTCTTTGTTCCGGTAAAAAAATGTGTGCTATAATATCATTGTAATCCATTGCCACCCATTGTGCATTCTTGGTTCCGTCAATTGCCAAAGGTTTGACTCCGGCTGTTTCTCTTACGTAATCTTTTATAGATTCTGTGATTGCCATTACCTGGCTTGGTGAGTTACCGTTGCAGATTATAAAATAATTGCATATTGTATCTTCAATGTCTGTAAGATCAGCTATGACAATATTTTTACCTTTCTTCTCTTGTATACCTTCTTTAATTCTATCAAGTAAATCTTTTGTTTCGTTCATTCTTCTAATATATAAACTTTTTGTTTTTAATAATAATGTATGGCAAATATACTTGCTTTTCCGTATTTCACGAAATATAGATGGAGTTTTCTTATTGTTTTTGGATTTTTTAGAGTGATTTTCGCTTTTACTTAATGTTTCGATGGGATAAAATGCGAAAAAACGCATTTTTTTTGAAAAAAAAAGGATAAAATGTTTGTATGTAATGAAAAAGTTGTACCTTTGCAGCGTCAAACGAAAAGGTTGGCAAAATAAGAATGATTTTGGGCTATGGTGTAATGGTAACACAACAGATTCTGGTCCTGTTTTTCTAGGTTCGAATCCTAGTAGCCCAACAGATAAAAACGATTATTATTTTATTGGGTTATGGTGTAATGGTAACACAACAGATTCTGGTCCTGTTTTTCTAGGTTCGAATCCTAGTAACCCAACTTGAAAGAGCAACTTGAGTTGCTCTTTTTTTTGTTATATCTGTAATATAAAAATAGCGAGTATTTCTACTCGCTATTTTTTATGTATCAATTATTCATGGTTTCGTCGATAGCTTCGATTTTCTTCAATGTCAGATTTAAATCGTTTTTAAGCTTTTCTATCTTTCTGGCAATATCATTTACCAGCGAATTTCCTTTTTTTGAAGATGAGTTCAAGAAACCAAGATTGTTTTCGTAAGTCTTTATCTCATTTTAAATTCTTTCGTATATTCTTACCAGTTTTTCTCTTTCTTTATAAAGATTGGCTTCTTTGCTTAATCCCGATTTATAGCTATTCAATTTCTTTTCTGTTGCAGAGATGTTTGCCTTGTCAAAAATGCTGTTTACAAGATTACGGAACTCTTTGTATAATCTGTCTTTTTCTTTGAAAGGAACGAAACCGATACTGTTCCATTCTGCTATTATGGATTTTAGTTTTTCTCCTATAGTTTCATCGTAAACTTCAGACTTTTCAAGCTCTGCTACTTGTTTTATGATAGCCTCTTTCTTGCTGAGGTTTTCAAGCTCTTCTGAACGTTGTGAAGATGTTGCTTTTGCTTTTTGTTCAAAGAAATAATCACAAGCACCGATAAATCTCTTCCATACGGCATCAGAGTATTTTTTAGGTACAGGACCGACAGTTTTCCATTCTTTCTGTAGTTTGGCAAGTATCTCTGCTGTCTCTTTCCATGCTGTACTGTCC
The DNA here is from genome assembly GCF_021530995.1 of Bacteroides caecigallinarum. GTDB lineage: Bacteria > Bacteroidota > Bacteroidia > Bacteroidales > Bacteroidaceae > Phocaeicola > Phocaeicola faecigallinarum. The sequence continues at coordinate 20,842 of NZ_JADYTF010000031.1, forward strand.
TTTAGAGCTTCAGCCTTTTCACAAAGTTCTTTTTTCTTCTCCAGATTCAAAGCCATGTTTTCCTTGGCTGTCTTGAAGAATTCAGCTTTGCGTTTGAAGAATTCGTCGCATGCCGCGCGGAATCTTTCAAATATTTTCAGGTTCATCTTTTGAGGAGCATAGCCAATAGTTTTCCATTTAGCCTGTAGTGCAAGTATTTCTTGTGTCTTGTCTTCCCAGTCGGTAAATGTCGTAAACTTATCGTACTCCATAGCTTCCGCTATTTCGCAAATGACAGTCTTCTGGTCAAGGTTATTCTGTTCTTGTTCCTTCAGATCTTCGAAATGCTTCTGGTGGCGTCTGTTTACAGCTGTAGAGGCTGCTTTGAATCTGTTCCAGATGCTTTCGCGCATTTCTTTTGCTACAGGACCTATTTCGCGGAATTCCTGATGCAGTTTCTGTAACTGATGAAATGCAGAAATTACGTCAGGCTCGTCAGCCAGTTTTTCAGCAGCTTCGCAGATATGTGTCTTTAGTTCAAGATTCTTTTTGAAATCGTATTCTCTAAACTCATTGTTTAGTTTTAGCATATCATAGAATTTCTCATTATAGAGCTGATATGTTTTCCAGATTTCATTAACTTTATTTGCCGGGATTAGTTTTATTTCGTTCCATTCCTGCTGAAGGCTTTTGAATTCGCTATAGTTCTTGCCGGCATCCTCTGATGATTCTGTGATACTTTTCATTTTTTCAAGGATATCAAGCTTTTTCTGAAGATTTTCTTCTTTTTCTTTTTCTATAGCTGCAATCATGGAATTCCTTTTCTCCTTAATTTCCGACAATATGGATTTGAGTTCAGGTTCTAACGGATCTGATTGAGGAATAAATGAATTGGCATCTCCGCCGGCTTCTATGAAAGTTTTGCGGTTGACTTCTTGCTCTGATTTATGCAATTTGTAGAATGTTTGTTTCAGCAAGTCTATTTCCTGTTTGTCTGCTTCGCAAGCATTTTCATTTATTTCTTTTAAACGTTGTATTACCTCTTCTTTAGTATGTTTAGGTTCATACTTAACGTTTTCTGTTGATTGTTCAACAGTAGGAACCAAAGTTTCAGCTGCATTAGTCTGCTCTTCGGTTAGCGGACGGTTTGTTTCATTTACTTCCATGCGTATATAGATATTTAAGAAAATTTCTTTTTAAAAAAGTTGTAATTACAAATTAAAGAAATAATATTTAAAAAACATAATTTTATTTGTATTATTTTACTTTGAAGCGTTTAAATGATCTTTTGATTGTATGAGAAGATATCAGTAAACATATTAAGATAATAATACTGTAATTCCCATATATAGCATCATGCCTATGATGTCGTTAGTGATGGAAATAAACGGTCCTGTTGCTATTGCCGGGTCTATTTTAAGCTTTTCCAGTGTCATTGGAACCAGCGTCCCGAAGATGGACGCAAACATGACTACTGCAAACAGACTTATTGATACAGAATAGCTTACTGTTGCACTTGCACCAAATCTGACAAAGTTATATATATATACTAATAATGATATAATCGAAGCGTTAATCAGCGCTACAACAGCTTCTTTACCAACTTGTTTGAATGTGTTTGCCGAATCCAGTGAACTGTTGGCCAATCCCTGTACTACAAGGGCTGATGACTGTGTACCTACGTTTCCTCCGGTACCACCAATCAACGGGATATACAAAGCCATTTCCGGATGAGCTGCAAATGTGGTGTCGAAATTACCCAAAATCATAGAGTTGCCTATACCGCCAAGCATACCTATGAGCAGCCACGGTAGTCGTGCAGTAGTTTGTCTGAATACATTATCATCTGATTCAACGTCTTGCGAGAGACCTGATGCCAACTGATAATCACGTTCAGCCTGCTCACGTACCTCGTCCATTACGTCGTCTACGGTTATTCGCCCTACAAGGCGCCCTATGCTGTCTACTACTGGTACGGCTACAAGGTCGTATTTTTCAATGATTTGTACAACTTCCTCCACTGGTGTATCTACGTGTACTGAAACAGGGTCTTTTTTCATTACATGCTTCACCTTCGATACTGATGGGCTGGTTATCATCTTCTTTAGTGGGAATACACCTCTGAGACGTTCGTCGTCATCCACTACATATACATAGTAGATTTCGTCCATTTCTTCTGCCTGAATACGCATTTCACGAAGACACTCGGGCATACTCCAGTTCTCTTTCACTATCACCATTTCCGTACCCATGAGACCACCGGCTGTATCTTCATCATACTTCAGAAGGTCTACGATGTCTCCGGCCTGTTCAATGTCTTCGATGTGTGAAAGGACTTCTTCCTGCTTGTCTTCGTCCATTTCTCGGATAATGTCTACGGCATCGTCCGAGTCCATGTAGTCTACAAAACGTTTAGCGATTGTTTCCGACGGCAGTATGTCAAGAAATTCCTTACGTGCATCCTCGTCCATTTCAACGAGAACGTCTGCTGCTGTTTCATTGTCAAGCAGCAGATAGACAAATCTTGCATTCTCTGCGTTCAACTCATTGCAGAGTTCTGCTATATCGGCAGGATGTAAATCATTAAGAAGCTCTTTTACCTTGTCTGGCTCCTTGTTTTCTATTAGTTCCGTGATTTTTTTGATTTCTTCGCTGTTCATCCTGTTTAACTTTTAATGGTTTGGTAAATAAAAGTTTTCTTACTCGGTTGTGCTTATAAGCGTATTTTCAGCCAAGGTTTTTTCTACTCTGTTAGTCAAGTCAATGAATTCTTCAACAGAAAGCTGTTCCGGTCTTTTATTGAAAATTGGGTCAGCGCTCAAAGGATTTCCCTTGTCAAGTATAGGTGATATTGAATTTCTCAAAGTCTTTCGTCTTTGGTTGAATGTAGTTTTAACTATTTGCTTGAAAAGCTTTTCATTGCATCCCAGTTCCTTTGTGTCGTTTCGGGTCATTCTTATTACCGCGCTTTTCACTTTTGGAGGAGGGTTGAACACGTGTTCGTGTACAGTGAAAAGATATTCTACATCGTACCAGGCCTGAATCATTACGCTGAGTATTCCGTATGTCTTGTTCCCGGGTTTAGCAGCTATACGTTCGGCCACTTCTTTCTGTATCATACCTGTACAGCAAGGAATTATTTCCTTATTGTCCAGCATTTTGAAGAATATCTGGCTTGAAATATTGTACGGATAATTACCGGTCAGTACGAATGGCTTTCCGTCGAACAATGTCGAAAGATCCATTTTCAGGAAATCTTTCTCTATGATGTTTTCGCCCAACTCTCCAAAGTTTTCTTTTAGGAAAGCTACTGATTCGAAATCCAGTTCCACTACTTTCAATGGTCTGTTTTTGGGAATCAGGAACTGTGTGAGCACGCCCATTCCCGGACCTACTTCCAATACAGGAATTTCAGGACACGTGTCAACAGTGTCCGCTATATCTTTAGCAACTTGTAAATCTTTCAGAAAGTGCTGTCCTAGAAATTTCTTTGGTTTAACTAATTTCATTCCGTATTAAAATATTTCTTTATGATTATATGGTGTATATTCAGTTAAGCATTGTATATTTGCATTGTGCAAAGTTACATAATAATATCTAAATAAATTCAGATTTTGGAACGAAGTGAGTCAAAAAAACTATTAAATAAAATATGGCAGATATTTTTGCCTCTCATTCTTGGAGCCGCAATCCTGGTTTGGACATATAAGGGATTTGATTTCGAGCGGGTGTATTCTGTCCTTTCCGATGGAGTAAACTATTGGTGGATGCTTTTTTCACTGGTTTTCGGAGTCCTTGGACATTTGTTCCGTGGATGGAGGTGGAACTTGTCTTTGGCACCGCTTGGCGAACATCCCAAATTGTCGAATAGTGTATATGCCATTTTTGTTTCGTATGCGGCAAATCTCGTCATTCCTCGTGTAGGTGAGGTTTCGCGTTGTGGAATCCTTGCAAAATATGATGGGGTTTCGTTTTCGAAATCTTTGGGTACAGTAGTTACGGAACGTATCATTGACTCTTTATGTGTAGTGGTTATCACATGTTTTACTTTGCTGTTGCAGTCCGGAGTGTTTGCCAAGTTTATAAAGGAAACAGGCACTGACTCGTCTTTTGTTTTCCATCTTTTCACTTCGACTAATTTTTACATTACTAATATATGTATAATAGCGCTGATAGTTCTTGCATTTTTCATGTTCAGCAAGCTGTCCATCTTTGTTAGGGTCAAATGTATTCTGAATGATATATGGATGGGCTGTATGTCCCTCAGACGTGTCGAAAATATGTCATTGTTCATTTTTTATACTTTAGGGATATGGCTATGCTATTTTCTCCAGTTTTATGTCACATTTTTCAGCTTTGATTTTTCGTCTGATTTAGGGCTTATGGCAGGTCTGGTGATGTTTGTAGTGGGTAGTATTGCAGTTATCGTACCTACTCCGAATGGAGCTGGTCCATGGCATTTTGCTATAATAACAATGATGATGATGTATGGTGTAAGTAAGGACGATGCAGGAATATTTGCATTATTAGTGCATGGAATCCAAACTTTTTTATTAATTTTGTTAGGAATATATGGATTAGTGGCTTTGCCGCTTACCAACAAACAATATAAAACAAAAAACTCATAATCAAAAAACTAACTCTATGAGCGAAATTCTTTCTTTAGCTCCACAGAATGTGTGGAAACATTTTCATTCTATAACTCAGATTCCACATCCGTCAGGACATCTGGAAAAAATTCAGGCTTTCTTGCTTGATTTTGGCAAGAATGCAGGTGTTGAAACTTTTCAGGATGAGGCTGGAAATATTATCTATCGTAAGCCTGCCACTCCTGGAATGGAAAATCTTAAGACAGTGATTCTTCAGGCACACATGGATATGGTGCCACAAAAGAATAAAGAGACAGAGCACGATTTCGAAAAAGACCCTATCCAGACATATGTTGACGGTGAATGGGTTAAAGCCAAAGGTACAACATTGGGCTCGGACAATGGTATGGGTGTAGCTGCCATAATGGCTATTATGGAGGATAAGACTCTGAAACACGGCCCATTGGTAGCTCTTATCACATCAGACGAGGAAACAGGTATGTATGGAGCTTTCGGACTGAAACCTGGTACTATTGAAGGAGATATTCTGCTCAATCTTGATTCAGAAGACGAAGGAGAACTTTACATAGGCTGTGCAGGTGGCGAAGACCTTACTGCTACATTGGAATATAAAGAGGAGGAAACAGATCCTGAAGATGTAGCGCTCAAGGTTACACTGAAAGGTTTGCGCGGCGGACACTCTGGTATTCAGATTGGATGGGGACATGCAAATGCCAACAAACTGATGGCACGTTTCCTTAATCAGGTTATCACATACGATGAAGCATGCCTGGTATCATGGGAAGGCGGAAACATGCGAAACGCTATTCCTCGCGAATGTGAAGTAGTTATAACAGTTCCGGAAACAGAAGTTGAAGATGTATTGGCATTTGTTGGCGAATGTGAACAGGTATGGCGTGATGAGTATGCTACTATCGAGGATGGAATCACTTTCACAGCTGAACGTGTGGAACTTCCTAAGTTCATGGTTCCTGATGAAATCAGAGATAATCTTGTTGATGCTATATTTGCTTGTCCTAATGGTGTAGAACGTTTTATCCCTACAATACCTGATACAGTAGAGACTTCATCAAATCTTGCTATTGTAGAAATCGGTGGAGGTAAAGCTGCTATTAAGGTTCTTACCCGCAGCTCACGTGAATCTATGAAGGATTATCGTAATACTGCTATTGAAAGCTGTTTCTCAATGGCTGGTATGCATGTAGTCCGTTCAGGAGGTTATTCAGGTTGGGAACCTAACGTCAATTCTCCAATCCTTCATGCGATGAAGGCCTCATACAAGGCACAATTTGGAGAAGAACCAGAGGTGAAAGTTATACACGCCGGACTGGAATGCGGTATCATCGGTGCCGTAATGCCTGGTTTGGATATGATTTCATTTGGACCTACACTGCAGTGTCCTCACACCCCTGAAGAACGTTGTCATATTCCTTCAGTAAAGAAATTCTACGATTTCCTTATTGCGACTTTGGAAAATACTCCAGCGAAATAAGCTGAAATTTCAAATAAGATTAGCCAGCCAATTCATAGTCAATGCATTATGAATTGGCTGGCTTGTTTTATGATGTATTACGCTCTGTTTTAATTGTCGTTACACGTTCGTGCAACGTGCGTGACACGTATGTGTAACGCGTGTAACACATATGTGTTGCGAGCGCAACACGAACGTGTAACGCTAACTATGTCTTCATAAAAAAAACACCAGACCTTTACTTTTAAGTAAAAATCGGGTGATTAATGTGTGGAGCTGGAGGGAGTCGAACCCTCGTCCAAACAAGGAAGCCATATGCTTTCTACATGCTTATCTCTGCCTTCGGTTTTCGTGCATAAGCAAGACCAGAGCCACCCACTTATACCTTAGTCCTTAAATTTCACCGGAGCCGCAGGACAAGACTCAAGCTATTCCCGATTTTGCTGCACCGCTATATCAAACGCTTCGGAACAAGAGCTTTTGAGCGATGTCTCGTTTCTGTCACTGTGACAGAAATAAAGCTAATCTACTGTACTTCGATTAAGCAGCGAGAGCATAGTTTTCGTTGCCAGATAATTGTTCAGTAACTGAGATTATAGTGCAAATCACTGACGCACTGCATGCTTACATACCACATCTCTCGCTGTCAAAACCAAACAACCCCAGACGTTAGTATTAAATTGTCTGCAAAAATAATAAAAAACTCTCTAAGTACCAATTTCTAAAGATAAAATATATATTTTTGCTACTCAACATATTCTTAAACCTTAATATCATGAATAAAAGGAACTCAGTTTTTTTCTTATCAGCTTCGTTGTTATTTATGGGATGTTCATTTGTAAATAATAAAGGAAAGGAGGTAGACGGTACGGACCAGGATTCACTTGTGTTTGTGTCCGGTAGTTATTCCTCTCAGGACGAGGAAGGTATAAAAGTCTTCACATTTTCACAAAGTGATGCTGGTTTTGCTTATAAATCAGGGTTAAAGGGGGTTCCTAATCCTTCGTTCCTATCCGAATTGACTTCAAATAATATTATATATTCAGTGGCCGAAGGAGGAGGTGATGACTCTTTTTTATATTCATTGAAATATAATCCGGACAGTATGAACCTGACAGTTATAGACCGTGACAGGACTCAAGGATCTTCTCCATGTTTTGTTATGGCTGATGAAGGGAAAGGCATGGCTTTTACAGCTAATTATTCAGGTGGAAATCTCTCTATTTTCAATATAGATTCTAATGGTAATATTGCTTTGCAGAAGAAGATTGATTTCAGCGGTTGTGGCACTCATCCCACTAGGCAGGAGGCATCGCATATTCATTCTGTCTATTTTTCTCCCGACAGTGTTCATCTTTGGGCAAATGACTTGGGAACTGATAGAATTAGGGTGATAGATGTCGCGGATTATTTGCATAATGATGATATAGTATTACCTGATGGTAGTGGACCAAGACATTTGTGTTTTCATTCTAGTGGAAAGTATGCTTATGTGATTACTGAACTAAGCGGTGATGTAGTGGTATTGAAGATAAATGATGGCAACAAGGCTGAAATTATTCAGACAGTGAAGGCTGATACTGTAGGAGGTGAGGGAAGTGCAGACATTCATTTGTCACCTGACGAGAGATTTCTTTATGCATCTTGCAGAATAAAGTCAGACGGTATAGCTGTGTTTAGAGTTTCGGCAGAAACCGGTAATATAGAGCGAGTTGGTTATTGTCTTACAGGTAAACATCCGCGTAACTTTGCGATAACTCCTAATGGAAAGTATATTCTGGTTGCTTGTCGCGATGAGAATGCAATAGAGATATATGAAGTGAACAGAGAAACAGGAATGCCTATTGATACTGGTAAAAGAATACATACTAAGGCTCCTGTGTGTGTCAGGTGGATAAAATAACGATTTTTCTATGGTGTTATTAAATCTTCTGGTTGATTAAATATATATTATTATAATGTGTATAAAATCTCTTCATAAAATAGTATTGTAATTCAATTGAAAAAAAGAGTATTTATTTTATGTTGAAAAACAGCAAGTTAGCTATGATGTAGTAATTTTTTTGAAAAAAAGTTGTGTCAGGTATTGCGGGAATGAAAAAAGTGCGTACCTTTGCACCCGCAATCGAAAATGATACGGTTGCTAAACAAGAAGTTCTTTGAAAGATTTTAAATAAACAAACAGAATGTAGT
>NZ_JADYTF010000296.1 GCF_021530995.1 Bacteroides caecigallinarum
GGCGCAAACTTGTCTATTTGGTGAGTATTCGCCTGTTGAATCGGATTTCATCGAGGAAGGACTCGAAAGAATCCCTCCAATGTCTGATAATCGACGATACCGACCTGCCGAAAACAGGTTTCAAGACTGAAATGATAGGCCGCATCTATTCACACGTTCTTCACAAGAGCGTCTTGGGTTTCAAAGGGCTGTTCCTGTGCCATACGGACGGGAAGACACAGACCTTGCTTGACTTCTCGCTTCACGGGGAGGAAGGCAAGAACCCTGAAAAGAAGCAAGGATTGACCGACAAGCAGCGGAAAGCACGCTTCAGCAAGAAACGTGACGGGGATTCCGCAGTCAACACCCGTATAAAGGAATACAGACAAAACAAGATCGACCGTTCCATTGAAATGGTCAGAGAATCCATCAGGAGAGGCATACGCTTTGATTATCTGCTGGTTGACAGTTGGTTTAC
>NZ_JADYTF010000297.1 GCF_021530995.1 Bacteroides caecigallinarum
GAGCCCAGTGAAATTGTAGTATCGGTGAAGATGCCGATTACCCGCGATGGGACGAAAAGACCCCGTGAACCTTTACTATAGCTTAGCATTGAATTTGGGCACGCGATGTGTAGGATAGGTCGGAGGCATTGAATCGGGCACGCCAGTGTTCGTGGAGCCGCTGTTGAAATACGACCCTTCGTTTGTTTGAGTTCTAACTCATGGATTGAGGACATTGCTTGGTGGGTAGTTTGACTGGGGTGGTCGCCTCCAAAAGCGTAACGGAGGCTTCTAAAGGTACCCTCAGGCCGATCGGTAACCGGCCCAAGAGTGTAATGGCAGAAGGGTGCTTGACTGGGAGACTGACAAGTCGATCAGGTAGGAAACTAGAGCATAGTGATCCGGTGTTTCCGTATGGAAGGGACATCGCTCAAAGGATAAAAGGTACTCCGGGGATAACAGGCTGATC
>NZ_JADYTF010000298.1 GCF_021530995.1 Bacteroides caecigallinarum
ATTACTTTTGTTATCACGTACACACTCTGTATATTACAACAGAGCGGATGATATATACTTTTAGCTCTTTTGGTTTTGACCAAATTTTTACTTTTCAGCTTGTTACATCATGTCAAAGATCTTTATAAAATTCTGTATTCTCTATTGAGAATCCACATTTCTGTGGAGAATTTTATGAGATTGACTTGCTTCGCAAGTCTATCCTTATATTCTGTGGAGAATAACGGATTCGAACCGTTGACCCCCTGCGTGCAAAGCAGGTGCTCTAGCCAGCTGAGCTAATCCCCCAAAATATTTAATTAAACAAACTCGTCTGTAGTACAAGAAGCATAAACCTTCTTGATCTTTTCTACGGTATCTCTCCAGAAAGGAGGTGTTCCAGCCGCACCTTCCGGTACGGCTACCTTGTTACGACTTAGCCCCAATTACCAGTGTTACCCTAGG
>NZ_JADYTF010000299.1 GCF_021530995.1 Bacteroides caecigallinarum
CCGCACTCAAGAACGCCAGTTTCAACTGCAATTTTAAGGTTGAGCCCCAAACTTTCACAGCTGACTTAACATCCCGTCTACGCTCCCTTTAAACCCAATAAATCCGGATAACGCTCGCATCCTCCGTATTACCGCGGCTGCTGGCACGGAGTTAGCCGATGCTTATTCATAAGGTACATGCAGAACACCACACGTGGTGTCGGTTATTCCCTTATAAAAGAAGTTTACAATCCATAGAACCTTCATCCTTCACGCTACTTGGCTGGTTCAGGCTCTCGCCCATTGACCAATATTCCTCACTGCTGCCTCCCGTAGGAGTTTGGACCGTGTCTCAGTTCCAATGTGGGGGACCTTCCTCTCAGAACCCCTATCCATCGTTGGCTAGGTGGGCCGTTACCCCGCCTACTACCTAATGGAACGCATCCCCATCGTTTACCGAT
>NZ_JADYTF010000300.1 GCF_021530995.1 Bacteroides caecigallinarum
GCAAGGCATACATGTCCGCATAATAGCCGTTGGGCAGCTTGATACGTTTTTCAGCTTCAAGAGGATTCAAAACTCCACACTTGTACACGGCACGAATGGCGGCACGGAGCGTCGGGGCGATTACCCCAAACAGCTCCACCAGCTCCATTTCATTCATCCATATATTACCTGTATCGGATGATATGGTAATTCTACCATAGCTGTCCGTTGTGATTATTTCCCGTTTCATATCCCTGCCATTTTCACGTTCCCGAATGATTTGCTCAGCTTGTCGCCCAGCATCGTGAGATCATTATCCAATTTCTGTACGGTTATCTGTAGGCTCGGCTGTCGGCGCCATGCCACCTTACGGTGGTAGGTTTCCGACAGCCTGCCTCCGAACCGTACGTACACGTCTCCATGTATACGGCTCTCCGCCCATAACGGCATTTTAGCTATTC
>NZ_JADYTF010000301.1 GCF_021530995.1 Bacteroides caecigallinarum
TGCTTGTTTTTTGTTTTCAGGTTTGACAATTTGGTTTGTTGGTTTCCGTCTGCTGCGGTCATGCCGCATGGCAAACGGGGGTGTCCAGAGGGGTGTAACCCCGTTGGCTCATTGGGGCATTTTTAGCTGTGCCTGCACTGCGTAAAGAAAATGCCCTAATGAGCTATGGCTTTTCTGTTCTCAAAAGCCTGTGAGAGTACCAGCTGTATAGGCAGCTCTTTTCTTTTCATTGATATGATACGCCTTCCCTTGTCGGCTGGTCGGACAGCAGGCAGGTCGGATGTCCGACCGACCAGCTTGCGGATAGTGGCATTTCCTTCCATCCGTTTGTCCCGCAGACTTGTTGGCGGATGAAAATCCGATGAATTGATGAGTTGACAGGATAATAAACTGATAACCAAAATGATATATGTTCATCATCGTTTCATC
>NZ_JADYTF010000032.1 GCF_021530995.1 Bacteroides caecigallinarum
ACATTTATCAATTTTATATTTGTGACAAAGTATTTTCATGCAGTCCAATGAATGGTTTGAACCTCTAAGTACTTCAATTTGTTCATCTCCATCGAAAACTGCAAGTTTAGCAACGGTATTACCAATGTCTATTATTAAATTCACAATGCATAATTTAGTATTGCATGCAAAGTAAAGGAAAAAATGGGTAATAATTGCAATAAAATAGATGTTTTGTTTTATATTTATAGATAATTAGTCTTATTTTTGTGTCCGAAATTACAAATATGCACTTTTATAAACTATGTTTATCAATAAATTAAGAGTATTAGTCTCTCTGTTGGTGATTTTGGGAGTTATGCAGTCATACTCGCAAAAACGCGACAGTATACAGTTTAGTTTGCTTACTTGTTCTCCCGGAACTGAAATATATTCTTTATTCGGACATACAGCAATACGATATCAGAATTTTACTAAAAGCAAGGATTTGGTATTTAATTACGGAATGTTCAGTTTTTCATCGCCTAATTTTATATATCGTTTTGTTAAGGGTGAGACGGATTATCAGTTGGGAGTAAACGATATCAGATCTTTCAAGGCTGAGTATATGTTTAGGGGGTCAGCTGTATATCAGCAGGTCCTGAATCTTACGTATAGTGAAAAAATAAAATTGCAGGAGCTTCTTTTTACAAATTATCTTCCACAAAACAGGGTTTATAGGTATAATTATTTTTATGACAATTGTACTACAAGAGCGAGAGACCAGATAGAAAAATGTATTGATGGAAAAGTTGAATATCCTACTACAGTTCCTGATAATACGTTTCGTGGTATCATACATGAATTTACAAAAGGATTTGATTGGGAAGAGTTTGGTATAGATTTATGTTTAGGAGAGGATGCTGATGAACCAATAGGTATTCGCCAACAAATGTTTTCTCCATTTTATATGCGTTCTTTTGCAGAAAAAGCATATATTAAAAGTCCTAATGGAAATTTAAGGCCTTTGGTTTTAAAGGAAGAGGTGATAGTTGATGCTGACACAGTAGTTGATGATGGGGATTCTTTTCCATTCAGCCCAGTGAGCTGTGCTACTTTTTTTCTTTGCCTGAACATCATAATAGCATTTATTCAGATTGTTAAGAAGAAAATATACTGGATTTGGGATTTAATTCTTTATTTGTCTCAGGGGTTGGCTGGATGTATAATTGCTTTTCTGTTTTTCTTTTCAATACATCCTACGGTGGATTCAAATTGGCTTATTATGTTATTTAATCCAATACCGTTATTTTATTTGCCATTCATGCTTTATAACGACATAAAACGTAGAAAAGACAGATGGCATATAGTGAATTCTGTGTATTTAACATTTTTTATAGTGATAATACCGATAATACCGCAAGAAATTGATTTATCGGTATTACTTTTGGCACTCGGTTTGTTGTTTAATGCAGTGAGCCATCAGATAGTTTATAGAAAATAAAAATGAGAGAACGATTTATCACATCTTTAATTACTGCTATAGTTATATCCGGAATTAATGCTCAAAATGTTCCGGCTGTTCCGAAATTGGTAATAGGTCTGACTATAGATCAGTTGCGTACGGATTATATCGAGGCCTTTTCCGCCATGTATGGTGAAAGGGGTTTCAAGCGTCTTTTTAAAGAAGGACGTGTATATATGAATGGTGAATATGATTTCATTAAACCTGATCAGACTTCATCCGTAGCTTCTATTTATACAGGTACTACACCTTATTATAATGGAGTTGTAGGAAATAGCTGGATGGATAGGAATACGCTTTGTGTAGTAAAAAGTGTAGATGATAAGGCGTATATGGGAATTTATACATCAGAAAATACTTCACCCAAGCATCTTTCTGTATCCAACCTTGCAGATGAGTTAATGGTGTCTACGCATGGACAGGCACATGTATATTCTATTGCTCCAACTAAAGAAATGGCAATAATGGGAGCTGGTCATGCCGCTAAAGGAGCTTTTTGGATAAATGATGAAAATGGTAAATGGAGTGGTACAACTTACTATGGAACATTTCCTGAATGGGTGACAAATTTTAATGATCGTGATGGATTGGATTTCAGAATAGACCAGATTACATGGGGGCCATATCTCCCTGTTAACTCATATAAATACATTACTACAGAAACAAAACAACTTACATTCAAACATAATTTTACTGACGAGCGTCTGTATAAGTATAAGAAGTTCAAGACTAGCCCATACGTAAACGATGAGGTAAACAAGCTTGTTAATGTCTTTTTGAATAATACCAATGCAGGGTTGGATGATACTCCTGATCTATTGACGCTAGGCTACTATGCCGGAAATTACGATGGCAAGCCTGATACAGAATATGCAATGCAGATTCAGGATATGTATGTCCGCCTAGATAACAGTATTGGGGATTTGCTTGATATGGTTGATAAAAAGGTAGGTCTGAAGAATACACTTATTTTTATAACTTCTACTGGATATCGTTCGCCTGAACCAGAAGATTTGCCTCAATATAAGATACCAACAGGTGAATTTTACATGAAGCGTTGTTCTGCTTTGTTGAATATGTATCTCATGGCAATATATGGGCAGGGACAGTATGTGGAAACCAGTTATGGTAATCAGATATATCTTAATCACAAACTTATAGAAGACAAAAATTTGAATCTTGCAGAAGTGATGACACGCTCCTCTGAATTTATTATACAGATGAGTGGCATACGTTCAGCATATTCTTCCCAACGTCTTTTGCTTGGGGCATGGAACCCTAAGATTGAAAAAATCAGAAATTCATTTACAAGAGAATGTTCAGGTGATCTATACATAGAAATACTGCCTGGATGGAAGGTTGTGGATGAATATTCTAATACGGTTAGAGTTGAACGTGAAGCATATGCTTCGGTTCCAGTCTTCTTTTTTGGATATAACATAAAACCGGAAATATTATATTCACCTATAAAGGTGGCAGCAGTTGCTCCTACTCTGGCACACTTTATGCGAATAAGGGCGCCGAATGCCAGTGTGGCGTCTCCTTTGACAGGAATACGCAAATAAATCTTTGTAATTGCGGCACTTTGTGCGTTTTTAATTATCTTTGTGCGCTGTTGAACATATTTAACGGCATTAATCTGTAAATAAAAAATAAAATATATAATGGGATTTAATGAATTTATAAGCAAGTTGTTCGGGAACAAGGCTTCTCGTGACATGAAGGAAATCCAGCCATGGGTAGAAAAAATTAAAGCTGCATACCCTGAAATAGAGAAGCTGAGTAATGATGAGTTGCGTGCCAAAACGGAAGAGTTGAAAAAGTATATTAAAGATTCTGCCGTAGAGGAAAACAAAAAGATTGAAGAACTTAAAGCTACAATCGAAACTACAGATATTGAAAAACGTGAACCTATCTTTGCCCAAATAGATAAACTTGAAAAAGAGGTGCTTGATAAGTATGAAAAAGCACTTAGCGACGTTTTGCCTGTAGCTTTCGCTATTGTAAAAGATACCGCACGACGTTTTACTCAGAATGAAGAAATAGAAGTAACAGCTACTAATTTCGACCGTGAGTTGGCTGCCATGGGTAAGGATTTTGTCCGCATTGAAGGCGATAAGGCTATATGGAAAAATCATTGGGTAGCTGGTGGAAATGATATGAAGTGGTGTATGGTTCACTACGATGTACAGTTATTCGGTGGAGTTGTCCTAAATCAGGGTAAGATTGCCGAAATGTGTACAGGTGAAGGTAAAACTCTTGTAGCTACTTTGCCAGTATTCCTTAATGCATTGACTGGTAACGGTGTACACGTAGTAACTGTCAATGACTATCTTGCAAAACGTGACTCTGAATGGATGGGACCTCTCTATATGTTCCATGGATTGAGTGTAGACTGTATTGATAAGCATCAGCCAAACTCTGCAGCACGTCGCCGTGCATATATGGCTGATATCACATTCGGTACTAACAACGAGTTCGGTTTCGACTATCTGCGCGACAACATGGCTAACAGCCCTAAGGATCTTGTACAGCGTAAACATAATTTTGCCATTGTCGATGAGGTGGACTCTGTATTGATTGACGATGCTCGTACTCCTCTTATTATTTCAGGTCCTGTTCCAAAAGGTGATCAGCAGCTGTTCGAAGTTCTTCGTCCGTTGGTAGAGCGCCTTGTTGAAGCACAGCGTAAGCTTGCCACACAGTATTTGGCAGATGCTAAACGTCTTATAGCTTCAGATAAGAAAGAAGAAGTGGAAGAAGGATTCCTTTCATTATTCCGTAGCCACAAGGCTCTTCCAAAGAATAAACCTCTTATCAAGTTCCTCAGCGAACCGGGTATTAAAGCCGGAATGTTGAAGACTGAGGCTATCTATATGGAAGCAAACAATAAGCGTATGCCTGAAGCTGTTGAACCTCTTTATTTCGTTATAGATGAAAAAATGAAGAGTGCAGACCTTACTGATAAGGGTATTGAACTTATTACTGGTAACTCTCAGGACCCTACACTATTCGTCCTTCCTGATATTGCGGCACAGTTGTCAGAGCTTGAAAGCGAAACTTCATTGTCAGATGAAGAAAAGTTGGCTAAGAAAGATGAACTTATGACTAACTACGCTATCAAGTCTGAACGAGTTCATACTATCAACCAGTTGCTTAAGGCATATACAATGTTCGAAAAAGATACTGACTATGTTGTTATGGATGGTCAGGTTAAAATCGTTGACGAACAGACTGGCCGTATTATGGATGGTCGTCGTTGGAGTGACGGTTTGCATCAGGCAGTTGAAGCTAAGGAAGGTGTTAAGGTAGAAGCAGCTACTCAGACATTCGCAACAATCACTCTTCAGAATTATTTCCGTATGTATCATAAATTGTCTGGTATGACAGGTACTGCAGAAACGGAAGCAGGCGAATTCTGGGATATCTATAAACTAGATGTAGTGACTATTCCTACTAACCGCCCTATAGCACGTATAGACATGAACGACCGCGTTTATAAAACTAAGCGCGAGAAATATAAAGCTGTTATTGAAGAGATTGAAAAGATGGTTGAAATGGGACGTCCGGTACTGGTCGGTACAACATCTGTTGAAATCTCTGAAATGCTGAGTAAAATGCTTACTCTCCGTAAGATTGAACATAACGTTCTTAATGCTAAATTACATCAGAAAGAAGCTGACATCGTTGCAAAAGCCGGTTTGGGACGTACAGTTACTATTGCTACCAACATGGCAGGTCGTGGTACCGATATCAAGTTGAGCGACGAAGTCAAGGCTGCAGGAGGTTTGGCGATTATTGGTACTGAACGTCACGAATCTCGTCGTGTTGACCGTCAGTTGCGTGGTCGTGCCGGACGTCAGGGAGACCCGGGTTCTTCAGTGTTCTTTGTTTCTCTTGAAGACGATTTGATGCGTTTGTTCTCTTCCGACCGTATAGCGTCTGTAATGGATAAGCTTGGTTTCAAGGAAGGCGAAATGATTGAACATAAGATGATTTCAAATTCTATTGAGCGTGCCCAGAAGAAGGTTGAAGAAAACAACTTCGGTATCCGTAAGCGTTTGCTTGAATATGATGATGTGATGAACAAGCAGCGTAATGTAGTTTATACTAAGCGTCGCCATGCGTTGATGGGTGAACGTATCGGCATGGATATAGTTAATATGATTTGGGAACGTTGTGCGAACGCTTTGGATATGGCTACTTATTCTGAAGCTAAGATGGAAATTCTTCAGACTCTTGCAATGGAAACTCCATTTACTGAAGATGAGTTCACTTCAAAAGATAAGAATGTACTTGCAGAAAGAACATTCGATGCCGCTATGGAAATCTTCAAGCGTAAGACTGAACGTATGGCACAAATTGCCAATCCTGTAATCAAACAGGTTTATGAAAATCAGGGACAGATGTATGAAAACATCATGATTCCTATCACAGACGGAAAACGTATGTATAATATTCCTGTAAACTTGAAGGCTGCATACGAATCAGAGTCAAAAGAAATAGTGAAGGCTTTCGAAAAAGCTATACTTCTTCATACTATTGATGAGGCTTGGAAAGAGAATCTTCGTGAACTTGACGAACTTAAACATTCAGTACAGAATGCAAGTTACGAACAGAAAGACCCATTGTTGATTTTCAAGCTTGAATCTGTAAAACTGTTCGACAATATGGTTGCGAAGATTAATAATAATACAATTTCTGTACTTATGCGTGGTCAGATACCTGTTCAGGAGCCAGAACAGGTGCGTGAGGCTGCTCCTGAACCTGCTCCTAGAAAACAGCAGTATAAGGAAGAAAAGGTTGATTTAAATGATCAGGCCCAGCAGAATGCAGCAGGTAAGGATACCAGAGAAGTTAAGAATGAGCCTTATAAGGCAGACAAGACTGTAGGCCGAAACGATCCATGTCCTTGTGGAAGCGGATTGAAATACAAAAATTGTCACGGTAAAGTATAAGAATTTTAATAAATAACATGTTATAAAGGTCGTCTCTTAACATAGGGGCGGCCTTTATTGTTATACCTTTATTACCTTTTAACTTCATAATATTCAGAAAAATACTAATTTTGTACAGATTTAAAATTGAATAAATTATGAAGAAACATGCTTTATATATCATTTTGCTTGTAAGTGTTTTGATGTCGTCATGTGCTTCCATTCAGACACTTACTTTCGATCAGTTATCTCCTGCTGAGGTTAATTTCCCATATCAAGTTTCAGTAGTTGGTGTGGTAAACAATATGCCATCGCGTCCAAAGCCAAAAAGTAATATTCTCACTTTGGGGCCGATAGAGGCTGAAGGAAAGGGAGCTGCTGAGACTTTATCCGGTTATTTGGCAGACAGCAAGTATTTTAATCAGGTCATAATTTGCGATTCGGCTCTTTGCTCAGATGCTTATTCTACCAGTCTTTCTGCTGATGAAGTGAGCAGACTATCTTCAATGTTGGGAGTTGATATGATAATTTCATTTGAAAGATTATTTTTGGATGTACAAAAGAAAGAATTGACTAATCCAGGTTGGGATGTTGCCATTCCTGTTTTGCAGACACAGGTTGTACCTGTTGTACGGTTATATATACCTAAAAGACAAAAACCAATTGCCGAACTTGTGGCTAAAGATACTTTGTATTTCGATCTAGGAAACAGAATTTCAGAAAAAGAGCTAATAGATGAATGTACCAGACATGCTTCATCTGTCATTTGTAATAAAATAGTTCCTTATTGGCAGACTGTTAATAGAATTTATTTTGACGGTGGATGCGTAGAAATGCGCGATGCTGGAGTTTACGTTAGAGAGGATGACTGGACTTCAGCCAGAGAACAGTGGACAAAGGTGTATAATCGTCTGAAGAAAGGAAATACGAAATTTAGGGCAGCATATAATATGTCGCTCTCGTTTGAGATGACTGGAGATATGGAAAAGGCAGAAGAGTGGCTGAAAAAAGCTACAGATTGTGTGGAGCCGGGTTCTGAAGAGGAGATGGTTCTAAAGTATTATACTGCACAGTTCACTAAAAGAAAAGATGAATTGGGCAAATTGAATGTTCAAATGGGACGTTTTAATAACAATTTCTGAGCTGTTTGTTTTGAAACTTTATAATTTTTAGTAATTTTGAGGTAATAAATATTTTATGCCTATGAATGTTAGTGAAAAAACACGTGCAGCTATATCGTCATCTATTCGAGAAGCATTATGCAGATATGTTTCCGGCAATGAGAATACTGTTGTTACAGATATACATTTGCAACCGAAACAGGATAGTGGAGAACTATTGATATTCAATGATGATGATGAAGAATTGGCTCGTACTATTATAGATGAATGGGTTGAATGCGAATCTGAAGATTTTGTGTCTGATGTCGAAACTATTCTTCGTTCTGAAATTGTGGCGTTGAGAGACCAGGGATATTTTGAAAAACTGTCTTTGCTTAAGCCATACTCTTTTGTTTTGGTTGATGAGGATAAAGAAACTGTAGCTGAGTTGATGTTGGTTGATGATGAGGATACTTTGTTACTTAATGATGAGCTTTTGAAAGGACTTGATGAAGAACTTGACGCATTTTTGAAAGAACTTCTAGAAAAATAATGAAGATATTGTGATAGTCGGGGTAAGGTTACGAAAGTATTCTTTCCCCGATTTTTGTTTTATATTTATTTAAAATATATGGGAGAAAGGATTTCGTTTAGAAAGAATGAACAATTGCATACTGTGAACCCACGTTGGCGCGGTAATCCTTCCGTTAAAGGCAAATTCTTTAACCGTCAGCACAGATGGCGTCCTGGAATGGGAAGTATATTGAAATGGAGATTCTCGCCTAATCCGCAAAGAAAAGAAAAACGTAGGATAAAGTGGAATCCCAATGTGAGATATCTCCATAGTCTTGATGCTGTAATAGGCAATTCGCTGATATGGCTTGGGCATAATTCTTTTTTTCTTCAGTTAGGCGGAAAACGTTTTATGATTGATCCTGTTTTCGGAAGCATACCTTTTGTGAAGAGAAGGAGTACGTTTCCTGCCGATCCTTCAATCTTCAGGAATATAGATTATTTGCTTATCAGCCATGACCATTTCGATCATCTTGACAAGCCGAGTGTGGCTCGTCTGGTCTCCGAAAATCCCATGATGAAGTTGTTTTGTGGTATCGGTACCGGACAACTGATAAAAGGATGGTTTCCTGAAATGGAGGTAATTGAAGCCGGATGGTATCAGCAGCATAAGGATGACGGACTTTGTCTGACCTTCCTTCCGGCACAGCACTGGAGCAAAAGAGGAGTGAGCGATGGCGGTGAACGCCTTTGGGGGGCTTTTATGATACAGGCAGACGGAATAACTATTTATAATAGCGGTGATACGGGATACGCTCACCATTTTAAGGAGTTGTCTGATATTTTCCCACACATTGACTATTGTATGATTGGAATAGGTGCATATAAGCCACGATGGTTTATGAAACCTAATCATATATCTCCATATGATGCCCTTACTGCTTCAGCCGAGATGGGTGCACGAATGACTATACCGATGCATTACGGCACTTTCGACCTTTCAGATGAGCCTTTATTTGATCCGCCTCATGTATTTGCGACCGAGGCCAGAAAAAGAAATATGGATGTTATGATTCCTGAATTGGGTGAAGTGGTTAAATTACATCATATTAGATAGGATCTGTTTTCTTGGAAAACATGAAATCTATATAAACAAAAAATGAACAGCCTTTCGGATGTTCATTTTTTGTTTTATATAGATATTCGGTTGATTACTTTTTCAATGTCGCAATGCTTTCTTTCAGTGCTGCAATCTTGGTTTCTGCGTCAGCCTGTTTCTTGCGTTCCATTTCAATAACGTTAGCCGGAGCCTTGCTTACAAACTTCTCGTTGCTTAGCTTCTTCATTACGCTCATGAGGAATCCTTCCTGATATTTCAGGTCTGCTTCAAGTTTCTTCAGCTCTTCTTCCACGTTTATAAGGTTACCCAGAGGAACTGCATATTCAGTTGTACCAACCATGAACGAAGCTGCACCTTCTGCCTTTGCATCTACCTGTGCTATTTCAGAAAGGTTACACAATTTCTCTATCACAGCATTGAAGTCTGCTACAGGGCTTTCTCCAACCACTTCAAGATTCAAAGCCTCTTTCTGAGCAATGTTCTTCTGAAGTCTGATAGTACGGATGCCACCGATAACTTCTTTTACAGCTTCAAATTTGTTTATGATAGTTTCATTGTAAGTCTCTGTCATATTAAGAGTCTGAGTCATGATGCTTTCACCATCCTTGCGGTCATAGATGTGCTGCCACAACTCTTCAGTGATGAATGGCATGAACGGATGCAGAAGCTTGAGCAGTGTGTCGAAGAAACTCAAAGTCTTTTCGTAAGTCACGCTGTCGATAGGCTGTCCGTATACTGGTTTCACCATTTCAAGATACCAGCTTGAGAATTCGTCCCAGAACAGTTTGTAAACTACCATAAGAGCCTCGCTCAGACGATATTTGCCGAACAGATCGTTTACTTCAGCTGTAGTCTTTGCAAGCATAGCCTCAAACCATTCAGTTGCCAGGCATGCGTATTCAGGCTGTTCGTTTCCTTCCACGTTCCATCCCTTAACCAGACGGAATGCGTTCCATATCTTGTTGTTGAAGTTACGTCCCTGTTCGCAGAGAGCGTCGTCAAACAAAATATCGTTTCCTGCAGGAGCTGCAAGCATCATACCCATACGTACACCATCAGCACCATATTTATCAATCAGTTCAAGCGGGTCTGGTGAGTTACCGAGTGACTTGGACATCTTACGGCCGATTTTATCGCGTACGATACCTGTGAAATATACATTCTTGAAAGGCATATCGCCCATATATTCATATCCTGCCATAATCATACGTGCCACCCAGAAGAAAATGATGTCCGGTCCTGTTACAAGGTCGGCAGTAGGGTAGTAGTATTTGATTTCCTCGTTGCCCGGATTGTTGATTCCGTCGAACAGAGAGATAGGCCACAACCATGAAGAGAACCATGTATCCAGACAGTCTTCATCCTGACGCAGGTCTTCAATCTTCATATCCTTGTTGCCTGTTTTCTCGATGGCAAGTTTCAACGCTTCTTCTGCTGTTTCTGCCACTACAAATCCGCCCTGAGGCAAGAAGTAAGCCGGGATTCTGTGTCCCCACCACAACTGACGGCTTATACACCAGTCCTTGATGTTCTCCATCCAGTACTTGTAAGTGTTCTTGTATTTTGCAGGATAGAACTTCAGTTCGTCGTTCATTACAGGAGGCAACGCCATGTCTGCGAAGTGTTTCATCTTGAGGAACCACTGCATTGACAGTTTAGGTTCGATGGCTACGTTTGTACGTTCAGAGAAACCGACCTTGTTGTTGTAAGCTTCAACCTTTTCAAGAAGGCCTGCTGCTGCAAGATCTTTTTCTATCTGTTCGCGAACGTCGAAACGGTCCATACCTACATACATTTCGGCAGCCTCGCTGATAGTACCATTGTCATTGAATATATCTATTGACTGCAGATTGTATTTTTCGCCCAGCATGTAGTCGTTCACGTCGTGTGCAGGAGTAACCTTCAAACATCCTGTACCGAACTCTATATCTACATAGTCATCTTCGATAACCGGGATAACTCTGTTCACCAACGGAACAATCACTTTCTTGCCCTTGAGCCATTCGTTCTTTGGGTCGTTAGGATTGATACACATTGCTGTATCACCCATGATAGTTTCAGGACGAGTAGTTGCAACTACAGCATAACGTCCTTCAGCATCACCTTCAACCTTATATCTCAGGTAGAAGAGCTTGCTGTGTTCTTCCTTATAGATAACCTCTTCATCAGAAAGTGCAGTGAGGGCTTTTGGATCCCAGTTCACCATACGAACGCCGCGATAAATCAGTCCCTTGTTATACAGGTCTACGAATACCTTTATCACACTCTTGCTTCTTGCTTCGTCCATAGTGAAAGCAGTGCGGTCCCAGTCGCATGAAGCACCAAGTTTGCGCAACTGTTTCAGGATTATACCTCCGTGTTCGTCAGTCCATTCCCATGCATGTTTCAGGAATTCCTCTCTTGTGAGGTCGGTTTTCTTTATTCCCTGCTGAGCCAGTTTGTTTACCACCTTTGCTTCTGTTGCGATAGATGCGTGGTCTGTACCAGGAACCCAGCATGCGTTCTTTCCCATCATGCGGGCACGGCGCACGAGGATGTCCTGTATAGTATTGTTAAGCATGTGTCCCATGTGGAGCACTCCGGTCACGTTTGGTGGCGGGATTACGACGGTGTATGGTTCGCGTCCGTCCGGTTTAGAACTGAAAAGTTTGTTGTCCAGCCAATACTGGTACCATTTCCCTTCCACATCTGCGGGATTGTACTTACTTGCTAATTCCATGATTTATATCTAATTATTATTTGTTTTTCCGAATTGTATAATCGGTTGCAAAAGTAATAAAAGTTGTTCGAAAATTCAATACAATGACCAATAGTCTTTATTTAGAATTGAGACAAATATGATTTGAAAAACGGTCTTTGTTGTATGAATGTAGGATATGAAAGTATAAATCTGGGTGCTGACCATCGTCGGCACCAAAAGCAATGGTTTATTCCGGACGGCGAGACTGTTTCCTTTTCCAGAAATTGAATCCTGCATAAATCTTAAGGCTTCCAAATGAATTTGTCATGGACATTTTTTCATTTCTGTAGTCGTATGTATGCAGAATAAGGGTTGCACCAACGTAATATTTACTGTTGTTCCATGTAATTCCGGCTCTTGTAATAAGGTCGAAGTTTATATCTTTTACCCATTCGGTCCAGTCGGAACTTATATTTGCAGGTGTACCGTTGATTTTGGCCTTTTTATATCCTATGGCCGGAAGTAGAGATAAGTTTAACAGACAATTTTTTGCAAAGACCCAGTTGTAGCCGTATCCTACGCTTAGGTTGATATCCGTGTAGCTTAAACTTTGAAACTCCATGGAAGGATTGATCTGGTTCTGGATTTCCTGTGGCAGTTTGGTGTTGTCGAATGAAATATTGTGCTGCGAATATGCAAACCCCACCATTGGCGAGCCGCAACTTTTCTTCTGGTTGGTAGATTGGCTATATGCTGCCGGATATGAGTATTTGTCGCTTTTGAATATGTAGTATGCGTTCAAGCCTTTAATACTGCTGTTGAAACCATCGAAATCAACCCCAATATAGTCTTCGGACAAATTGAAGTTTTTGCATTTTGTTATTTTGAAGTTACTGCCTGTTTTTCTGTAATACAGGTCCAGTCCGAACTTTGCACTGTAGAGATTGAAAACCATCTCTATTCGTGGTTTGTCTTTTTTGTTATTGAACAGACTGCCCAAATCGAATGAATATCCCAGGAAAATCCATCTCCATCCGAAATACAGTCCAAGTTTTGTATTGGCTTTTGGGGCAAATCCCAGTACCTGGTTGCCGTAATTATTGGTACTTCCTAAATGATAATGTTCAAACCAGGTACTTTGTTCCAGCATGAAAGTAAGATTATACTTATTGGGCAGGATATAAGAAGTGTCGGTTTTGTTGAACCAGTCAACAGCCTTATTTATAAAATTCTTAGTCGTTCCTGATGCTTTACTCTCAGAAATTGTATCTTTTGATATCGTTTCGTGGATTTGCACTGAATCTTTCCTCATTTCCAGAGCCAAAAGATGGTTTGGAATGAGGTATAATAATAAGATTGATATTGCTACACGAATGCTTGCCGACACCTTTTATAACTTATTTAAAATCCTGTCCATAACCCAGTTGGTAGGGGTTGCGCTTACTCCGTCACAAGTACATATAGATTTTCCTTGCAGATGTTCCACTACAGCTTTGATTAATGGTAGCTGTACGTGTGGAGGGTTTTGAAGAATTATTTCTTCGCGTCCTCTTTCAGTATGAAGTGCTATCGGGTCGTATGTGAATACAGAGAAACATATCATGCCTTTGTCGCCTATTATTTCTATTCTGTCCTCTTTGGCCGACTCATGTGCCACGAAACACCATGACCCTGAGCCTGGCAATCCAGAGTCAAACTTGAAACATGCGCTTATCGTATCTTCGGCTTCATAAAGGCCTCCTCTATTGCTTTTATAACCTTCAGCTTCAAGTATACACCCGAACATTTCTTGCAGCAAATCAAGCTGGTGAGGTGCCAGATCGTAGAAATATCCACCTCCCGATATCACAGGCTGTACACGCCATGGCAGGTTTTTGGTATTATAATCCAATGCTCGTGGCGGCTGTGCAAATCTTATCTGAACATTTATCACATTACCTATTTCGCCTGATTTTACCAAGTCTTTAACCTTTTGGAAATAAGGTAGATATCGTCTGTAGTATGCTACGAAACATGGAATTCCTGTTTCTTTTGATATTCTGTTTATTCTGGCACAGTCTTCGTACGATGCTGCCATAGGTTTTTCTATATAGACAGGTTTGCCTGCTTTCATTGCCATAATAGCAAATGTGGCATGCGATGATGGAGGTGTGGCTATATAGATGGCATTAACTTCCTCGTCGCCTATCAGTTCCTGTGCGTCTGTATACCATTTGGGTATGTTATGCCTTTCTGCATACGATTTTACCTTTTCTTCGTCGCGGCTCATTACGGCAACGACTTTGGATCCTTCTACCATATTGAATGCGGGACCACTCTTTTTTTCTGTTACTTCACCGCATCCTATGAAACCCCAATTTACCTTGTCAAACTTCATCATAAACGAGTTAATAATTTCGGTTAAAGTATTCTTTATATAAGTCTTTATATTCTTTAGTCTTGATATATCGTTCCAGCCAAGTGTTTATGCTGTCCAGCAGTATTGGTGCATTTTTATTAATTCCCCATGAATAGAACTGATTGAAACTTATATTTGTGTTCAAATCAAGGTTTTTGAATCTTCTGACGTACATTTTTGCTGTTCTTTCATCGCATATAGCATAATCAATATCTCCAGCCGATACCATGGCTAATAATTGTTCTGGGCCATATTCGGTTATTTCTTCTGTGTATATTGAATCGCCTATTTCGTCCATAAGGTTATTGATTCTCATCAGTGCAGGCGAATCCTTTATTATATGTATTGTCTTGCCGGCAAGTTCAAGAGGACTGTCTATATGATTATCTTCATCATTCCTTTGAATAAGAATTTGTTTTCCTATCGCAAAAGGATTAGTAAATAAAATACTGTCTTTCAGTTCTGAGGTTGTTGCAGTTCCCAGTGCTATCAAATCGTATCTTCCTTCAATGACACCTCTAATTCTTTTCTCAAAACTCATTTCTGGCGTCATTTCAAGTTTCAGCCCTTTTTCTTTGGCAAAAGCATTTAAGATTTCATAATCAAATCCGTAGGTCTCTCCTTTAAATACGTAAAAACTTAGGGCATTATATTCTGTTACAGCCTTTATAACTCCTGATTCCATAATCCCTGGATAATCCCTCGGATAGAACTTTTCTTCCGGATTTTTTCTGGAGAACAATAGTATTATAACAGTTGATACAACTATTATAGATATTATATATTTCAGGAGTCTTTTTACCATATAATCAAGTCGTTTTTATTATTAAAGTTAATCGAAGAAATTCCATGAAATTCCCAGTTTCAATCCTCTTGGGTTAAGTGGATAATGTGGTGCAAAGAAATAACTTCTTTCTCCTGTGCCCTGAACAAGGTTATACATCATGACAAAAAAACGTGTACGTTTCAGATGCAGGTTTATATATCCGTTTACCAAAGGATATCCTCCCAATTTATATCTGGTGTCTTTATTCTGTAGATAGAATTGACCGATTGCAGGTGCATAATCAGGTGCATAGTATTGGGTGAAATATCTGACATCTGCACCTAACTCTACAGTCAGGACTTTTTTTGCAAGTCCGGCTCTGATATAGAGATTATGATAAAGAACCAGTTCCGGCAATGGCAAAATATTGTTGTTGCTGCTTTTCTGATAAACAACTTCATTGTCCAGATGTAATATTCCAAATTTAAAATCCTGTTTTAGCTTTGCACTGAACACTTGTATGTTTCCGGAGTTTTGTTTCACAGCTACATCATTTTTATAAGTTGTAGCTTCGCCTTCACTACCGGTGTATGCCACAGATGTATTGTCAAGATAAGTATAATTGGTTATATTCTCTACACCTGCCTGCAATTGTGTTCTCCATCTGTCTATGCTCAGTTTTCCTTCAATCTTTGTTCTTGTAATCATAGACAAATCGTTGTCCCACCAATAATGTTTAGAGTGGAAATGGCGGTAGTAGAATGCAGGATTCAGATTCTTTATATATGCCTTAGCGTCGAGTCTTACCGTATCATTGAATAGCTTGAAGTTAAGGTCGCCTTTTCCTTCTATGTTGAATTGTCCTATGTCCTCGCCAAGTACGGCTATCTCACCAAGTATATCATAATGCAATGTCTTTCCTTGCGATTTTATCAGCTGTCCTCCTACTGATAGAACATTCTCCTTGTAATCTCTCATGAATTGTCCGGCCTTTCCTTCTATACTGTCTGTCATAGAGAATCTTCTGTGTTCGAAACTTACAAAAGCTGTAAGTCCTGCTTTCGCCCATTTGTTGAATCCTTCTCTCAGAGATATCCCTACAGTGTTTTTTACAGACATGTATTTGGTTATGTCTGTAGAGTCATTTCCGAGATAATGGTTCTGGAAATACTCTCTGTTCTGTGTATCGTTGTAGGAAATATAGTTACGTGTATTCATGTCTACTTTTACGGTGTGAATGAAACTTGTAACCGGGACAAATACTTCTTTTGGAATTGTGTCATTTTCGCTTGTTTCGTCCTTATAAAATCCCAAATTATATCTGTGTGTCAGAAAAGCATGATAACCTGTATTTTTATTCCATATATCCTGCAAGTTTGTTGGTATTTCGTATGACTTGAAAACTCTTCCTCCTTCAGCCATTTCTATAGGCTGTGTCACATATCTGTCATCAGTGATACCACCATTTTCAGTTACTTTCATGTTGTCATTCACGAAACTGAAGTGCATTTCATATTTGTCTCCATGATAATAAGCAAATAAATTTCCATTGAATAGTGCTGTAGACTGGTTCAGATATTTACCTCTGCCATAAATATAGTCTATATTGAATCCGAATCCAAGTCTTTTGTTCGCATTTACTGCGAAATATGCCTTGAATCTTTCTTCTGCTCTTCTGCTCGAGCCATGTTTATAATATGTCAGATTTGTGAAAGGAGATTTGGTGTTTGTGAATATGATTTTTTCAGGAGTAAGATATGCAAAATCATATGGGTCTGTAAAGAATTCCTGTGTGGTTTCAGGTCTTTCGAAAAACACGTGTGATATACGTGGCGACCCCAAATTTCCAAGATATGTATAGTGGCCAGTAGGACCTCCGTTGTCATTGGAATTTTGGAATCCGAACTGAAGAGTATCAACAGGAATTGTCGTTTTATTACCCAAACGTTCTTCTATAACCCATGAGCTTAGTCCCACAGGTATAGTGCTTGCATCATTAACTGCAGTAGTGTCTATCGGATTACCGTTTCTGTCGAAACGGTTACTGCTCATTCCAGATGCAGAAGAACCATATTGGCTCTGCATCATGTTCTGTGCCTGTGCAAATAAATTTATGCACGCTAGTATAAATATAGCTGTAATAAGTATCTTTCTCATATCGTGGCAAAGATAGTGCAAAACGATAGAAGTACAAAGCGAAAACATAGTTTTCGGCTTTTAATTCCGAGGTGCATATTATCTTGTCCAAATATATAATATAAAAAAACGAAAAAAGGAGGATAATCATTACAGATTCCTCCTCCTTTTTGGTATATTATTGAGTTATTATGCTTCTTTTATTATTTCCATACCGATACGGATAGCTTCTTCGTTCATCGGTATAAGATGATGATGACGTTCCGGCAAAGTCTTGCGCAATGCTTTTACTACACTTTCTGTTGAAACTACCGGTATAAGTTTCAGCAGTCCTCCAAGAACTATCATGTTGAAAGTCTTTGCCATGTTGCGTTCATTAGCTTCGTCCATGGCATCAATGCGATAAACTTTTATATCTTTTCTGGTAGGAGGATTGATAATTCCATATCCGTCGTAGATAAGTATTCCGCCAGGTTTTACCTTACTTTCGAATTTTGCCAGTGATGGCTGGTTCAATATTATGGCGCAGTCATATTTGCTCAATATTGGTGATGAAATTCTTTCATCGCTCACAATAACCGTTACGTTTGCTGTACCACCTCTCTGTTCAGGTCCGTATGCCGGCATCCAGGTCACTTCCTTGTTTTCCATCAATCCGGAATAAGCAAGAATTTTACCCATGGACAAAACTCCCTGTCCTCCAAATCCGGCTATAATTATTTCATGCTTCATTTTCTTTTTGAATAATAGAGTGATTGAATATTATAAAGTAGTGTCCTTCAGGTCGCCTAGAGGGTAGAACGGGAACATGTTCTCTTCCATCCATTTGTTGGCTTTTTCAGGTGACATTTTCCATCCAGAGTTACATGTAGATACTATTTCCACCAGGTTAGAGCCTTTACCTTGCATAGAATTTTCGAATGCTTTTCTTATGGCTTTCTTTGCCTTGCGGATGGCTGCAACAGTTTGAACAGACTGTCTTGTAACGTAGCATGTGCCTTGCAGTGTAGCTGCAATTTCAGTCATTTTAAGCGGATAACCGTGTATCTCAGGATCACGTCCGTAAGGACAAGTAGCTGTTTTCATTCCCACCAGTGTAGTAGGAGCCATCTGTCCGCCTGTCATACCGTATATTGCGTTGTTTATAAAGATGATGGTAATATTTTCACCTCTGTTGAGTGCATGTATAGTTTCTGCTGTACCAATACATGCCAAGTCGCCATCTCCCTGATATGTGAACACCAGTCTGTCCGGCCACAGTCTCTTTATTGCAGTGGCAAGTGCTGGCGCACGTCCGTGAGCGGCTTCCTGACAGTCTATGTCAAGATAGTTATACATGAATACCGCACATCCCACAGGGCTGACACCTATAGCCTTTTCGCTCATTCCCATTTCTTCTATTACTTCGGCAATAAGCTTGTGTACCACGCCGTGGCTACATCCCGGGCAGTAGTGCATTGGGTTATCATTAAGCAGTTTCGGCTTCTGGTAAACCAGATTTTCCGGCTTCATTATTTCTTCTTTTGTCATATTATTTTCCTCCGTAATTGTCATAGTAAGAAGCGGAACACGAATTCTATCATCTTCAGGAACAGTGAAGCACCGCATACATAAAAGAATACGGTTTTGTCATCTCCTAAAGTAAAATATAGGATAATAGATGCCAGTGCTCCAATCATGAACAGAATGTTCAATATGTTTCTTATCTTGTCGTTGTCCATTATTTATTCTTACTGGGGTTATTTAATGAGTTTTTCTTTCAAAGCGTCCACAACTTCGTCAGGATCAGGTACGATACCACCCAAACGGCCGAAGTGATGTACTGGTACGTTGCACTCTACAGCCAGTTTTACATCTTCAATCATTTGTCCGCTGTTGAGCTCTACCACCAATATACCTTTAACTTGTTTTGCTCTTTCTGCAATTTCCGGAGTAGGGAACGGCCATAGTGTTATAGGACGGAACAGACCTACCTTTATACCTTCCTCGCGTGCATGTTCCATTGCCTTCTGTGCTATACGTGCGCATGATCCGAATGCTACTATCAGGTATTCCGCATCTTCGCATTCTATTTCTTCATAACGTCTTTCGTTAGCTTCTATTTCTGCATATTTGTTTTGCAGATGCAGGTTTCTCTGTTCCATTACGGCAGGATCAAGTTCCAGAGAAGTAATTACAATAGGTTTACGTCCTTTGCATCCGGTTGATGCCCATGGGCACTGTTCGATTATTTCTTCATCTGTACGTCTTGGTCTTGGTTCAGGTAATACCACTTTTTCCATCATCTGACCTATTACACCGTCTGCAAGAATCATTGCCGGATTGCGGTATTTGAATGCCAGGTCAAAACCCAGCTTTACGAAATCAGCCATTTCCTGTACTGATGCCGGTGCAAGTGCTATCAGGTGATAGTCGCCGTGTCCTCCTCCTTTTGTAGTCTGAAAATAGTCTGCCTGGCTAGGTTGGATTGTTCCCAGTCCCGGACCTCCACGCATTACGTTCACGATAAGGCAAGGCAATTCTGCTCCTGCTATATAAGATATACCTTCCTGTTTAAGGCTGACGCCGGGACTTGATGATGATGTCATTACCATTTTTCCTGTTCCCGCACCACCATATACCATGTTTATTGCGGCAACTTCACT
This sequence comes from Bacteroides caecigallinarum, assembly GCF_021530995.1. Taxonomy (GTDB): domain Bacteria; phylum Bacteroidota; class Bacteroidia; order Bacteroidales; family Bacteroidaceae; genus Phocaeicola; species Phocaeicola faecigallinarum. Next base: position 19,779 of record NZ_JADYTF010000032.1, read on the forward strand.
CTCTGCCTGCAAAACCACCATTCCGGTTGTTTCCCATGGCTTCTGTTCTGCCAGTGTTTCAAGCACTTCTGATTGCGGAGTGATAGGGTAACCGAAGTATCCGTCCACACCAATGCGTATCGCGGCATGTGCTATGGCTTCGTTACCTTTCATTAGAACTACTTCTTCTGCCATATTTCTCTTTATTAATCGTTTGTTCTTAAATTCTTGGGTTATTCACATTTGGCCCTATAAACAGTAAGGCAACCGTCAGGACATACGATAGCGCATGATGAACAACCGTTGCAAGTGTCTTCTACCACCTGCTGTACATAATTATATCCTTTTTGATTTACTTTTGGAGTAAGAGCCAATACTTTAAGCGGGCAAGCTACCACACAAAGGTTGCATCCCTTGCATCGCTCGGTGTTTACTACCACCACTCCTTTCATTTTAGCCATATATATACGTATTTAGAGTTTTATTGATTAAACATATCTTTATTATAGAAATTCAGGATATCCATCATCATGGCTCTGGCGTCCTTTGCCGGACTTTCCGGATTGATGTTTATGGCTTCCTGATAATTGTTGAGCGCACCCTGCCAGTCTCCAAGTTTTCTGCATGCATTTCCTTTCAGATAATAAGCCATGTCAGTGTCTTCCGTGTTTTGCTCTATTATCATGTCCAGAGCTTCCTTGGCTTCGGCTATACGGCCGTCTTTAATCATTATTCTTATGTTCTCCAATATATTATTCATAAAAATACAAAATGTTAAGACGTATGCAAAGATACATTTTATTTAATATCAAAGTCTTTTTTTTAAGAATAAATAGTCATCGATTGTCCTTTTTTAGTGTGTCATGTTGTTATTTTATATATTTCTTTTGTAAGTATTTTTATTTGTTATACCTTTGCGAGGTTGAAACCAAAAGAATGAGAATCTGTAATATAACTAACTTTAAGAGTTTAAAATGAACAAAATTATTTCAAAAGAACATTTTTCAGAGAAGGTTTTTAAGCTTGTTATTGAAGCTCCTCTGATTGCAAAATCTCGTAAAGCAGGTCATTTTGTCATCGTACGTGTAGGCGAAAAGGGCGAACGTATGCCTCTTACCATAGCCGAAGCAGATCCTGTTAAGGGTACCATTACTTTAGTGGTTCAGAAAGTGGGATTGTCTTCAACTCGTCTTTGTGAGTTGAACGAGGGTGATTATATCACAGACGTAGTAGGACCTCTTGGTAAGGCTACACATATTGAAAACTTTGGTACTGTGGTTTGTGCCGGAGGTGGAGTAGGTGTTGCTCCTATGCTTCCTATAGTTCAGGCTCTGAAAGCTGCCGGAAACAAGGTGATTACAGTACTTGCAGGACGCTCAAAAGAACTTATTATTCTGGAAAACGAGATGCGTGCAAGTTCTGACGAAGTAATTATAATGACAGACGACGGATCGTACGGAAAAAAAGGTTTGGTGACTGAAGGAATCGAAGAAGTCATCAAACGCGAAAAAGTGGACAAATGTTTTGCCATTGGTCCTGCCATCATGATGAAGTTCGTTTGTCTTCTTACAAAAAAATATGAAATCCCTACAGATGTATCTTTGAATACTATTATGGTGGATGGTACAGGTATGTGTGGTGCATGCCGTATCACTGTGGGTGGCAAGACTAAATTCGTTTGTGTAGATGGTCCAGAGTTCGACGGACATCAGGTTGATTTCGATGAAATGCTCAAACGTATGGGAGCATTCAAGGAAATTGAAGTAGAAGAAATCCATAAACTTGACCCTAAACTGGATACATGCGAAGCTGTTAAACCGGCTGACGACCGTTCAGCACAGTGGCGCGAAGAATTGCGCAAGAGCATGAAGCCTAAGGAACGTACACTGATTCCACGCGTACATATGAACGAACTTGATCCTGAATATCGTTCTCACAGCCGTAAGGAGGAAGTTAATCTTGGCTTGAACGAAGAACAGGCTCTTACTGAAGCTAAGCGTTGTCTTGACTGTGCCAATCCTTCATGTATGGAAGGCTGTCCTGTAGGAATCAATATACCTACATTTATAAAGAACATCGAACGTGGTGAGTTCCTCGAAGCTGCACGCGTTTTGAAACAGACTAGCGCACTTCCGGCAGTTTGCGGTCGTGTATGTCCACAGGAAAAACAGTGTGAGTCTAAATGTATACATCTCAAGATGGGACACGAAGCTGTTGCTATTGGTTATCTGGAACGCTTTGCTGCAGATTATGAACGCGAAAGCGGACAGATTTCTGTTCCTGAGATAGCAGAAAAGAAAGGTATCAAAGTAGCTGTTGTTGGTTCTGGTCCTGCAGGTCTTTCATTCGCTGGCGATATGGCAAAGATGGGTTACGATGTAACTGTGTTCGAAGCTTTGCATGAGATTGGCGGTGTGTTGAAATATGGTATTCCTGAATTCCGCCTGCCTAATAAGATTGTTGATGTAGAAATAGAAAACTTGTCAAAGATGGGTGTTAAGTTTGTGAAAGACTGTATCATCGGTAAAACAGTGAGCGTAGAAGATCTTGAGAATGAGGGATTCAAAGGTGTATTCGTTGCTTCTGGTGCCGGTCTGCCAAACTTTATGAATATTCCGGGAGAGAACTCAATCAATATCATGTCTTCTAATGAGTATCTTACTCGTGTCAACCTGATGGATGCTGCAAGCGAAGATTCTGATACACCTGTCACATTTGGCAAACGTGTAGCTGTAATCGGTGGTGGTAACACGGCTATGGACTCTGTACGTACTGCCCGTCGTCTTGGGGCTGAAAGAGCAATGATTATCTACCGTCGTTCTGAAGCAGAAATGCCTGCACGTCTTGAAGAAGTCAAGCATGCTAAGGAAGAAGGAGTAGAATTCCTTACACTTCATAACCCTATCGAATATATTGCCGACGAAAAAGGTCGTGTAAAACAAGTGGTTCTTCAGAAAATGGAACTTGGCGAACCTGATGCTTCAGGTCGTCGCAGTCCTGTAGCGATACCTGGAGCTATCGAAACAATAGATATAGATATGGCTATTGTCAGTGTAGGTGTATCTCCTAATCCTATTGTTCCTAACTCTATTCCAGGTCTGGAACTCGGACGTAAGGGTACTATCGCTGTAAATGAGGATATGCAGTCATCTATTCCTACAATTTATGCCGGTGGTGACATTGTTCGTGGTGGTGCTACAGTTATCCTTGCTATGGGCGATGGTCGTCGCGCTGCAGCTGCAATGGACAAACAGTTGAGCGGAAAGTAAAAATGGATTAAATACCGTTTAAACAGTGTTTAAATGGTATTTAAACAGCATTTAAATATTTCAAATGAGCAGTCTTAACCATTATGTAATGGTTGAGGCTGTTCATTTTTTTATTTGTATTAGTATTGTTAATAGATTAAAGTACTACTTTTGCATTCGTAATTTATTCAGAATATGATGAGCATGATAATAAGAAAAGCTGTTCCTACAGATATTGACAGGCTTATGCAGATATTTGCCATAGCGAGAGAGTTTATGAAATCTTCCGGCAATCCTAATCAGTGGATTAACGGCTATCCACAAGAGGAACTGATAAAAAATGAAATAGAACAGGGGCATTGTTTCGTTTGTATTAATAATGACGATGGAATGGTGGTTGCAACTTTTTGTCTTATTCAAGGTCCCGATCCTACATATTCTTATATAGAAGATGGAGCATGGCCTGATAAAGAACCGTATTACGTGATACACCGTCTGGCGTCAGATGGTACTGTGAAAGGAATAACAGGATTTTGTATAGATTGGTGTCAGCAGATTTCTCCATGCCTTCGTGCCGATACACATCATGACAATAAGGTGATGCAGCATCTTCTTGAAAAGAACGGTTTTGTGAAATGTGGAATAATTTATGTTGCAAATGGAACACCTAGAATTGCTTATCAAAAAAATCTCATGAACAAATAGAAGTCTATGAAAAAGAAAAAGTTTCAGATAGAAGTGCCGGGAGGAGCGGACAAGGTTCTGCTTCACACATGTTGCGCCCCATGTTCGTCGGCAATTATCGAATGTCTGATGCAGCACGGTGTGCGTCCTACTATATATTATTGCAATCCTAACATCTATCCACTCGATGAGTATAATATCCGTAAGGATGAGTGTACACGCTATGCCCAGTCGTTGGGGCTGGATATCATTGATGCCGATTATGATCATCCGCAGTGGCTGGAATGCATAAAAGGTATGGAGAATGAACCGGAAAGGGGAGGGCGCTGCCTACGTTGTTTCAAGATGCGTTTGCGCGATACGGCACGTTATGCCAATGAGCACGAATTTACAGTTATCACTACCACGCTGGCTTCATCGCGTTGGAAAAGCTTGGACCAGATAAACGAGGCAGGGCATTATGCTGTCGAGCCGTACCCTGATGTCGTATGGTGGGAGCAGAACTGGCGCAAGGGAGGGTTGAGCGAACGTCGTATAGCGATTATAAAGGAATATAATTTCTACAACCAGCAGTATTGCGGATGTGAGTTCAGCATGCGTAAACCTTTGGATTCTGAATAATAAATCTTGAAATCGGGATGAAGTTGGCGTGACACGAACGTGTTACGCATGAAACACGAACGTGTCACTCTCTAACACGAACGTACAACGAGTGTAACACGTACGTGTAACGCTATTTAAGTGGGCTTGTTTGACTATCTTTTCCTTCTTCTTCTACTTGTTTTTTCTCTATAGGTTTGGAATTTTCCTTGTAAGCCGAGAATCCTTTCACTATTACCCTTTCCTTCTTCGTACCTTCGTCTTCTTCGGAAATGGCTGAACCTAGTTTGTCTATGTTCTCTTTTATCGCGTTTCTCGTGTCAAAGAAACTGTCGAGTATCAGTTTCAGATGTTCTTCGGGCTCCAGAACACTTTCTGTAAAGAATGTATGGCAGTGCGAGTGTATACCAATCTCTTTGTCGCCCTCATTTTCGGCCATGAATACGGTAGTGATAAATGAACTTATGTTTACAGCGTTTATAACCTCCTTCAGGTATGGCAACACAGGATTGTCGGCATTGATGGTTCCCCACCATGGATACCATATCATTACGAATGGAACATCTTCCTGAAACGATAGGTAGAAATCGTCACCCTGATACATGAAGCCTATGTTGCCCTCTTCGTTCTTTTCAGGGTTACATCCCATTTTCTTGAGTGTCGATACGATTAGTTCTTCTGTAGAAAGTTTTGGTGTCTCGGTAGCAGGAGTTTCGTTTTTTAAACAGCTTATAATTTTCTTTTCCCTTCGCCATGAAAGGTAAACTATTATTGCTGGCCATAATGCAAGAGCAAGAACGGCCACAAGGATTGTAATGTCTGAAATGTTGTTCATAATTTAAGGCTTAAACGTTTGATGTGGTATAAAGATAAGAAAAAAGATATAGAATAAAAAGCAAGGATGAAAAAAATAACAGCATTATGATACGTTATTTTATCTTTATAATGAAAATAAACGGAGATTTTTAGTTAAGTTTGCATCCAGAATATACATTTATCGTTGATGAAAGAATTTGTAATATCCGAAGCACAGACTGAGAAGGCTGTATTGGTGGGTTTGATTACCCAAAACCAGAACGAAAGAAAGACTAACGAATATCTTGATGAATTGGCTTTCCTTGCAGAAACGGCGGGAGCCGAGGTGGTGACACGCTTCACCCAGAAACTTGATACTCCAAACTCTGTCACATACGTTGGAAAAGGTAAACTTCAGGAAATTAAGGATTATCTTCTCCAGATGAACGAAGATGAGGAAACAGAGATTGGTATGGTGATATTCGATGATGAACTTTCCGCCAAACAGCTCAGAAACATAGAGAACGAACTGAAGGTGAAGATTCTTGACCGTACTTCGCTTATTCTAGACATTTTTGCAATGAGGGCACAGACGGCAAATGCGAAAACCCAGGTTGAGCTGGCACAGTATAAATATATGTTGCCAAGACTGCAACGTCTGTGGACACACTTGGAACGTCAGGGTGGTGGTTCCGGTGCCGGAGGTGGTAAAGGTTCTGTGGGACTTCGTGGTCCGGGTGAAACCCAGCTGGAAATAGACCGCCGTATCATCCTTAACCGTATGGCGTTGCTCAAACAGAGACTGGCAGAAATAGACACCCAGAAATCTACACAGCGAAAGAACCGCGGACGCATGATACGTGTGGCGCTCGTGGGATATACCAACGTGGGAAAATCAACAATAATGAACCTTCTTGCAAAGAGTGAAGTGTTTGCAGAGAACAAACTGTTTGCTACACTTGACACTACTGTGAGAAAAGTTATCATTGAAAATCTTCCTTTTCTGCTTTCCGATACTGTAGGATTTATACGTAAGTTGCCTACCGACCTTGTTGAATCATTCAAATCGACTCTGGATGAGGTGCGCGAGGCAGACCTGCTGGTACATGTAGTAGATATCTCGCATCCGGATTTCGAGGAACAGATACAGGTAGTGGAGAAAACCATATCAGATATAGGTGCCGGAGGAAAGCAGAGTATGATAGTGTTCAATAAAATTGATGCCTATAGCTATGTGGAAAAGGCAGAGGATGACCTGACTCCGAAGACGAAGGAAAACATTACGCTGGAGGAACTGATGAATACATGGATGGCAAAGATGGACGACAACTGTATCTTTATCTCTGCCAAGGACAAGTCGAACCTGGAGGATTTCAAGAATATGCTGTATAAGAAGGTACGCGAACTGCATGTTCAGAAGTATCCTTATAACGACTTCCTCTATCAGACATACGAAAGCGAAGAATAAGACAAAGTAACTAATAACTAGAAACTCAATAACTCATAAACTTAAAAGAATATGGCAACACCAGAATTTAAGTATCAGCCAATGTTCGAACACGGACATGACAATACAGAGTATTATCTGCTTACTAAAGATTATGTATCAGTAAGCGAGTTTGAAGGCAAACCTATCCTTAAGATTGAAAAAGAAGGTTTGACTGCTATGGCTAATGCGGCTTTCCGCGATGTATCTTTTATGCTTCGCCGTTCGCACAACGAACAGGTTGCAAAGATTCTTACTGACCCTGAAGCCAGCGACAACGACAAGTATGTAGCTTTGACTTTCCTGCGTAATGCTGAAGTTGCTGCTAAGGGTGTTCTTCCTTTCTGCCAGGATACAGGTACTGCAATTATCCACGGTGAAAAAGGACAGCAAGTATGGACAGGATACTGCGACGAAGAAGCTCTCTCACTTGGTGTTTACAAGACATATACTGAAGAGAACCTGCGTTACTCTCAGAATGCTCCTCTTACAATGTACGAAGAAGTGAATACTCGCTGCAACCTTCCTGCACAGATTGATATCGAAGCTACTCAGGGTATGGAATACGAATTCCTTTGCGTGACTAAGGGTGGTGGTTCTGCAAACAAGACTTACCTCTATCAGGAAACTAAGGCTATCCTTAATCCTGCTACTCTTGTTCCTTTCCTTGTAGAAAAGATGAAGACTTTGGGTACAGCTGCTTGTCCTCCATATCATATCGCATTCGTAATCGGTGGTACTTCTGCTGAAAAGAACTTGCTGACAGTGAAACTTGCTTCTACTCGTTTCTACGATAACCTGCCTACTACAGGTAACGAATACGGACGCGCATTCCGCGACGTGGAACTTGAAAAACAGGTATTGGAAGAAGCTCACCGTATCGGCCTTGGCGCACAGTTCGGAGGTAAATACTATGCACACGACGTACGTATCATCCGTCTGCCACGCCACGGAGCATCTTGCCCTGTAGGTCTTGGAGTATCTTGCTCGGCTGACCGTAACATCCGCTGTAAAATCAACAAGGATGGTATCTGGATTGAAAAACTTGATTCAAACCCAGGCGAACTGATTCCGGAAGAATTGCGTCAGGCTGGCGAAGGCAATGCGGTTAAGATTGACTTGAACCGTCCTATGCCGGAAATCCTTGCCGAACTCGACAAGTATCCTGTAGCTACACGCCTTTCTTTGAACGGTACTATCATCGTAGGCCGTGATATCGCTCACGCTAAACTGAAAGAACGTCTTGACCGCGGTGAAGACCTTCCACAGTATATCAAGGATCATCCTATCTATTACGCTGGTCCAGCCAAGACTCCGGCTGGTATGGCTTGTGGTTCTATGGGACCTACAACTGCCGGACGTATGGACCCATACGTTGATTTGTTCCAGAGCCACGGCGGCAGTATGATTATGCTTGCCAAAGGTAACCGTAGCCAGGCTGTTACAGACGCTTGTAAGAAGCACGGCGGTTTCTATCTCGGTTCTATAGGCGGTCCTGCAGCTATCCTTGCCCAGAACAATATCAAGAGCATCGAATGCGTAGAATATCCTGAACTTGGAATGGAAGCTATCTGGAAGATTGAAGTGGAAGATTTCCCTGCATTTATCCTCGTTGATAACAAAGGAAACGATTTCTTCAAGCAGATTAAGCCTCGTTGCGCAGGAAACTGCAAATAATGGGATAACTGCCCGCAGAAAATAGATTTTCAATAAATAATATAACACGGGTTATGCCGGATGTTTTTCCGGTGTAATCCGTGTTTTTTTCACAAAATAATAGGATAAAACGCAGAATAAAGCGAATTTGAGCATTCTCGCTGACAGTCTGAGAGTTTGGCTTCGAATGGGACAAATTGGCATAAGGTCGGGAAAACGGATTTAGGCAGATTGCAGGTTCATCCGACATTTCGCGTGATAGTTTATTAAAGAAGAAAACCGCTGCACAAATTGTATATTTGAATAAGCACAAGCAAACGTACAATTATGAACAGCAGTTTTCTATATCATGCGTGGGGTCT
>NZ_JADYTF010000302.1 GCF_021530995.1 Bacteroides caecigallinarum
GGTTCATCCGACATTTCGCGTGATGCGGCAATCATGCAGTGCATATAGCCTCAATTCAAAGTATCGTTCATCCCTAAATCCATATGCCGTTCTCTTCATGACCTTTATCTTGTTGTTGATGCCTTCTACCTTTCCGGTCGATATATGGCAGTCATACCATGCGAGTATGCCTGTCCTGTGTGCCGTTACCGTAGCTGCCATCTTCACCAATTGCGGCACTTTGCTCTCCCGGGCTTGCTTTACCCAATCCGACATAACCCTTTCGGCATCGTCCTTATTGACCTGCATCCAGATTTCCCTGAGCTGTTCTTTCAGGTAGTATGCCTGCGACAGGGGCTTGTTCATATCCAGCGCGTTGTCAAGCCGTGTCTTATACTCCTTGTCGAAGATATCCGCCCCATTACTCAGTAACAG
>NZ_JADYTF010000303.1 GCF_021530995.1 Bacteroides caecigallinarum
GGTCTGTTAAGGGGCATGACCTTGAAAGACGCGGCTAATCTCCTGGGCGTATCCTGGGATACCGTCAAGGAAATCCATACCCGTCATCTTGAATACCATTACGCGCCTCCTTCCCTTGAGGGAGTGGACAGCATCGGCATAGATGAATTCGCAGTCAGGAGAGGGCATGTGTACAAGACAATCGTGGTTGACTTGAAGAGCGGCCGTATTCTTTATGTCGGTAACGGCAAGGGAGCAAATGCCCTGGACGGCTTTTGGAAACGGGTCAGAAGAAAGGGTGTTGACATCAAATATATTGCAACAGACCTCTCTGCCGCCTTTATCTCCTCTGTATATGAGAATTGCCCAAATGCGGTGCACGTGTTTGACCATTTCCATGTGGTAAAGCTTATGAACGAGAAGCTGGATGA
>NZ_JADYTF010000304.1 GCF_021530995.1 Bacteroides caecigallinarum
AGCCATCCAGGGCGTCTGCTCCTTTGCCGTTACCGACATAGAGAATACGGCCACTCTTCAGGTCAACCACGATTGTCTTGTACACATGTCCTTTCCTGACCGCAAATTCATCTATGCCGATGCTGTCTACTCCTTCAAGGGAGGGAGGCGCGTAATGGTATTCAAGATGACGCGTATGGATATCCTTGACGGTAGCCCAGGATACGCCCAGGAGATTGGCTGCGTCTTTCAAGGTCATGCTCCTTAACAGGTCGACTACATATTTTGCGAAACGATGGGTGTAACCGCAACTACCCGTGGCAAAGGGTATGCTCTCCTGACGGTCATAATCACAATCCTGATTCTTGCACTTATAGCGTTGGACTTTCATGCGGATTATCACCTTTTTGCCGC
>NZ_JADYTF010000305.1 GCF_021530995.1 Bacteroides caecigallinarum
ATATTGTCAAGAGGGCTTCGCACCAAACAATTACTCGTAAAGCACGCCTCTTTAGGCTACTGTTGACGGAACAACAGGTTCAGACATCATGCTGAACAATTACTTGTACGACTTCTTGTCGCACGTTTGGTGCAAAATTAGTTTACGGGAGTTGTAAAGGCAGAATGTAAACCTACGCAGAACGCAGAAATAGAGACTGTTAGTGTTAAATGTGCATCAGGTGTCGGGTAATGATTTGGAAGTGCATCTATTTCTGCAATCTGGTTCATCCGACATTTCGCGTGATGCGGCAATCATGGAGTGCATATAACCTTAGCTCAAAGTATCGTTCATCCCTAAATCCGTATGCCGCTCTCTTCAAGACCTTTATCTTGTTGTTGATTCCT
>NZ_JADYTF010000306.1 GCF_021530995.1 Bacteroides caecigallinarum
AACATCCTGATCTGGTACGCAGCCTGCTGAATGCACTGCTGCCGTTCGAGACTCCTGAAGAGGAGATAAGTGAAGTGGAGTATCTGCCCGCAGAGCTGGTGCCGGACACTCCGCTGAAGAAAAACAGTATAGTGGACGTGAGGTGCAAGGACAGAAGAGGAAGGCAGTTCATAGTGGAGATGCAGATGCTGTGGTCGCCGGCATTCATGCAGAGGGTGCTGTTCAACGCTTCGAAGGCATACGTGAGGCAACTTAACGGCAAGGAGAAGTATGAGCTGCTGCAGCCGGTTTATTCGCTGAACCTGGTGAACGATGTGTTCGAACCGGAAATGGAGAGCTATTATCACGACTACAGGATTGTGTGCATGGAAAAGACCGACA
>NZ_JADYTF010000307.1 GCF_021530995.1 Bacteroides caecigallinarum
TTCCTGACTTTATCATTGCGTCACCCAAATCATAACTCTAACCAGTCATCAGTATCAATGAGGTACGCTATAGCTCTCTCCTCCTCTGTGAGGCAGAGAGTTTTTGTTATAGTGTCTTTATTCTCCGGACGTGCAATCTCAATAGTAACTATAGTCTCGGCTATCTTGAGTGTTTCATCTACAGAGTACGGACACCCAGACAATTTTAATAGCCTTTCAAGTTCCTTGTATACTTTCAAAGCAACGAAACATATACAAACATGAGCCTCAATTCTTCTTGGCGTGAAATGGAACATCGGTCTTACATCCAGCGTACCTTTGGTAATACGAAACGACCGTTCCACATTCCATAGATTCTGATAGGCTTCATAGACTTTCTC
>NZ_JADYTF010000308.1 GCF_021530995.1 Bacteroides caecigallinarum
GAAGGGATATCACCTTACTAATGTAAGGGGCTAACGCAGGGAACTGAAACATCTTAGTACCTGCAGGAAAAGAAAATAACAATGATTCCCCCAGTAGTGGCGAGCGAACGGGGAAGAGCCCAAACCATTCATGTTACGGCATGAATGGGGTTGTAGGACCACGACATTGCAAGAACTCTTGTGAGAAGAACGATCTGGAAAGTTCGACCATAGAAGGTGACAGTCCTGTATTCGAAACAAGACGAAGCATAGCGGTATCCTGAGTAGCGCGGAACACGAGGAATTCTGCGTGAATCAGCCGGGACCATCCGGTAAGGCTAAATACTCCCGAGAGACCGATAGTGAACCAGTACTGTGAAGGAAAGGTGAAAAGCACTTCG
>NZ_JADYTF010000309.1 GCF_021530995.1 Bacteroides caecigallinarum
TGGGCCTTGCATCTCATGTCATGAAGTTCAGGAAGATAATAGAAGTTATGCAGTCCGTTTATACTTAGCATAAGCCCTCCAGTTTCTCCACCAGTGTTTTCAGCCCCTGATAGTCTAAGCCTTTCTTCTGAATGCACAAGCCCTCACGGGTTCTTATCATCACCATGATGTTTCCTTTATGGGAAGATGTACGCTTGGGCTTGTCTTTAGCAACATCATGCTGCTCTTCATTGCCTGACTGGATCAACTCTTCAGGAATTCCTTCCACTTCTACAGGTACAACCTTCTTTTGTGTCTTCTTGAACCAGTCATAGAATGCCGTGTATGGAATATTGTTGCTAATGCAGAATGAGTTGATGGAAACTCCTT
>NZ_JADYTF010000310.1 GCF_021530995.1 Bacteroides caecigallinarum
GGATCTTTCTCTCTAAAACGGCGACTACCTACTCTCCCACAATTAGCAGTACCATCGGCGTGACGAAGCTTAACTTCTCTGTTCGGAATGGGAAGAGGTGGAACCTTCGTGCTATAGTCACCTTAATTTCTTTTTCTATATCAAGTCTTGCATGAAGCACAAACTGAAAATACAATTTAGCAAAACTCCATTCTTTCAAGCGCTAAACGTATATAACACCCTCATGTGTTACGCAATAACAAAAGTCAACGGGCAATTAGTAATGCTCGGCTTTGCTGTCTCCAGCTTTACACCTGCATCCTATCAACGTCGTAGTCTACGACGACCCTGAGAAATCTTATCTTGTGGCCGGCTTCGTACTT
>NZ_JADYTF010000033.1 GCF_021530995.1 Bacteroides caecigallinarum
GTATATATATATAAATAGTCTTTATATATAGAAAATGATTTGATGGTTTATGATTTATGTCAGCCTATTGGAATATATTCTTGCTGTAATTATCATAGAAGCACAAATGCAAGCTCTATGTAGCGAAATCGCAATTGAGTAATATGTTTTTAGACACTAAAATCAAATAAGGAAAAAATTCTTTATTTATATGACGAAAAAGTTCATTTTTACTTATTTTTTCTTTAATTTTGCGGCAAAATTTAAAAACCATTTTTTATAACCCGATATGGCAAATGTAATTAAATTACGTAAAGGCCTAGACATCAACTTGAAAGGTAAGGCAGCTGCAGAAGTTGTGGCTGTAAAGGCACCTGGGTTCTATGCTATAGTACCGGATGACTTTACAGGAGTAACTCCTAAGGTAGTCGTTAAGGAACAAGAGTATGTAATGGCCGGAGGACCCTTGTTTATTGACAAGAATCATCCTGAACTGAAATTTGTTTCGCCAGTTAGTGGCGTAGTGACAAGCGTAGAGCGCGGAGCTCGACGTAAGGTAATGAGTATTACTGTAGAGGCAGCAGCCGAACAGGATTACGAAGAATTCGGTAAGCAGAACGTATCTGCCATGAGTGCAGAGGCAGTTAAGGAACTACTTCTTAATGCTGGTATGTTCGCTTTCTTCAGACAGCGTCCTTACGATGTAATCGCAGATCCGACAGTGGCTCCAAGAGCTATCTTCGTTTCTGCTTTCGACACAAATCCGCTGGCTCCGGACTTTGAAGTAGCTCTGAAAGGCGAAGAAAACAACTTCCAGACAGGACTTGATGCTTTGGCTAAATTGGCCAAGACTTATTTAAGTATTAGTGTTAACCAGAAGTCAGCAGCTCTTACACAGGCTAAGAACGTTACTGTTACTGCTTTCGACGGACCTCACCCTGCAGGTAATGTTGGTGTACAGATCAATAACATTGCTCCTGTAAACAAAGGTGAAACTGTTTGGACTATCGACCCACAGGCTGTAATCTTCATCGGACGTTTGATGAACACAGGACGTGTTGATATGACTCGTACAGTAGCTATCACAGGTTCTGAAGTTAAGAAACCGGCTTACTGCAAACTGAAAGTTGGTGCTCTGCTTACAGACATCCTTGCAGGTAATGTAAATAAGGATAAGGAACTTCGCTACATCAGCGGTAATCCTTTGACAGGAAAACAGATTCCTGCCAACGGTTTCCTTGGCGCATTCCACAGTCAGGTAACTGTAATCCCTGAAGGTAACGATGTTCACGAAATGTTGGGATGGATCATGCCTCGTTTCAACGAGTTCAGTACAAGCCACTCATATTTCAGCTGGTTGATGGGCAAGAAAGAATATACTCTTGACGCTCGTATCAAAGGTGGAGAACGTCACATGATTATGTCAAACGAATACGACCGCGTACTTCCTATGGATATTCTTCCTGAGTATCTTATCAAGGCTATCATTGCCGGTGATATCGACCGCATGGAACAGCTCGGTATTTACGAAGTAGCTCCTGAAGATTTCGCTCTTTGCGAGTTCGTATGTTCTTCTAAGATGGAACTTCAGCGTATCGTTCGCGAAGGTCTTGACATGCTCCGTCGTGAAATGTGTTAATATATATAATGTGTATATAAGAATATAAATAATAATGAAAGCGTTAAGAAATTATATCGATAAGATAAAGCCAAACTTTGAAGAGGGCGGCAAATACCAGGCTTTCCGTTCTGTATTCGACGGTTTCGAAACATTCCTTTTCGTTCCGAATACTACATCGAAGACTGGTACGCACATCCACGACGCTATAGACAGCAAACGTATCATGTCTATCGTGGTTATTGCGCTTATACCGGCATTGCTGTTCGGTATGTATAACGTAGGTTACCAGCATTATGCTTTTGCAGGTATCGAAGGTAGCTTCATTCAGAAATTCGGTTACGGTTTTCTTGCCGTATTGCCAAAAATCATCGTTTCATACGTTGTAGGTCTTGGAATCGAGTTCGTTGTAGCTCAGTGGAAGAAGGAAGAAATTCAGGAAGGTTTCCTTGTTTCAGGTATGTTGATTCCTATGATTGTTCCTGTTGACTGTCCGTTGTGGATGCTTGCCGTAGCAACAGCATTCTCTGTAATATTCGCTAAGGAAGTATTCGGTGGTACAGGTATGAACATCTTTAACCCTGCATTGATTACACGTGCATTCCTGTTCTTTGCTTATCCTACTAAGATGTCTGGTGACACTGTATGGGTGTCAAGCAACAGCATCTTCGGTCTTGGTAAAGACATCGACGCCTTGACTGCTGCAACTCCTCTTGGTCAGGCTGCTACTGAAACTCCTATATCTGCTTCTTTGAGCGATATGATTTTCGGTTTCATCCCTGGTTCAATCGGTGAAACTTCAGTTATCGCAATTGCTATCGGTGCCGTTATCCTGTTGTGGACAGGCGTAGCAAGCTGGAAGACAATGATTTCAGTATTCGTAGGTGGTGCGTTGATGGCTTGGATATTCAATGTTGCAGGTCCTGATACAGCTATGGCCAACATGCCTTGGTACATGCACTTGTGTGCCGGTGGTTTCTGCTTCGGTGCAGTGTTCATGGCTACAGACCCTGTTACATCTTCACGTACTGAGAACGGTAAGTTCATCTACGGTCTGCTCATCGGTATGATGGCTATCATCATCCGTGTGTTGAACCCAGGTTATCCGGAAGGTATGATGCTTGCTATCCTGTTGATGAACATCTTCGCTCCGCTGATTGACTATGTAATCGTTGAGAACAATATTTCACGTCGTGCAAAACGTGCTATGTCTAACAAATAAAAACCGAAAACAATGAATACTAATAGTAACTCATATACTATAATTTATGCTTCGGTAATGGTTGTTATCGTAGCATTCCTGCTGGCTTTCGTAAACTCGTCTTTGCGTGACCTTCAGGGTAAGAACGTTGAACTCGACACTAAGAAACAGATTCTTTCTTCTTTGGGTATTACAGAAGTTAAAGATGCTGACGCTGAGTTCAGCAAGGTAGTTAAGTCTGATATGATCGTTGCTGAAGACGGTTCTTTGAAAGAATATGACGGCAAATTCGTAACAGCTTACGAAAAAGAATTCAAGGAAAACGGTCGTGCTCACGTATTCGTATGTGAAATCGACGGTAAGACTAAATACGTTGTTCCTGTTTACGGTGCCGGACTTTGGGGCGCTATCTGGGGCTATGTAGCACTTGATGAAGACAAGAACACAATATTTGGTACATACTTCTCTCATGCATCTGAAACTCCGGGTCTTGGTGCTGAAATCGCATTGCCTCACTTCCAGAGTCTGTTCGTAGGCAAGCACGTAATGGAAGGTGAAAGTGTTGCATTGAGCGTTGTCAAGAACGGTAAGGTGGCAAATCCTGAATTCGAAGTAGACGGTATCTCAGGTGGTACAATCACTTCAAACGGTGTTGATGCTATGCTTAAGAACTGCATGGCCCAGTACACTAAATTTTTAACTACTAAATAATAGGAGGGAGACGAACAATGGGAAAATTATTTTCAGCTAAGAATAAAGAAGTATTTTCTACTCCTTTAAACATGAACAACCCTGTGACTGTACAGGTTTTGGGTATCTGTTCAGCATTGGCCGTTACCTCTAAACTGGAACCGGCTATCGTTATGGGTCTTTCTGTAACTATCATTACAGCTTTCTCAAACGTAGTGATTTCTTTGTTGCGTAAGACTATTCCTAACCGTATCCGTATTATCGTTCAGCTGGTGGTTGTTGCCGCTTTGGTAACTATCGTCAGTGAACTGTTGAAGGCTTTTGCATACGATGTGAGCGTACAGCTTTCAGTATACGTAGGTCTTATCATTACTAACTGTATCCTGATGGGACGTCTTGAAGCATTCGCTATGGCAAACGGTCCTTGGGAATCATGTCTTGACGGTATCGGTAACGGTCTTGGATATGCCAAGATTCTTATCATCGTAGCTTTCTTCCGCGAACTTCTCGGTTCAGGAACACTGCTTGGCTTCAATATCCTGAACTATCAGTGGCTTAAGGATGCAGGCTATGTAAACAACGGTATGATGTTGATGCCTCCTATGGCTCTGATTATCGTAGCATGCCTTATCTGGTATCAGCGTGCTAAACATAAAGAGTTGCAGGAAAAATAATAGGGTGTTGAATAAAAAATATTAATTGTATAATATGGAACATTTATTGAGTTTATTCGTCCGCTCTATATTTGTGGACAATATGATATTCGCGTTCTTCCTTGGTATGTGTTCATACCTTGCTGTTTCGAAGAATGTGAAGACTGCGCTCGGACTTGGTATTGCCGTGACATTCGTGCTTGTAGTTACACTTCCTTTAAACTACCTGCTTCAGACTAAGGTTTTGGCTGCCGACGGTATTCTTGGTATTGACTTGAGCTTCCTTAGCTTTATCCTCTTTATTGCCGTTATCGCTGCTATCGTACAGTTGGTGGAAATGATTGTGGAAAAATTCAGCCCGTCGCTTTATGCATCATTGGGTATCTTCCTTCCACTTATCGCTGTTAACTGTGCCATCATGGGTGCTTCGCTCTTCATGCAGCAGCGTATTACTCTTGCACCATCTGATCCTAAGTTCATCGGTGGAGTAGCAGACGCTATCTCTTATGCACTTGGTTCTGGTCTTGGTTGGTTGCTTGCTATCGTAGGTCTTGCCGCTATCCGCGAAAAGATGGCTTACTCTGATGTACCTGCTCCACTTAGAGGTTTGGGTATCACATTCATCGTAGTAGGTCTGATGGCAATGGCATTTATGTGTTTCTCTGGTTTGAACATCTAATAAAGAAAGGAATAAGACAATGGATATGAATTTTATTTTAGCAAGCATTGGAGTATTCCTCGTGACTATTCTGGTGTTGGTAGTAATCCTTCTGGTTGCAAAGAACTTTCTTGTTTCTTCAGGTAAAGTGAAAGTTACTGTAAACGGTGAAAACCAGTTGGAAGTTGAATCTGGTTCTACACTGCTGAATACACTGGCTGTGAACAACGTGTTCCTTCCTTCAGCATGTGGTGGTAAAGGTTCTTGCGGACAGTGCAAATGTCAGGTTGTAGAAGGCGGTGGCGAAATTCTTCCTTCAGAAGTCAGCCACTTCAGCCGTAAGCAGCAGAAAGACCACTGGCGTCTTGGTTGCCAGGTAAAAGTTAAAGGTGATATGTCAATCAAGGTTCCTGAATCAGTAATGGGTGTTAAGGAATACGAATGTACAGTTATCTCTAACAAGAACGTGGCTACATTTATCAAGGAATTCAAGGTGCAGTTGCCTAAAGGTGCTCACATGGACTTTATCCCAGGTTCATACGCACAGATTAAGATACCTAAATTCGAAATGGATTACAACAAGGATATCGACAAGAGCCTTATCGGTGACGAATATCTTCCTGCATGGGAAAAATTCGGTTTGTTCGGCTTGAAATGTAAGAACGAAGAAGAAACTATCCGTGCTTACTCTATGGCCAACTATCCTGCAGAAGGTGATGTATTCATGTTGACAGTACGTATCGCTACTCCTCCTATGAAGGCTGATAAGAGTGGATTCATGGATGTAAATCCTGGTATCGCTTCTTCATATATCTTTACTCTGAAACCAGGCGACAAGGTATTGATGAGTGGTCCTTACGGTGACTTCCATCCAATCTTCGATTCTAAGAAGGAAATGATTTGGGTAGGTGGTGGTGCCGGTATGGCTCCTTTGCGTGCTCAGATTATGCATATGACACGTACTCTGCATACTACAGATCGTGAACTTCACTACTTCTACGGTGCACGTGCTTTGAACGAAGTGTTCTATCTTGAAGACTTCCTGGGACTTGAAAAAGACTTCCCTAACTTCCACTTCCATCTTGCACTCGACCGTCCTGATCCAGCTGCTGATGCTGCAGGAGTTAAATATACTCCGGGATTCGTTCATCAGGTTATGCTTGAAACTTACCTGAAGAACCACGAAGCTCCTGAAGATATTGAATACTACATGTGTGGTCCTGGTCCGATGTCTAACGCAGTTGTCAAGATGCTTGACAGTCTTGGTGTTGAACCATCATCAATTATGTACGATAACTTCGGAGGATAATATTTCTAAGAGTTATATATGGAGAAGAGCCCGATACGCTGATGTATCGGGCTCTTTTATTATATATGTATTACATTAACAATAAAATCCTGTTATTGTTCAAATTTCTGTTAAACTCTTGATGCATATCAACAAATGACGTAGATTTTGAAGATTTTCTGTCATTTGTTTTTTCGTTACTGAGAACATGCTTATCTTTGTATCGGTAAAAAGAAAAAGGCTTAAGCTAAATGAAAGGTAAGGATATAGGAAAACTTACCAAAATGAGATTAAATTAAGGCAATCAAGAAAAGATTGTATTTTAGGTAACAACAAAAATTAAACATTAGGTATTATGAAATCAGGATTAACATTTATCGCCGCATTGGCACTTTCTGCAACAGTATTCGCAAACGGTAACCAAACAACTACTACAGAAAAGTGGAATGGTACAATCAACAAAACTCAGTTAGGAAAATATCTTAAACTTTCTTCAGAACAGAGTGCAGAAGTTGCAGATATCTGCGATTATTTTGAAGCAGAAATGAAAATGGCTAATAGAGCAAAAGAAGGTCAGGACGAAAAAGTTCGCAAGGCTGTTTATGGCAATTTGAAGTTGATGAAAAATACTTTAAATGAAAAGCAGTACTCAGATTACTTGAAACTTATGGGTATGACTCTTCGTAACAAAGGTATCGATATCGAAAAGAAGTAATTAACGATAAAAACTATATGAAGTCTCCGCAGCAAGTATATGTTGCGGAGACTTTTTTTGTTGTCCTTACGGAAAAATTATATTTACTTTGTATTCAGGAAAGATTATAGTTAGGCTGATTTAATAATATGAATTTTGGTAAGGAAGATCTTATAAACGGGAGTATAACAGGGGCAATGTTGCGTTTTGCTTTTCCGTTGATGTTGGGTAATCTTTTACAACAGTGTTATAATATAGCTGATACATTAATTGTAGGTAGAGTTTTGGGAGCAGATGCCCTGGCGGCAGTAGGCTCATCGTATGCACTCATTGTATTCATTACTTCGGTTTTTATAGGGCTGTGTATGGGTTGCAGTGCTGTTTTCTCCATGCAGTATGGTTCTAATGATTTCGGAGAAATGCGCCGGAGTATATTTTCATCGATAGTGCTCATAGGAGGTGTAACATTGTTTCTTAACGTTTGCTCCGTAGTTTTTCTTTCGCCTATAATACGTATCTTACAGACACCGCCTGAAGTGGAGCGGATGGTTTATGATTATCTTTTCATTATTTTCTTAGGGATGATTCCAGTCTGTGTGTACAACTTTTATGCTTTTCTCCTTCGTGCGGTAGGAAATTCTGTTGTACCATTGGTCTTTCTGATTGTTTCGGTTGTTCTGAATATACTCCTTGATGTCTTGATGATGGTTATACTGGATATGGGAGTTGAAGGTGCAGCTCTCGCCACGGTGATTTCTCAAGTTATAGGTTCTTTAGGACTTTGTTTGTATACTTACAAGCACTTTCCTGAATTGCGTCTGAAACGTACGGACTGTATTATCAGTAAGCAGTCATTGGCAAGAATTACATCATATTCATTTTTAACTGGAGTACAACAGTCTGTTATGAATTTCGGTATTCTAATGGTGCAAGGTCTTGTAAACAGTTTCGGTACAGCCGTAATGGCGGCATTTGCAGCAGCAGTAAGGATAGATTCTTTTGCCTATATGCCTGTACAGGATTTTGGAAACGCCTTTTCCACATTTATAGCGCAGAATTTTGGGGCAGGACGTGTGGAACGTATCCGCCGAGGAATTCGTATTGCTGTGTGTATTACTACGGCGTTTTCTATTTTTGTTTCGTTTCTGGTCTTTATGCTGTCACCTTGGCTTATGGCTTTCTTTGTTTCGCCTGAAGAGACTGACATTATCAATATAGGTGTGGAGTATCTTCGCATTGAAGGAAGTTTCTATGTAGGCATAGGCTATTTGTTCCTTCTTTACGGTTATTATAGGGCTGTCGCATTGCCGTCAATGTCTGTTGTGCTGACCGTTGTTTCTTTAGGAACACGTGTAGCATTGGCATATTTTCTGGCTTCTGTTCCTGCCATTGGTTATACCGGTATATGGTGGTCAGTTCCTATAGGTTGGGCTTTGGCCGATATCATTGGAGTTTGGTTTTATCAGTCCAAACACAAGAAAAGATTGATGACTTATAGGGCCTAATTATGTGTCTCTACACATTTTAGTTTGAAAAACTGTGTTTTTCGCTTGACTCTGCTCCCGGCTTTGCGTATATTTGCAAACGAAAAATTCATTATGTAAATAAATATTATTTTTTGACATTAAAAAATAGAGAGATGAGAGTAAGAAACTTGACATTTGTAGCATTAATGGCTGCTGCATCTGCCGTTATGGCACAAGAGGGTAATGGGTATCAGTTTACAGACATAGTTTCAAACAAGGCTACTTCAGTAAAGAATCAGGCAGCAACAGGAACATGCTGGTGTTTTGCAACTACATCTTTTATGGAGTCAGAGTTGCTTAGAATGGGGAAAGGTGAGTATGATCTGTCGGAAATGTTTATTGTCAGACAAAAGTATATGAATCAATTGGCTGATAACTATCTTCGTCGTGGAAGAGGAAATATAGGACAGGGTAGTATCTCGCCAAGTTGGATGACTGCTTTTCAGCAGGTTGGTATTGTTCCAGAAGAAGTTTATAGTGGAATAAATTATGATTCAAAGACTCATAATCATACTGAGCTTGAAGCTTATATGTCTGCAATAGCAGGACAGGCTGTAAAAATGAAACACCGTAGTCCTGAATATAACGAGCTTATGAATACTTTGTTCGACATTTATATGGGTAAACTTCCTGAAACATTTACATATAATGGTAAGGAATATACTCCGAAAAGTTTTGCTGAGAGTCTCGGACTGAATATGGATGATTATGTTATGCTTACAAGTTTCACGCATAAACCTTATTATGAGAAGTTTGAACTTGAAATTCCGGACAACTGGGAACATACTAAAATGTATAATCTTCCGCTTGATGAGATGATGGATGCTACAGACAATGCCTTGAAGAACGGATATACTGTATGCTGGGACGGTGATGTAAGCGAGAAAGGTTTCTCATTTACCAATGGTGTTGCCATAAATCCTGAAGTTACAAAAATGGATGATTACAGTCAGACAGACAGGGCACGCTTTGAAAATATGAAAACAGGTGAAAGACTGGAAGAAGTATATAAATTCGAGCATCCTTATCCGGAAGTAAATGTTACTCCTGAAATAAGGCAAGAAGGTTATGAATCGTTTGTTACTACAGACGATCATCTGATGCATATTACTGGGTTGACAAAAGACCAGAACGGTACAAAATATTATATAACAAAGAATTCATGGGGAACTGAGAGAAACCGTTTTGGTGGATATATCAATATGTCTGAAAGCTTTGTGCGTGCCAAGACTGTTTATGTAATGATGCACAAGGATGCTTTGAGTAAAGAACTGAAGAAGAAACTTGGGATAAAATAAGATGAACAGTACGGAAGTGACAAACAATAGTAAAGGGCATCCCAAAGGATTGTATCTTCTTTTTGTGACTGAAATGTGGGAACGTTTCAGTTATTATGGCATGCGTGCCTTGTTTATGCTTTATATGGTTCAGGCACTGCTCTTTGATAAAGAGTTTGCCTCGCAGGTTTATGGCAGTTACACAGGACTTGTTTATCTGACTCCACTTATTGGGGGATATATTGCCGATAAATATTGGGGAAACCGAAGGTCAATTGTTGTTGGTGCGTTGGTAATGGCGGTAGGACAGTTCCTGTTATTTCTAAGTGCATGTTATTTTCATCATGTTGATGTGGCAAAATGGCTGATGTTCTGTGGCTTAGGACTACTGATAATGGGTAACGGATTTTTCAAGCCTAATATATCTACAATGGTTGGCCGTCTGTATTCTGACAATGACAAGCGTAAGGATTCAGCTTTTACTATCTTCTATATGGGAGTAAATGTAGGTTCTACTTTTGCTCCGCTTATTTGCGGACTGATAGGAAATACCGGACATCCGGAAGATTTTAAATGGGGATTTCTGGCAGCATGTATCGGTATGATTTTAGGAGCCGTTGTTTTTCAGATATTCAAGAACAAATATATCTGCGATCCTGATGGTAATCCTGTAGGAATTGCACCTCAAAAAAAGAATGACAATTTACAATCGGCAGATAATGATGGTGGATGGCTTTCGGCAAGAAGTATTGTAGCGATAATCTCTACAGTGGTACTGACACTCCTTTTTTCTGTAAATTGGGATTGTATAATGGGAAATCAGACTTCTGCAGGAGGAAATATATTTTCCGGTGCTGATTGGATAGGTGCGCTTATATATGCCACTGTGATAGTGATGCCTATACTGATAATAACAGATCATAGTCTTAATCGCAGTGAAAAGATAAAGATTGGAATTATCTATATCATAGCATTCTTTGTGATCTTCTTTTGGGCTGCATACGAACAGGCCGGAGCTTCATTGACATTCTTTGCTGATGAGCAGACAGACCGTAACATTGGAGGATGGGAGATGCCGGCAGCTTATTTCCAATCATTCAATCCAATCATGTTGGTGATTTTGGCTCCCGTGTTTGCAGGTCTGTGGTCTTTCCTTGGCAAGAATGGAATAGAACCTAGTTCAGTAAGAAAACAAGCCATCGGACTTTTCCTTTTAGCTATGGGGTATCTGTTCATTGCTTTCGGTGTTAAAGATGTAGAGCCGGGAGTAAAGGTGAGTATGATATGGCTTACAGGATTATATTTTATCCATACTATGGGAGAGTTGTGTCTTGCTCCGATAGGACTGTCGTTGGTTTATAAACTTTCTCCCGCAAGATTTTCTTCTCTCCTGATGGGTGTGTGGTATCTTAGTACTTCTGCAGCGAATAAAATGGCGGGCATGTTGAGTGGATATTATCCTGAAGGTGGAGTTGCAAAGAGTTGTTTAGGATATCAGGTGGAAAATCTGTATGATTTCTTTCTCTTATTTGTTTTTATGAGTGGTACTGCAGCTGTAGTATTATTCCTTTTATCCGGAAAACTGCAAAGTCTTATGCAGGATAAGTAGAAAATAATAGCCACGAAAAAAGTAATTTTAATTATATTTTTTCGTGGCTGTTATTATGTCTTTTAGTAAGTATAGCTACATTTATGGAACCTTTTTAGATCTTTTCCAGATTATGTGCTACTGAATATTACTTCGTTTTCAGCATATCTTCCAATTTAATAAGCTCATCTCGATATTGAGCAGCTTCGATAAAGTCGAGATTTTTTGCAGCGTCCTGCATGAGTTTCCTTGTGCGTTCGATACTTTTCTTGAGTTGCTCTTTCGACATGTACTGAACTATAGGATCTGCAGCTGCGAATGATGCTTCTGCCTGTTCGGCATAAGCTTTTGGTGCATTATCTTTAATTTCAGTGCTACTGTCTTTATCTCCAAGTATTTGCGTCCTGACTTTCTTGATCTGTTGAGGGGTTATTCCATGCTCCTGATTATAGGCCAGCTGTTTTTCGCGACGACGGTTTGTTTCGTCTATAGTAAGTTGCATGCTTTCGGTAATCTTATCTGCATACATTATTACTTTTCCGTTTACGTTTCTTGCAGCACGTCCCGCAGTCTGTGTGAGTGAACGGTGTGAACGAAGGAAACCTTCTTTGTCGGCATCTAGTATGGCAACAAGCGATACCTCAGGTAGATCAAGGCCTTCACGAAGAAGGTTTACTCCAATAAGCACGTCGTGAATACCTTGTCTAAGTTCATCCATAATCTTAACGCGTTCCAGCGTATCCACATCGCTATGGATATAGCTGCATTTTATCCCGTTGTTAAGAAGATATTCAGAAAGTTCCTCAGCCATTCGTTTGGTAAGTGTTGTAACGAGCACACGTTCGTTAGCTTCAATCCTCAGCTGAATCTCTTCCATCAGGTCATCAATCTGGTTCAAACTCGGGCGTACCTCGATTATAGGGTCAAGTAATCCTGTGGGGCGTATTACCTGGTCTACTACGATACCTTCACTTTGGATAAGCTCATAATCTGCTGGTGTTGCGCTGACATATATAACCTGATTTACCATTTCTTCAAACTCTTCGAATTTGAGCGGTCTGTTATCCATGGCTGCAGGAAGTCTGAATCCATATTCCACAAGGTTTTTCTTTCTGGCTCTGTCGCCTCCGTACATTGCTCTGATTTGTGGTACACTGACATGGCTTTCGTCAATAACAAGGAGAAAATCTTTTGGAAAAAAATCCAGCAGGCAGTAGGGGCGGGTACCTGCTTCGCGCCCGTCGAAATATCGTGAGTAGTTTTCTATACCGGAGCAATGTCCAAGTTCTCTTATCATCTCCATGTCATACGTCACTCTTTCATATATTCTTTTGGCCTCCAGGAATTTGCCGGATTCTTCGAAGAAAGCCACTTGTTTTGTCAAATCGTCTTCTATCTGATGAATAGCCCTTAAAGTGCTTTCCTTGGTGGTCATAAACAGATTGGCCGGATAAATCTTATATTCATCAAAATCAGCCATCTTATGTCCGGAAATAGGATCAATTTCTTCTATAGAATCAATTTCATCGTCCCAGAACATCACTCTCAGGATATTGTCCGAGTATGCAAGATATATGTCTATCGTGTCTCCCTTGACCCTAAAATTTCCACGATTCAATTCTATGTCATTTCTTACGTAAAGGCTGTCTACCAGGCGACGTAGAAATACATTTCTGTCAATTAATTTCCCACGCTTTATTTCTATCACATTATCATAGAAGTCAGACGGATTTCCCATACCGTAAATACATGATACAGAAGATACTACGATTACATCCTTCCTTCCTGAAAGGAGTGCTGATGTTGCTGCAAGTCTCAGTTTGTCTATTTCGTCATTTATTGCAAGGTCTTTTTCTATATAAGTGTCTGTTGATGGAAGATAGGCCTCCGGTTGGTAGTAGTCGTAGTAGGACACATAATACTCAACCGCGTTGTTAGGGAAGAAATGTTTGAATTCACCATACAGCTGCGCCGCTAATGTTTTGTTATGACTTAATATAAGTGTTGGTTTGTTTATTTCCTTTATGACATTGGCTATGGTAAATGTCTTTCCAGATCCTGTTACTCCAAGCAATGTTTGTGCCTTAGTACCGTTATTCAGGCCTTCTGTCAATTGTTTTATAGCTTCCGGCTGGTCACCCGTAGGTTTATATTCTGATATAAGTTCGAAATTCATAATTTGAAGTATATTTATTGTGTAAAAGTACATAAATATTTGCTTTATCGGATTGTTATAGCTAAAAATATCATTAAAATTGAATTTCATGTTGTATTATTCGCAATAAAACAGTAATTTTGCAGAACTATTTTTATAAATATGAAAAAGTATATTGTAATGGTTCTTCTTTCTGCAGGATTATTAAGTTCTTGTGGAGAGTATAATAACGTACTAAAGAGTACGGATTATGAATATAAATATGAAGCTGCAAAAGCATATTTTGCCAAAGGACAGAATAGTAAGGCTGCTACTGTTCTGGAAGAACTTATTCCTATAATGAAGGGAACGAGGTTTGGTGAAGAGTCTTTGTACATGTTGGCAATGACATATTTTAATCAGGGTGACTACGTTACTGCATCACATTATTTCAATACATATTACACAACTTATCCCCGCGGTACTTATACAGAACTGGCCAGATTTAATTCTGGAAAAGCTCTTTATCTGGATACTCCTGAGCCAAGACTTGATCAGAGTAGTACTTACAAGGCTATACAGGAATTGCAGATGTATATGGAGTATTTTCCTGGCACAGAACGCCATGAGATAGCGCAGAATATGATTTTCGAACTTCAGGACAAGCTGGTTGAGAAAGAATATCTTTCTGCGAAGCTTTACTATGATTTAGGATCGTACACCGGAAATATGTCGCAGACAAGTACGGGTAATAATTATCTGGCTGCCGTGGTTACTGCACAGAACATTCTTAAAGAATATCCATATACCAAGCTTCGTGAGGATTTGTCTATACTGATTCTTCGTGCCAAATATGATATGGCTCGCGAAAGTGTGCTTGAAAAGAAGGAAGACCGTATGCGTGAAACTATCGATGAGTATTATGCATTTAAAAACGAGTTTCCTGAAAGTAAGTACATGAAGGAAGTTGAAAATATATTTAAGGAAGCCAGCAAATTTGTAGGCTCTGTTGAAGAAGAATATTAAAACATTTATAATTAAATATCGAATTATGGATTACAAAAAATCAAATGCTCCTACCAACACCGTAACACGTAACATGATGGAACTGTGTGAAGACACAGGTAATGTATATGAAACTGTTGCAATTATAGGCAAGCGCGCTAACCAGATTGCGGTTGAAATGAAAAACGATCTTTCAAAGAAACTTCAGGAATTCGCATCTTACAATGATAATCTTGAAGAAGTTTTTGAGAATAGAGAGCAAATTGAGATTTCCCGTTATTATGAGAAACTTCCTAAGCCAACATTGATTGCAACTCAGGAGTATATGGAGGGAAAGGTTTATTACAGAAATCCTGCTAAGGAAATAGAAAAACTTAAATAAGAGCCTCGTAGTATTTCTGAAAGGATATAAGGCCGTTTCGAAGAGGAGCGGCTTTTTTATTGTTAATCTGATAATTAATAGACTTATGATACAACGTATTCAATCAGTATATTTACTAATAGTAGCAATTCTTTCACTTATCGTCATGTCTAATCCTATAGGAAGCTTCGTGGGGACTGATAATTCTATAACTGAATTTACGAATCTTTCTTTGGTGGCAATGGATGGTACAGAGGATTATAAGCCATGGGCTTTGTTTGCAATACAGATGATTTCGGCTATAATATCTATTGTTACTGTATTTTTGTATAAAAAGAGAATGTTGCAGATTAGATTTACCCTTTTCAATATTATCCTTAAGATAGGTTACTATGTGGCAATGGTGTCATTTGTATTTATGTTGAAAGGAGAAGCTACATTTGTTCCTTCATGGATAGTATGTCTGCCTTTTATAGGTATAATTCTTGATTGGCTTGCTATCCGTGCAATAGGAAAAGATGAAATGCTTGTAAAAGCATATGAGAGATTGAGATAATAAGAAAATAGAAATATTATATCTAACCGACATATCTGTAATGGATTTGTCGGTTTTTTTATTAGTTGCACTTGTATATTTATGATATTTTTATTACATTGCATAAACTAAGATGGGAGGAGGATTTATGCATGATACAAGTATTCTTGATAAATTCAATTACAGTAGAACATCAGCAAGTGGAATGTATGCTATAAGTATGGCTACTGATTTCAGACCGTATTATGCTTTGTGGAGATTGTTCCCTAATGAGCAACCATTGTTTGTGAGAACACTGGCTGTTACTTTTCAGGCTGCAATTGAACGGGCTATGATGATGCTTCAAAACTGTAATGTGCGTTTGGTTTGTTCTGATAATTCGGAATTTGAAGCTTGTTATGGACGTACCGATGATATAATATCTTTTGGAAAATATCGTGGAAAACGTTTGGCTGAAATATATTATGTGGAGCCTTCTTATATCTTGTGGCTGGCAAATAAATTCAAGCCTGAGACGGACCGTTTTGACAAATTGATATATTTGGCAAGGCTATTCTCTGTTGTTCATTTTGAAATTACGGTTCATAAAAACAGAATTTCGTCTGTAAGTAACTATGTAGGGGAGAAAGGAGAAAAATTAAAGGGACTGTGTCTTAAGGTTATCAATGTAAGAAGGCAGGTAGATACCTATAAAGCAGATTATTATGTTGACCAAAATATATTGGCTGCCGATTTGGATGGGAACAGGTTTGTTTTTCTGGTTAAGGCTTCCGGAAGAAGTCTTTCGCCCAATGAATTAAGTTGCCATTCCAGGGTTGTAGAAAAGGGGGAGGAATTACATATACTGTCGGCCAAAGTGATGTCCCATTATGAAAACAGAGGAGTCAGATATACAAGACTTGGCTATGTGAAACTCCAAAAATAACGGGCGGCAGACCGTCCGTTATTTTTATTTTACACTACTTATTTTACAGGAAGTATCTCAATCCAGTAGTCATCCGGATCGTTGATAAAATATAATCCCATAGATTCGTTTTCAAAGCAAACACATCCCATTTCTTTGTGGAATTTCCTTACTTCATCATAATCACCTTCTACTCTGATACACAGATGACTTTCGTTTTCACCTAATTCATATGCTTCTGTATGATCTCTTAACCATGTAAGTTCAAGCAAGAAATCAGAGCATTTATCTGTAAGGTATACCAGTATGAATGAGCCGTCAGCAGCTACTTTTCTGCTCGCTTCGGTCAATCCTAATGCTTCTTCGTAGAACTTGAGACTTCTTTCCAGGTTGGTTACATTGATGTTAAAATGGTCAAAATGTCCTTTTACTTTCATTTTCTTTATTTCTTTAATGGTTATAATATATTGTGGAAGATTTGCCCACGACAGTTGATTTCGGGGGAATCTATTCCTTTGCTGATTGCGTATTGCTGGAATCTGTTTGCTGATACATAATCGTTCCAGAAATGCATGGGAATGAACACAGTTGGTTTTATTAAGTCTATGAATTGTTTCCCGCCTCTCATATATTCACTCCCAAGACGAGGGTCGATTGGGAATAGTACGAGGTCAATATTTTTGTAATCATTTGATATTACTTTTATTTCGTCCAGAAATTTCTTTTCATCTCTTTTCCATTCATCTTCATGGCTTTCATCCATCCAATGCCAGTTGTTTAAATCTCCTGCATGAAAGATGGTTTTCCCTTCAGTTTCTATGAGAAATGAGATTCCTACGTCTGTAGATCCAAAAGCCTTTATCTTTATATTGTTATCATTATATTCTTCTCCCTTTTTTAACCATGATGCCGAATCTCTTGGAATGTTTCTCTTTCTGCGTATATCGTTCGACAGTATGTATGTAATGTCGCTTTTGTTTTTTCCCCATTCAAAAATCTCTTTATTGAAATGATCGGCGTGGAAATGGCTTGAAAGTACATACATCTTGCCATTTCTATTTAGTATATCATTGTGCAGTATTCCATTTTTCTCAGAAAATGAATCCTCGAAATAATCAATGACTATTGTGCTGTTGTTCATTAAAATGACAAAACCGCTGTGGTGTAAATATATTAGTTCCATACACAGTTTATGCTATTTTTTTAAGTTTGGGTACAAATTTAATACTTTAAGAAAAAAAATACCCATCCAGAGTTAAGTTTATTGTCTGGACGGGTATGTTTCATTATTATATTTAGATTATGTCATTCCAATATTATTCCTTTTTCGTTGATATAGATTGTATATTCATAATTTTCTATATCCAATAAAGTAATCTTGTATATTTTTGTTCCATTGTATTTTTTTACGTCGGCAGTTTTTACAATGTAATCTTTAAAATCGAAGAATAAGACTTCTTGTACTTCGGATGGTAGTTCATTAATATCTATATTGGTGAAAGATTTATAAGTTTTTTCAGTTGTACTTTTTTCGTTTGTGTTTGAAGGGGTGTATGCAAATGTGTTACCAAATCCCAATACCATCATTATTACTGTTAATGTCGTTCTCATAAGTGTATAAATTTAGTTTATTGTTGTCATGATATATAATATCAAATAGTATGCCATAATCATGGGATTTTGTATTTGCTTGATTTTCAAGGGTGATTGTCTTCTCTTGAGAATATATTCAATCTTCTGTGTGGAGTTTTTCTACAATTGATTGTGGATTTATTAAACATTAAAAGCTTCACGGTTTTTTATCCATGAAGCTTTTAATGTTATTTTAGTGTCGGATTATTCTATGAACTAATTTTCTTTTTTGAAAATTTCTTTTTGCTATTTTGTACTCCCTGTTTTTTCACATTTCTTTTTTTTCTGTTGTTTTGTGTCGTTTTGGGCTTATATTCCGGACCTTCTCCTATCTGATCTGGTATTTGTAGTTTGTAGATTATTTTATCTAAGAATTTCTCTATCTGATAAAATTTAGTTTGTTCGGTTTCGCTTACGAATGTTATGGCACAACCGTCGTTGTTGGCACGAGCCGTACGTCCTATGCGGTGCACATAATCCTCACAGTCGTGTGGAACATCGTAGTTTATTACTAAACGTATATCGTCAATGTCAATACCTCTTGCTACTATATCTGTGGCCACTAGAATATTTACTTTACCGTTTCTGAATTCGTGAAGAATTTCTTCTCTCTGTCCCTGCTCAAGGTCGGAATGCATTTCGCCTACATTGAGTTTCATCCTTAACAAAGCTTTGGTTACTTCCTTTACTTTAACTTTTGATGATGCAAATATAATAACCCTTTCAGGCTGTTGCGATGAGAATAAATCCTTTATAATTTCCAGTTTCTGCGATTCGTAGCATACGTATGCGGCCTGGATTATTTTTTCTGCAGGTTTTGAAACAGCCAGTTTTACCTCTACAGGGTTGTTAAGGATATTATCCGCCAATTGTCTTATTTTTTCCGGCATTGTGGCGGAGAACATTATTGTTTGTCTTTCTTTGGGCAAATGTTTAACAATCTGAATTATATCATCGTAAAACCCCATGTCAAGCATTCTGTCCGCTTCGTCTAAAATAAAAAATGATACTCTTGACAGGTCAACGTATCCTAAACTGAGATGACTGATTAGACGGCCGGGGGTGGCTATTACCACATCTGCCCCCAGTGTAAGCCCTTTTTTCTCCTGCTCAAAACGTACTCCGTCGTTTCCTCCATACACAGCAACTCCCGATACAGGCATGAAGTATGAAAAAGCTTCCATTTGCCTGTCAATCTGAATCGCAAGTTCTCTTGTAGGAGACATAATTATACAGTTGATGGAATCTTCAGGATATTCACCATTGCAAAGCTTGCTTAAAACAGGTAGGAGATAGGCCGCTGTCTTACCGGTACCTGTTTGTGCTACTCCTATCAAATCGTGTCCTTCCAAAAGAACAGGAATAGTGTGTTCCTGTACTGGGGTACATTCTTTGAAATTCATGGTATCAAGTGCGCTTAAAACACTTTCATCTAAATTTAATTCTGAAAATTCCATTTTGGTGATTATTCTTTTTTATGAAATGTATCATTCGGGTTTTTCTATGCAAAGTTAATCAAATTATGGCTTATAAGCCATATATGCATGATTTTTTATGGTTTTATATATAAAATAATATGTCTTCTCAATGTAGTAAATGAGGGAAAATATGTTGAATAACATAAAAAATAAGATAAAACTTAGGTGGTTAGGTAAAAAATGCTTATCTTTGCAACGATTTCAGAATAAGAATACGCTTATTTTTTGATATCCGTGATGGATATTAGCGTAATAATTAATGTTCCGAGGTGAAATCACTGTGAAGGGCAGTCTCGGATAGTATTAACCAAAATCACATTACATGATTAAAAGTGTAAAGCCGATTTTTGTTGTATTAGTATTCAGTTCCTTGCTTTCTTTTTCTTTTATGGAGAAGAAAGATCCTACAGAGAAGCTGGTGCCAGGCGATGAAACACCGATGCCAGTTCTTGAATTTAAAACGCAGACGCTCGACCTGCGTGCCGATAATGGCAAATATACTTTGTTGAGCTTTTGGGCGGGTTATGACGCCAAGTCTAGAATGAAGAATGCTGAGTTATGTCATGCATTGCAGAATTCAGACCGAATAAAGATGATTTCTGTTTCAATGGACCGTTATGAATCTGTTTTTCGTGCGGCTGTAGAACAAGATCAGTTGAAGTCGGATCTTTGTTATGTTGAAACAGACGGTAGAACTTCGGAAATCTTTAAGGAGTTTGGACTTAGAGACGGATTTGCCAACTATCTTATTGATAGTGAGGGTGTAATAGTGGCAAAGAATGTTACTGCCGGAGAATTGACCTCTTATATGAACTGATATATCAGATTTAAAGAGGCTTGAAGATGAAATAATTGAATACAACAAAAAAGCAAAGAGGCTGTCTTAAAGGATTTTACCTTGAGACAGCCTCTGTTATTTTTATCTAGTATTATTTTATTATTTCAAGTTCCTTGAAGCATTTAAGCAGTTTGTCTATAGCATAATCAATCTGCTCTTTTGTATGAGTTGCCATGAGTGCAAATCTTACAAGTGTGTCTTGAGGTGCACATGCAGGAGGTATTACAGGGTTGATGAAAACACCTTCATCGAAAGCCATCTTTGTTACAAGGAATGTCTTGTCTGTATCGCGAACATATAATGGTATGATAGGACTTTCTGTATCGCCTATTTCGAAACCACATTCACGGAAGCGTTTCAAAGCATAGTTTGTAATGTCCCATAGTCTTTCCTGGCGTTCAGGTTCTGTCTTCAATATATGAAGAGCTTCAATGGCAGCTGCTGTAGCTGCAGGTGTGCTACTTGCCTGGAATATGTATGA
This sequence comes from Bacteroides caecigallinarum, assembly GCF_021530995.1. Classification (GTDB taxonomy): domain Bacteria; phylum Bacteroidota; class Bacteroidia; order Bacteroidales; family Bacteroidaceae; genus Phocaeicola; species Phocaeicola faecigallinarum. The sequence continues at coordinate 20,541 of NZ_JADYTF010000033.1, forward strand.
ACGTGCATTATGACGCAACCAGTTGATAATGTCTTTATCTGCAGCAACGAACCCACCGATTGATGCCAATGATTTACTGAATGTACCCATTATGATATCCACTTCGTCTGTCAATCCGAAATGGTCGCATACACCACGTCCGTTACGTCCGAATACACCAACTCCGTGAGCTTCATCCACATAAACTGTAGCATTGTATTTTTTCTTAAGGCGGATTATTTCAGGCAAGTTGGCCAAGTCGCCCTCCATGGAGAATACACTATCAACTACTATCAGTTTGATAGCGTCTGGTTCACATTTCTGAAGTTCTTTTTCCAGTGCTTCCATGTCATTGTGCTTGTACTTCAGCTGAGTAGCAAATGTAAGACGTCTTCCGTCAACTATTGATGCGTGGTCACGGTCATCGCATATGATATAGTCGCCACGTCCTACAAGCTGAGGTATTACACCTTCGTTTACAGTGAAACCTGTAGAGAAACATAGAGCCTCATCTTTACCAATAAATTCAGCAAGTTCCTTCTCTAACTGTACATGAATGTCAAGAGTTCCGTTAAGAAGTCTGGAACCGGCACATCCGGTACCGTACTTGCGAGTAGCTTCTATTGCTGCATTAATAATTCTTTGGTCGTATGTCAGACCCATATATGAGTTTGACCCAAACATTAACACCTTTTTGCCGTCCATCATCACTTCTGTGTCCTGATGGCTGTCTATTTCTCGGAAATAAGGATAAACCCCCTTCTCCATATACATCTGCGGGAGTCTGAATTTACTTAACTTTTCTTGTAATAATCCCATATTCTGTTATTGATATATTCCTATTTTGTTTAACAGCCTGCAAAGATAGTAAAAAAACAAAAAAAGGTATCAATGTGGAACATTTTTTATCCCAGGGAATAATATTTTGTATATCAGTCATAAATTCATATACAAATATATATTACATTTGCATAGACAACTAATCTATTCTATAAATATGGACATAAGGGAGGATATAATATTTATTGTTAATCCTATTTCGGGAACTCAAGATAAAGAGGCAATATTGGAATATGTTGAGGCCAATATCAATCGGAGTATATTTAATCCTAGAATTATAAAAACAGAATATGCCGGTCATGCGTACGATATAGCAAAGAAGGCTGTAGAGGATAAAGTTTCGTTTGTTGTTGCAATAGGAGGCGACGGTACTATCAATGAGGTAGGGCGTGCACTTATTAATTCTGATACAGCATTAGGTATTATCCCTTGTGGCTCCGGTAATGGACTGGCCAGACATTTGCATATCCCTATGAATTACCAGAAAGCTCTTCAGGTTATCAATAATGCCAACGTCCGTTCTATAGATTATGGTATCATTGCCGGTCATCCTTTCTTCTGTACCTGCGGAGTGGGCTTTGACGCTTTTGTTAGTCTTAAGTTTGCAGGTTCCAAGCGTAGAGGACTTATAACATATCTGGAGAATACTTTGCAGGAAAGTCTTCATTATGAACCTGAGACTTACGAAATAGAAAATTCGGAGGGTACGGTTAAGTATAAAGCGTTCCTTATCGCTTGTGGAAATGCTTCACAATATGGAAACAATGCTTATATAGCTCCACAGGCTTCTCTTTCTGATGGAATGATGGATATAACTGTTCTTGAACCTTTTACGGTACTTGATGTTCCTACGCTTTCATTTCAGTTGTTTACAAAAACAATAGATATGAACAGCCGCATTAAAACCATGAAGGATAGGAAAATAACGATACATAGGGCGAATGAAGGAGTTTTCCATTTTGATGGAGATCCGATGATGGGGCCGAAAGATCTTGTTGTCGAGATAATACCGTCTGCCCTAAAAGTGGTTTGCCCTCCGAAACCGAAACGCAATATATACGAGCCTCATAATATATTGCAGCATATAACAGATTTTATCGAGGCAAAACCTGTTTCTGCTTCCATTGTTGAAAAACATAGGCAATTGTTGGAAATGAATCGCCATATAATGAAGAAACTTGTAAAGAAAAACGATGATCTTCAGGATGAAAAATGATACTCTGGAAATTATAAAATAATGTTTTGAAAAAACGTGGGCAAATTTTATCTAAAACTTGCCCACGTTTGAATTGAAATTTGCCCACGTTTTTCGGAAATTGATTTCTGAGTAAAATTCCGGCTTTTTATGGAACCTGGAAGGCTCTATAAATAGAAATCAGATGTCAGATTTATATACTCCTGGCTTTTGTTGCCATTTTCGGAAAGCAGCAGCTGTGAGCATTCTGTAGTTGCATTGTTTGATGTGTTTTTGCAGAACTCCATCATTACTCTTTTGGCTGGTGTCCCAAGTTTTGTTATTACTTCAGTCTTTCTTGTCAGACTAAGCTTGTGTCTTATAGCCTCGGATATGAATTCTTGGGCAGATGTGGCTGGTATGATTACGCTGAATCTGCCGTCTTCTTTTAATATAAATGATACGGCTTCCACTAATAAACCGAAGCTGAGTCCGTCTGTATGTCTGGCAATATTTCTTTTTTCCGAATATCCTTTAGTGTTTTCATTGAAAAATGGAGGATTTGACACGATAAGGTCAAATTCTGCCTCATGGTGCGGGTAATAATCCTTGATATCAGCTTCTATTACATTCAGCCTGTCTTTCCACAAAGTATTGCTCATGTTTTCTTTGGCTTGTGTGGCAGCTCCTGTGTCGATTTCAATACCTGTGACCGAAGCATTCGATTTCTGTGCCAGCATTATTGCTATTAAGCCTGTTCCGGTTCCTATATCGGCTATTTTTGTGGCCAATCTCGGGTCTGTCCATGCCCCTAGCAATACTCCGTCTGTGCCTACTTTCATTGCACATTTGTCTTGATGTATCGTAAATTTCTTAAATCTGAAAAAATCACAACCCATATATTTGCTCTGTTAAGTTTGCGCAAAGATACACAATTCATGCTATGAGACTATATCTGAACATAACATTTGGAATAAAATGTTTTATTATTATGTGTATAATCATTAACTTTGTAGCCGTTTATTTAAACACATAATTCACGATAGAATATGCCGGAAGATAAAAAGAAAAAGAAGATTAAAGGTGATGAAGTGGCTTTGATAGCAAAAATAGATATAGATCAGGCAAGTATGCCTTTAGAAGAAATTGAAGGTGAAATGCCGGTATTGCCATTGCGCAATATGATAATTTTCCCAGAAATAGTGATGCCGGTGGCCATAGGCAGAAGAAGTACATTGGAGTTGGTAAAGTCTGCATATAAGAGAAAAGTTCCAGTTATATTGGCTACCCAAAAAGATGCTATGGTGGAAGAACCGGATTTGAACGATTTGTATCCATTGGGTGTGGTGGGACGTATTGTCCGTATCCTTGAGCTTCCAGGTGGAACAACTAACGCCCTAATACATACTTGCGGACCTAAGGTAAAACTCGACAGTATAACTTCTTCGGACCCTTATCTGGTTGGAACAGCAACTCCTGTAGAGGAAAATAATGTTACTCCACGCAGTAACGAGTTCAAGGCTATAATGAGTACGTGCTTTGATGTTATGAAGAAACTTCATGACAGCATGGAAGAGCTTGGCAATGATTTCCTTATGGCTCTTAGGGATATGGAAGGAGATGCTGTGAGAATTAATTTTATTTGCTCTAATTTCCCTTTGGAAATTACATCCAAATATGAACTTCTCAAACATGATTCGATAAAGGACAGAGCTATTCATCTTATAGGGTATTTGAATGAACAACTGGAAATAGCCAGACTTAAGCAAAACATTCAGATGCGTACCCGTGAGGAACTTGACAAGCAGCAGCGTGAATATTTCCTGCAGCAGCAACTGAAGAATATTCAGGATGAACTGGGTAATGGGGCAGAAAGTGAGATTGATAATCTGCGTGCTCAAGGAAAGAAAAAACAATGGTCTAAGGAAGTGGCTGAAATCTTTGAGAAGGAACTTACGAAACTGGAACGTATCAATCCGCAGTCGCCTGACTATAATGTGCAGTATTCATATCTGCAAAATCTGCTTGCTTTGCCATGGAATGTCTACACACCACAATCATTCAATATTAAGAGTGCTGAAAAAACTCTTAATCATGATCATTATGGTCTTGAGAAAGTCAAGGAACGCATTCTTGAACATTTGGCTGTGCTAAAACTTAAAGGAGATATGAAGTCTCCTATACTGTGCCTTTATGGCCCTCCTGGAGTAGGAAAAACTTCGCTTGGACGTTCCATTGCTTCGGCTTTGAAAAGAAAATATGTACGAATGTCGTTGGGTGGAGTGCATGATGAGGCTGAAATACGCGGTCATAGAAAAACTTACATTGGAGCTATGCCGGGACGAATCATTAAGAGTCTGATAAAGGCTGGCTCGTCTAATCCTGTTATAATTCTTGACGAGATAGACAAGCTTGGCGCGAGCCATCAGGGCGATCCTTCGTCTGCAATGCTGGAAGTGTTGGATCCTGAACAGAACGCTACGTTCCACGACAATTACATTGATATTGATTATGATTTGTCGAATGTAATGTTTATTGCTACGGCCAATAATCTGGGCAGTATACCTGCACCATTACTTGACCGAATGGAGCTGATAGAAGTTAGCGGATATATTACCGAGGAAAAGATAGAGATTGCCAAAAGACATCTCATCCCTAAGGCTATGGAGGCTAACGGACTGACAAAGGATAATATTAAGCTTTCAAAAGGGGCTATAGAGTTTATCATAGAGAATTATACTCGCGAAAGCGGTGTACGTGAGCTTGAAAAGAAGATTAATAAGGTGATGAGGCGTACAGCATATAATATTGCCTTAGGAAAAGATATAGCTACCGGAGAACTTAAAGCGGAAGATATACCTTCATGCCTTGGCCCTGTAGAGTACTCAAGAGACAAATATCAGGGAAATGAATATGCCGGTGTAGTGACCGGACTGGCATGGACGGCTGTTGGTGGTGAGATACTGTTTGTAGAGACCAGCCTCAGTAGAGGAAAAGGAAGCCGTCTTACTTTAACCGGTAATTTGGGTGATGTGATGAAGGAATCTGCAATGCTTGCGTTGGAGTATCTCAAAGCACATAATGATTTGTTGAATATTCCTGACGAGGTGTTTGAAAACTGGAATATACATATACATGTGCCCGAAGGAGCTATACCAAAGGATGGTCCGTCGGCAGGTATAACAATGGTTACTTCGTTGGCTTCTGCACTTACACGAAGAAAAGTGAAAAACCGTCTGGCTATGACGGGCGAAATCACACTTCGTGGAAAAGTATTGCCTGTAGGTGGTATAAAGGAAAAAATACTTGCTGCCAAGCGTGCAGGTATAGAGGAGATAGTTCTATGTAAGGAAAACAAGAAGGATATAGATAATATCCCGGAAATATACCTTAAGGGACTTACTTTCCATTATGTTAGTGATATCAGGGAAGTTCTGGATATAGCACTGACTGATGAAGTGGTTACTAATGCTCCTAAACTGACTATACCTGAGACTAAGAAAGAAACGGACAATAATTAATTTACGCCCTATTTTGATAGAATTATGAAATTTGAACTACAATATACCGATTCCAAGACAAATGCCAGAGCAGGTCTGATTACTACAGACCACGGGCAGATTGAAACACCTATTTTCATGCCTGTAGGTACTTTGGGAACAGTTAAGGGAGTACAGCTTCCTGAGCTCAAAGACGATATAAAAGCTCAGATTATACTCGGAAACACTTATCATCTTTATCTCAGACCGGGGCTTGACGTAATTGAAGGAGCTGGTGGATTGCATAAATTCAATGGTTTCGACCGTCCTATGCTTACTGATAGTGGAGGTTTTCAGGTATTCTCGCTTTCAGGCATCAGAAAAATGCGCGAGGAGGGTGTGGAGTTTCGCTCTCATATCGATGGGTCGAAGCATTTGTTTACTCCTGAAAGGGTTATGGATATTGAACGTACTATCGGAGCTGACATAATGATGGCATTCGATGAGTGTGCACCCGGTACTTCCGATTATAATTACGCAAAGAAATCAATGGAGCTGACTCACAGATGGTTGGACAGATGTATCACACGTTTTAATGAAACTGAACCAAAGTATGGATACAATCAGTCATTGTTCCCTATAGTTCAGGGTTGTGTGTATCCTGATTTGAGAAAGCGTTCTGCTGAGTATATTGCTTCAAAAGGTGCCGATGGTAATGCAATCGGTGGGCTTGCTGTAGGAGAACCTACTGAAAAAATGTATGAAATGATCGAAGTGGTTAATGAGATTCTTCCTACGGATAAACCTCGTTATCTTATGGGTGTAGGTACCCCTGTGAATATACTTGAGGGCATAGAACGTGGGGTAGATATGTTTGATTGCGTTATGCCTACACGTAACGGCAGAAATGGAATGCTGTTTACAAAGAACGGTATAATGAACATGCGCAACAAGAAATGGGAGAAAGATTATTCTCCTATTGAGGCTGATGGCGCATCGTATGTAGATACTCTTTATAGCCGTGCGTATCTTCGACATTTGTTCCATGCAGAGGAACTGCTCGCATTGCAGATAGCCTCAATACATAATCTGGCATTCTATTTATGGCTTGTAAAAGAAGCCAGAGCACATATCATAGCCGGTGATTTTTCTACATGGAAGCCTGCTATGGTTGAGCGACTTTCAACTCGTCTGTGATGTGATAACCGTGAATCCGATTGAAACTCTATATAAAATATGAAGGAGAAACTTGCAAGGTTTAAGGATAAATTTCTGAAACGTTTTTGGCTTAAACGTATAGACAGATATATAATGAAAAAGTTCCTGGGCACATTCTTTTTTGCCCTTGCTCTTATTCTGTCTATATCTGTAGTGTTCGATATAAACGAAAACATAGATAGCTTTATCAATAATAAGGCTCCTGTGGAAGCTATTATTTTTGATTACTATATGAATTTCGTTCCGTATTACGCCAATCTTTTCAGTCCGCTGTTTATTTTTATCTCTGTGATATTTTTTACAAGTAAACTAGCGGAGAACTCGGAAATAATAGCAATGTTTTCCACCGGAATGAGTTTCAAAAGATTGCTTATACCTTATTTTCTGTCGGCTGCCATTATAGCAATAGGCAGTTATATCCTTAGTTCGCAGTATATACCCAAAGGTAGTATCACCCGAATAGACTTCGAAGCGAAGTATAAGAACAAAAAGAAAGTGAATTATGCCAGGAATATACAGCTGGTGGTAGATACCGGTACTATAGCATACATGGAAAGGTATGAGAACTACAATCTGACGGGGTACAGATTTTCGCTTGATAAATTTGAGGATAATAAACTTGTGTCGCACCTCACTGCACGACGTGCAACGTATGATACTACAAAAGTCCATAAATGGATTATAAGGGATTATATGATAAGGGAAATGAAGGGGATGAAGGAGGTTATCACTAAAGGAGAGAGGCTGGATACGATAATCAATATGGAGCCTCAGGATTTTCTTATTACCCGAAATCAGTATGAGACACTTACCAGTTCGGAACTGAAGACATATATTGACAATCAGAAACGACGTGGATTTGCTAATATCAAAGAATTCGAGGTAGAGTATTATAAGCGTATTGCTACTCCTTTTGCGGCCTTTATCCTTACGCTGATAGGTGCTTCGCTGTCTTCGAAGAAAGTGAAAGGTGGAATGGGGCTCAATCTTGGTGTTGGCCTAGGATTGAGTGCTTCATATATACTTTTCCAGACTATATCTTCTACATTTGCCATAAGTGGAAATGTTCCTCCTGCGTTAGCCGTATGGATGCCGAATATATTATTCTTGATTATTGCGATATATTTGTATATAAAGGCTCCTAAATGATATTAGTTAGTTT
>NZ_JADYTF010000311.1 GCF_021530995.1 Bacteroides caecigallinarum
GATATTTTGAAAGCGTGGCTTTGGCTTTCATGCCGGCTTCCACCTGTTTTGCATAATCCTCGTTGTGCTGGCGGAACACCTGCATCAGTGTATGGCAGCGGTGTTCCAGTCCGAGAAAGGCATTCTTCACTTTTTCAGCCGTCACAAAATTGTCACGCTCCATGATTTCCTGATAATGCCTGTTGATGCTCACACGCATCTTGTCAAGCAGGCGGTTTGTTTCAAGTGCGGCTGAACTTCTTCCCGTGACACGTCCGCCTTTCGTGTCCCACAATTTGGGATCGACCGAAAGTTTGCTGCTGAATTGCGTCTGTGTTCCGTCCACTGTGATACGTCCCATAACCGGTACTGTAC
>NZ_JADYTF010000312.1 GCF_021530995.1 Bacteroides caecigallinarum
GATATTTTGAAAGCGTGGCTTTGGCTTTCATGCCGGCTTCCACCTGTTTTGCATAATCCTCGTTGTGCTGGCGGAACACCTGCATCAGTGTATGGCAGCGGTGTTCCAGTCCGAGAAAGGCATTCTTGACTTTTTCAGCCGTCACAAAATTGTCACGCTCCATGATTTCCTGATAATGCCTGTTGATGCTCACACGCATCTTGTCAAGCAGGCGGTTTGTTTCAAGCGCGGCTGAACTTCTTCCCGTGACACGTCCGCCTTTCGTGTCCCACAATTTGGGATCGACCGAAAGTTTGCTGCTGAATTGCGTCTGTGTTCCGTCCACTGTGATACGTCCCATAACCGGTACTGTAC
>NZ_JADYTF010000313.1 GCF_021530995.1 Bacteroides caecigallinarum
TGTTCCTGCGGCAAAGTTCAGCAATAAACAAAAGGGGCTTTAACAACTCACTACGTGGCTCACGTGAGATTTTTTTGAGAAATGGCTCCGTTACCCGGACAAACGGCGCAACAAGTTGCCAGTTAGCGGAATATGGAATCTTTTTCCGCCTGCGTCGTTACCTTTGCACGGAACTAAAATCAAATTCTTATGGAAACGGTATCTATTGAGAAAAAGACCTTCGAGGCACTGATGGCGCAGTGGGACGCCTTTGTGGAAAAAGTGACCGCCTTGCAGCGCAAGGGGGACGGGAAACGCCTTGCCCGTTGGCTCACGGGCGACGAAGTGTGTAACCGGTTACGGATAAGCCAGCGC
>NZ_JADYTF010000314.1 GCF_021530995.1 Bacteroides caecigallinarum
GAAGCCGGCCACAAGATAAGATTTCTCAGGGTCGTCGTAGACTACGACGTTGATAGGATGCAGGTGTAAAGCTGGAGACAGCAAAGCCGAGCATTACTAATTGCCCGTTGACTTTTGTTATCGCGTAACACATGAGGGTGTTATATACGTTTAGCGCTTGAAAGAATGGAGTTTTGCTAGAATTGGATTTTCAGTTTGTGCTTCATGCAAGGCTTGATATACGAAAGATATTAAGGTGACTATAGCACGAAGGTTCCACCTCTTCCCATTCCGAACAGAGAAGTTAAGCTTCGTCACGCCGATGGTACTGCTAATTGTGGGAGAGTAGGTAGTCGCCGTTTTAGAGAGAA
>NZ_JADYTF010000315.1 GCF_021530995.1 Bacteroides caecigallinarum
GGTTCATCCGACATTTCGCGTGATAGTTGTTAATTAACGAAGAAAACCGCTGAACAAATTGTATATTTGAATCACCACAAACAAATGTACAGTAATGAACAGCAGTTTTCTATATCATGCTTGGGGGTTATATAACCACAAATGCACTCGTGAGGAATACAAAGGTAATACAATTATCTTACATATTGAAGCAAAAGAGCGGAAGAAAGACTGTCCTAAGTGCGGGCATCGCCAATTGGTCAAGAACGGTTTTCGAGTTCGTGACTTTATAGGACTCCCGATAGGCGGCAAAAAGGTGATAATCCGCATGAAAGTCCAACGCTATAAGTGCAAGAATCAGGATT
>NZ_JADYTF010000316.1 GCF_021530995.1 Bacteroides caecigallinarum
AGATCAAATCCCAAATCCTTTCGGTTACGGACAGTTCCATTGTTCCATTAATGGTTTGGTTGAACAATCCTCCTATGGTTTCATAGGCTTCAAACCGCTTGATGAAAGAAAGGATATTGTACTGCATTACGGTCAGGCTGATGCTTGCTATCTGCGAAGAGAAGTTCAGGCATTGGCACTTCCCGAGTTTGAGTAGTCCTTTCATCTCAGAGAAGAGACTTCAATGGCCCAACGCATGGAATAGATGCGGTATGCTTCAAAAAAGTTCAGTCCGGTATTGGTGGAAAGGAATGCGTTCCATGTTCCTTTCCGTCCTCTTTTACAGAAGAAGATGCGGATTTT
>NZ_JADYTF010000317.1 GCF_021530995.1 Bacteroides caecigallinarum
AACCTTAGGTCCCGACTTACCCTGATCCGATTAGCGTTGATCAGGAAACCTTAGTCTTTCGGCGAGGGGGTTTCCCACCCCCTTTATCGTTACTTATACCTACATTTGCTTTTCCATACGCTCCAGAATGGCTCACGCCACGCCTTCAACGCCGAATGGAATGCTCCCCTACCAATTGGAAACAATTGCCTTGCGGCCATTGTTCAATTCCATAGCTTCGGCAGACAACTTCATACCCGATTATTATCCACGCCAAATTCCTCGACTAGTGAGCTGTTACGCACTCTTTAAATGAATGGCTGCTTCCAAGCCAACATCCTAGCTGTCTTAGCA
>NZ_JADYTF010000318.1 GCF_021530995.1 Bacteroides caecigallinarum
TTACAAGAATAAGGTTGTCGGTAAACACAAGTCCGAAGAACTTGCCTTTGGACTTCAGATAATTCTTTTCGTCCTTGACCAACTGCTCCCTGCGTTGCTCCGCTCTTTCCCTTTCAATCTGTTCTTCACGTTTTCTGACAAGTCGGTCATGTACCTTTTTCAAGTCTGTCGGACAAACATATTTTGGGCAGTGGGTGTCTTTCCCGAAATGTCGGAGCAGTCTTACAAGGTCACACCACATGGAGGCATCTGCAATATGATAGCCGTTTCGGATACAGATTTTTATGGAGTTCCAATATTCATGCAAATTGACATTTGAAATGACGGCATATC
>NZ_JADYTF010000319.1 GCF_021530995.1 Bacteroides caecigallinarum
AGTGAAATTGTAGTATCGGTGAAGATGCCGATTACCCGCGATGGGACGAAAAGACCCCGTGAACCTTTACTATAGCTTAGCATTGAATTTGGGCACGCGATGTGTAGGATAGGTCGGAGGCTTTGAATCGGGCACGCCAGTGTTCGTGGAGCCGCTGTTGAAATACGACCCTTCGTTTGTTTGAGTTCTAACTTCGTGTTGAAGGACATTGCTTGGTGGGTAGTTTGACTGGGGTGGTCGCCTCCAAAAGCGTAACGGAGGCTTCTAAAGGTACCCTCAGGCCGATCGGTAACCGGCCCAAGAGTGTAATGGCAAAAGGGTGCTTGACT
>NZ_JADYTF010000320.1 GCF_021530995.1 Bacteroides caecigallinarum
TCAAGCACCCTTCTGCCATTACACTCTTGGGCCGGTTACCGATCGGCCTGAGGGTACCTTTAGAAGCCTCCGTTACGCTTTTGGAGGCGACCACCCCAGTCAAACTACCCACCAAGCAATGTCCTTCTCTACCGAAGTTAGAACTCAAACAAACGAAGGGTCGTATTTCAACAGCGGCTCCACAAATACTGGCGTACCTGCTTCAATGCCTCCGACCTATCCTACACATCGCGTGCCCAAATTCAATGCTAAGCTATAGTAAAGGTTCACGGGGTCTTTTCGTCCCATCGCGGGTAATCGGCATCTTCACCGATACTACAATTTCACT
>NZ_JADYTF010000034.1 GCF_021530995.1 Bacteroides caecigallinarum
TGCTTGGTCGAGTTGCTCCTCAGCAGAGCTCGCCTCCTCTTTGATCCACGAGGCAAAGTTAACACTTTCCTCCTTGAATCTACTACTTTTAAAGACCAAAACGTTGCACTTCGTTTTGGAATCTACATATATTTATCATTATTCATGATACAATATTTACCTCATGGGTATCATAAATAAAATATGATGACATGCGATTTTATAGCGCCTTAAATGAAGTGCCATTTATAACAGATGTGACCTAAACAGCTTACTTTTTTCTTAATAACCGCATATTTCTGTAACTTTTTTTATTTTTATTTTCTTGTTTATTCGATAATAACACATACCTTTGTTTTACAGAAACAAAATAGACAAAAAGATGAAAGTAGGATTATTTATTCCCTGTTATATCAATGCTGTTTATCCCGAAGTTGGAGTTGCTTCGTATAAGCTTCTTAAAAGCTTGGGGGTAGATGTTGACTATCCGTTAGACCAGACCTGCTGCGGACAGCCTATGGCGAATGCAGGGTTCGAAAACGAATCGAAGGAATTAGCCAAGAGATTCGATAGATTATTTGAAAGCTATGATTATATAGTCGGCCCTTCTGCCAGTTGTGTAGTATTTGTGCGCGATCATTATGGTAATCTGCTGGAAGGAGAAAAACATCGTTGTGCCAGCGAAGGCAAGATATATGATATCTGCGAGTTTATTCACGATGTAGTGAAACCGTCTTCCCTTCAGGCTTCATTCCCTCATAAAGTAAGCATTCAGAACAGTTGTCATGGGGTACGTCTGATGAAACTTTCTTCTCCAAGCGAATTGAACATACCTTATTATAATAAGCTGCGCGATTTGCTGTCGTTGGTAAAGGATATCACAATTGTAGAACCGGAACGTCCGGACGAGTGTTGTGGTTTTGGCGGTATGTTTGCCGTAGAAGAGCACGATGTATCAGGGCAAATGGGGCGTGATAAAGTAAAACGTCACATGGCTACGGGAGCCGAATATATTGTAGGAGCTGATGGCTCTTGTCTGATGCATCAGAACGGTATTATCTCCCGTGAGAAACTTCCTATAAAGACAATTCATATTGTTCAAATATTAGCTGCAGGACTATGAGTACGAAACATTCAAAAGCTGCCGGAAAGTTTTTGGAGAATAAAGAACTGGCAGCATGGCACGATGAAACATTGTGGATGGTTCGTGCCAAGCGTGATAAAGTGAGTAAAGAAGTTCCCGAATGGGAACATCTGCGTGATATGGCATCTGCTATAAAGATGTATAGCAACAGTCATTTGGAGAAGTTACTGTTGGAATTTGAAAAAAATGCCTTGGCCAACGGTGCCCATGTCTATTGGGCGAAAGATGCCGATGAGTATTGTTCCATTGTCTATAATATATTGAAAGGACATCAGGTGAAGCATTTTATCAAAAGCAAATCAATGCTTGCTGAGGAATGTGGACTGAATGAATTTCTGGAGAAGAAAGGTATAGATGTAGTTGAAAGCGATTTGGGAGAACGTATTCTTCAGCTTATGCACCAGCGTCCCAGTCATATTGTAATGCCCGCCATCCATATAAAGAAAGAAGAGATAGGAGAGTTATTTGTACGTGAGATGGGGACAGAACCTGGGAATAATGATCAGACTTATCTTACCCATGCTGCACGTAAAAACCTGCGCCGTAAGTTTATCGAAGCCGAAGCAGCTATGACAGGTGCAAATTTTGCTGTTGCTTCAACCGGAGAATGCATCGTTTGTACAAACGAAGGTAATGCCGATATGGGAACATCACAGCCAAAACTTCAGATAACAGCGTTCGGTATGGAGAAAATTGTACCGGACCGTGATGCACTGGGAGTATTTACCCGTCTGCTTGCCCGTTCTGGTACCGGACAGCCTATTACGACCTATACATCTCATTATCGGAAACCTCGCAAGGGAGGAGAGTTGCATATCATCATTGTAGATAATGGCCGAAGCCGTATCTTGGCCGATAAGGAACATATCAAAGCCTTGAACTGTCTTCGCTGTGGAGCATGTATGAATACCTGTCCGGTCTATCGTCGTTCTGGAGGTTACTCATATACTTACTTTATCCCCGGTCCTATAGGTATCAATCTGGGCATGCTGAAATCACCTCTTCACTACTATGATAACGTATCGGCATGTTCTTTGTGTCATTCATGTCAGAACGTGTGTCCTGCAAAGGTAGATCTGGCAGATCAGATCTATCACTGGAGACAACAACTGCATACACTGGGGGTAGCCAGCTCTTCCAAGAAACTGATGTCAGGTGGTATGAAATTCCTTATGTCGCGTCCCGCATTATTCAATTTCGCTTTAAAAAATGCTCCTATTGTAAACTCATTGCCTCGAGGCATGATATACAACGACTTGAATGATTGGGGTAAAGAACGTGAAATACCTGAATTTGCCAAAGAGAGCTTCAACGAAATGTGGAAAAAGAATAAAGTGAAATGAGTATGAGTAGCAGAGAAGACATATTACAAAATATACGCCTCAATACCAGAGTGCGTTATGAGAAACCCGATTTATCCAATTTGGAACATGAAGCTCTTACGTACGAAGATAAACTTTCGAAGTTCTGTGAGATTTTAAAACAGGTAGGAGGACAAGCTGTAATACTGAAAGATAAGGAAAATGTCAATGACGTGATAAAGGCTGCATATCCTGAAGCCAAACGCATTGCTTCAACAATAAAGGAAATAAAGACAGGAAATACAATACAGCCTATTACTTGCAGCACTTTTCATCCGGACGATGTAGAGAAACCGGGAGACCTGGATGGTACTGATGTGGCAATTGTAGAAGGACATATAGGAGTCTGTGAGAATGGAGCTGTATGGTTGACACAAGATGTGGAACAACGTGCCGTATATTTTATATCCGAAGCGCTTGTAATTATACTCGACAGGAACAATCTGGTAAATAACATGCACGAGGCTTATAAGCAAATCGATACAGGCGAATATGGCTATGGCGTATTTATCTCAGGGCCTTCAAAAACAGCTGATATCGAACAAGCGCTTGTTATGGGAGCACACGGAGCCCGCAGCGTTACGGTAATTCTGATTTGAAAATTCTTTAAAACCTGAATAAAAGCTTGCCCTTACACATAGAGCAAGCTTTTTTTATTGGTATGTCCGGCACATATATTAGCCAGTCAAACCTTTAAAATCCAATTTCAGCGAAATATTGTTCATCCAACTGATGGATGAATTGTTTAAAGGCTGACAAATACTTTGTTTTCTTCGAAATAATTGTTTTCTTTGCATATATTGTAAAACACACTGAATTGAAAAACATAAACAACCTTAAATAAAAACAACATCTTATGAAACAGAAATTTAAAAAAGTACTTGTCCTTGGTTCAGGAGCACTGAAAATAGGTCAGGCTGGTGAGTTTGACTATTCAGGTTCACAAGCCCTCAAAGCCCTGCGCGAGGAAGGAATCAAGTCTGTTCTTATCAACCCAAACATCGCTACAATCCAGACATCCGAAGGTATAGCCGACAGAGTATATTTCCTGCCTGTAAATACACACTTCGTTACTGAAATTATAAAGAAAGAAAGACCGGACGGTATTCTTCTTGCATTTGGCGGACAGACTGCATTGAACTGCGGTACCGAACTTTATCAACAAGGTATTCTCAAGGAATATGGAGTAAGCGTGCTTGGTACATCAGTCGAAGCCATCATGTACACTGAGGACCGTGACCTCTTCGTAAAGAAACTTAACGAGATAGAGATGAAGACTCCTATAAGCCAGGCAGTAGAAAACATGAAAGATGCCCTTGATGCTGCACGCAGAATAGGTTATCCGGTAATGATCCGTTCGGCATACGCACTTGGAGGTTTGGGTAGCGGCATATGCCCTAACGAAGAAAAATTTATCGAACTGGCAGAAAGTGCATTCACATTCTCACCTCAGATTTTGGTGGAAGAATCACTGAAAGGATGGAAAGAAATCGAGTTTGAAGTTATCCGTGACGCTAACGACCACTGTTTCACTGTAGCAAGCATGGAAAACTTCGACCCATTAGGAATACATACCGGTGAATCAATCGTTGTGGCTCCAACATGCTCTCTTACCGACGAACAGGTTGCAATGCTTCAGGATTTGTCGAAGAAATGCATCCGTCATCTCGGTATCGTGGGTGAATGTAACATCCAGTATGCTTTCAATGCCGAGACAAACGACTATCGTGTAATCGAGGTTAACGCTCGTCTGAGCCGTTCATCTGCCCTTGCCTCAAAGGCTACAGGTTATCCTCTTGCTTTCGTAGCAGCCAAAATCGGTTTGGGATATACACTCGACGAAATTGGAGAAATGGGTACTCCAAACTCAGCTTACAAGGCACCTGAACTTGACTATCTTATCTGCAAGATCCCTCGCTGGGATTTGACTAAGTTCGTAGGAGTTTCAAGACGTATCGGCTCAAGCATGAAGTCTGTAGGAGAAATCATGTCTATAGGACGTACTTTCGAGGAAATCATCCAGAAAGGTCTCCGTATGATTGGTCAGGGTATGCACGGTTTCGTAGGCAACGACCATACTAAGTTCGAAAACCTGGACGACGAACTTGCCAACCCGACAGACTTGCGCATCTTCGCCATTGCCCAGGCTCTTGAAGAAGGATACAGCATAGAACGTATATACGACCTTACCAAGATTGACCCATGGTTTATCGGCAAACTGAAAAATATTGTTGATTACAAGGCTAAACTCCAGACATATAACTCTCTTGAAGAACTGCCGGCCGAAGTTCTTCGTGAGGCTAAGGTTCTCGGTTTCTCAGACTTCCAGATTGCACGCTTCGTACTTAAGCCTACAAGCGGAAACATGGAGAAAGAAAATCTTGCAGTACGCGAATACCGTAAGAAGCTTGGTATCCTTCCGGCTGTTAAACGTATCAATACGGTTGCTTCAGAACATCCTGAACTGACTAACTATCTGTATATGACATACGCCGTGGAAGGTTACGATGTGAACTATTACAAGAATGAAAAATCGGTTGTGGTTCTCGGTTCGGGTGCATACAGAATCGGTTCTTCTGTAGAGTTCGACTGGTGTTCTGTAAATGCCATACAGACTGCACGCAAGTTAGGCTATAAGTCTATAATGATCAACTACAACCCTGAAACAGTATCAACAGACTACGACATGTGCGACCGTCTGTATTTCGACGAGCTTTCATTCGAACGTGTACTTGACGTAATCGACCTTGAACAGCCTCGTGGAGTTATCGTTTCAGTGGGTGGACAGATTCCTAACAACCTGGCAATGAAGCTTTACCGTCAGTCAGTGCCTATCCTCGGAACATCACCTGTATCAATCGACCGTGCTGAAAACAGAAACAAATTCTCCGCAATGCTCGACCAGCTTGGTATCGACCAGCCGGCTTGGCAGGAACTTACAAGTCTTGACGATGTAAAAGCATTTGTACAGAAGGTAGGTTATCCGGTTCTTGTACGTCCTTCATACGTATTGAGTGGTGCAGCCATGAACGTATGCTACGACGAAGAAGAACTTACAAGATTCCTGCAGATGGCAAGTGAGGTATCTAAGGAATATCCGGTTGTAGTATCACAGTTCATGCAGGAAACCAAGGAAATAGAGTTCGACGCAGTGGCACAAAACGGAGAGGTTGTGGAATATGCAATCTCTGAACATGTGGAATATGCAGGTGTACACTCAGGTGACGCTACATTGGTATTCCCAGCACAACAGATTTATTTCTCTACAGCACGTCTGATAAAGAAAATCAGCCGCCGCATCGCTAAAGAACTTAACATATCAGGTCCTTTCAATATCCAGTTCCTTGCACGCAAAAATGAGGTTAAGGTTATCGAATGTAACCTTCGTGCTTCAAGAAGTTTCCCATTCGTATCAAAGGTTCTGAAGAGAAACTTCATCGAAACAGCTACACGCATCATGCTGGATGCTCCTTATACACAGCCTGACAAATCTGCATTCGACATAGACCGCATTGGTGTCAAGGCTTCTCAGTTCTCATTTGCACGTTTGCAGAATGCCGACCCTGTATTGGGAGTTGACATGTCATCTACTGGTGAGGTAGGCTGTTTGGGCGATGACTTCAACGAAGCATTGCTTAATGCTATGATAGCAACAGGTTATAAGATTCCGAAGAAGGGTATCCTTGTTTCTTCAGGAGCTACCAAATCCAAGGTTGACTTGCTTGATGCCAGCCATGCTCTCAGCAAGAAAGGTTACAAGCTATACGCTACAGCTGGTACCGCTACATTCCTCAACTCACACGGAATACCTACAACTCCGGTTTTCTGGCCGGACGAACGCCCTGACGCAGAAAACAATGTGATAAAGATGATAGCCGAACATAAGTTCGACCTGATTGTGAACATTCCTAAGAACCACACAAAACGTGAACTTACAAACGGCTACCGTATACGTCGCGGTGCGATAGACCACAATATTCCGCTTATCACAAACGCACGTCTTGCAAAGGCATTTATCGAAGCATTCTGCTCAATGGATGAGAAAGATATCCAGATAAAGAGCTGGCAGGAATATGTATAATATTTTGTTATAAAAATAACATAACCAGTCCGGTACCTAAGGGTATCGGACTATTTTTATAAATCGGATAAATATCTGAACTGACAATCTGAAAGTGTATTGATGCATCGTTTATCATTATCATAAAAATAAAATTTAATCTATTATGAAGCGTAACACTAATAATTGCATTCATACATTTATATTAATGTATATGTTTTTAAGTTCGCTAACTACATGGGCAGAAGAAAGGAACAAGGATCTTAAGTTAAACTATGACCGTCCTGCAGAATATTTTGAAGAGACACTGGTTATAGGCAATGGAACAATGGGAGCCATAGTATACGGAGGAACGACACGTGATGTAATCTCCCTTAACGACCTGACATTATGGACAGGCGAACCGGACAGAGAAGTCACGACTCCTGACGCATATAAGGCTATCCCTAAAATACGGGAAATGCTTGATAAGGAAGACTATCGTAACGCAGACATCGAACAACGCAAAGTACAGGGACATTACAGCGAGAATTATCAGCCATTAGGCCAAGTCACAATATCATATCTGGACACATCAGCCAGAATATCTGATTACAGCCGTTCGCTCGACATAAGTAATGCAATTGCGCAAACAAAATATCTGAGAGACAACAAGCCATTCTCTTGCGAGTATTTTGCCTCAGCTCCAGACTCGGTGATTGTCATAAACCTAAAGTCTGAAAAGCCGGAAGGAATAAAAGCTGTTATTTCATTTGATTCACAGCTACCACATGCCACATCGGCAGCAGGAAACGAGATTTCATCTGAAGGATATGCAGCATATCATTCTTATCCTTCGTATTACGACGACATAAAAGAAAAACACTTATACGACCCTGAACGTGGAATTCATTTCCGCACAATAATAAAAGTTATAGCAGACAACGGTAATGTGAAAAGCTACCCGTCAGGCGAACTGAAAATTGAATCGGCAAGCGAGGTTCGTATCCTGATAGCAAATGCGACAAGCTTCAACGGTTTCGACAAAGATCCTGTAAAAGAAGGTAAAGACTATCGCAATATAGCTAAGAACCGCATAGAATTAGCCTCTGCAAAGACTTATGAGACTTTAAAAAGCAGTCATATAAACGACTACAGATATTTCTTCGACCGCGTTGAACTGTCACTCGGAGAGACAGCTCCGGAAATAGCAACTCTGCCTACAGACGAACAGCTACGCAGATATACAGACAACACTGAGAGCAATCCCGAACTGGAGGCTTTGTATTTCCAGTTTGGCAGATACTTGTTAATATCATGCTCGCGCACTCCGGGGGTTCCTGCAAACCTTCAGGGATTATGGAACGAAAAACTGCTTCCACCATGGAGTTGCAACTATACAAGCAACATTAACGTGGAAGAAAATTATTGGGCTGCTGAAACAGCCAACCTCAGTGAGATGCACCGCCCATTGATGGACTTTATAGCCAACCTGAGCCACACAGGCAAGGAAACAGCCAAAGCATATTATGGTGTTGATAAAGGATGGTGTCTGGGACAGAATACTGATATATGGGCTATGACTTGTCCTGTAGGACTAAACGTAGGAGATCCGTCATGGGCATGCTGGACAATGGGTGGAGCATGGCTCTCAACTCATATCTGGGAACACTATGTATTCACAAAAGATATTGAGATGCTCAGAAAATATTATCCTGTACTGAAGGGAGCGGCAGAATTCTGCATGAACTGGCTTATAGAGAAAGACGGCAAACTTATCACATCACCGGGAACATCTCCGGAGAACAAGTTTGTCACACCGGACGGATATATAGGTGCCACATCATACGGCTGTACTGCAGACCTGGCTATTACACGCGAATGTCTTATCGACGCGATTAAAGCTGCAGAAGTTCTGAATACAGACAAGGATTTCCGCAAGAAAGCCAAAACTACAATTTCACGTCTTTCTCCATACAAGATCGGTAAAAAAGGTAACCTTCAGGAATGGTTCCACGACTGGGAAGACGAGGATCCACAGCATCGCCATCAGTCACATCTGTTCGGACTTTATCCGGGACATCATATATCAACAGATGAAACACCTGACCTGGCAAAGGCTTGTGCCAAAACACTTGAGATAAAAGGTGACAACACTACAGGATGGAGCACAGGATGGCGAGTAAACCTCTATGCACGTCTTAAGGACAGCAATAATGCATATCACATCTACAGACGACTGCTCAAGCTGGTAACACCAGACGGATATAAAGGGAAAGATGCACGACGTGGAGGGGGAACTTATCCTAACCTTCTTGACGCGCATTCTCCATTCCAGATAGACGGTAATTTCGGCGGATGCGCAGGAGTTATAGAAATGCTTATGCAATCGTCGGAAGAAGAGATTACATTATTGCCCGCTCTTCCAGAGCAATGGAAAGACGGAAGCGTCAAGGGTATCTGTGCCCGTGGCAGCTTCGTCATAGATATGAGCTGGAAGGACGGTAAAGTGACATCCTTGAGCTTCACGTCAAGAAAAGGCGGCAAGACTCGTGTATATTTCAATAATAAATCTGTCAAGATTAACCTCAAGGCTAACGAGACCAAGCAGATTTTATAATCTGCAATCTGCCTGAATATATATTTAGCGGCTGTTTATTTACTGTTTAAGTTCTGTTTAAACAATAAATAAACAGCTGCTAAATAGTATCCAAACAGTTGATAAACCGAAACAGACATAAAAAAGCAGGGCACAAATCACCTGTACCCTGCTATAAAAATCAATATGTAAAATCTTTACTTATTTTACTTCTACATCACTGATAACCTTTGCTTCGTATTTGAACTTGGCAAATCCTTCTTTCAGTTTCTGAATATTAGTTTTCTCTGCATCGTAAGTTACAGTTACTGTACGGTTCTTGAGGTCTGTTTCCATCTTCTTTACACCTTTCTCGAAAGGTATATTCTTCTTTACCTTGTTTTCGCAGTTAACACATTCCATCTGGTCAACCTTGAATACGATTTTACGAAGTTCTTTAGCAGATACCTGAGCTGCACACATGAAAGCAGCCATGAATGTAAACAATAATACTCGTTTCATAATATAAATGTTTTAAAGATTAGTTTCTTGGTAAATTATATCTCACTCCTATATATCCTTTCGCGCCGTGCATAGGTCCCCAAATCATTGAAGCATCAAAGTTATCTCCCCAAGGATTGTCTGCACCTATAATGGCATTTTTCTGTTTGAAGTTTGTTAGGTTCTCGCCACCTATATATATTGACCAGTTTCTGAAGAAACGTGTCACCTGGAAGCTCAGCTGTTCGAATCCTTTGTATCTCTCATTCCATGACAATGTACCATCGGCAAGCGTTTCAGGTGTAGGCATACGTCCACCGCCATTCAACTGCAACGTACCGTCAAACTGCCATTTACCGAGAGGAGTCTTATAAGAAGCTGTAATCAGCCCTTTATACTTTCCGGTAAGTGCCTTTTCGTAAAGTGTTCCGTTAATAGTCTGCTTAACATCTGTCATACGCCATGCGGCAGTAAGGTTGAAACCTTCGAAGAACGGATATGTAGCCTCAATCTGGAAAACCTGTGAGTATGAGCGTCCGTCAAGATTTCCGAACGAGATCTTATGCGCATCAGATTCCATATCAATGACCAACTGGTTCTGGAAATCAGTATAGTAGTATTCGGCATTCAGATTAAGAGTCTTGCCAAAGAGAGGAATATATGTGGCAATACTCAATCCATAGTTCCATGCCTCTTCCTGGTCTATATTATCTGCTATAACCACTTTACGGCTGCTGGCAAGCATATAGCTGTTTTCGGCAAAAATATGGTTGGTACGGTAACCCTTTCCGGCTGAAGCACGGAAGTTGATATATTCGTTAGGCGCGTATTTCACATTTGCACGTGGAGTTACAAAGAAGCCATACAAATCGCTGTAATCGGCTCTCAAACCGGCCATTACCGTAAGCTTATCGCTCGGCATATATGTATATTGTGCGTATGCACCGGTTACTGCCTCTTTATCAATACCTGGAGCTACTCCATCATACTTTTCATCAAGATATATCTGGTCGTAACGGTCGTAATTCAGACTCAAGCCTGCCGACAAAGAGTGCTGCCTGGTAAATTCTGTCTCGAACAAAAGAGATGCGTATGCATTCTGCTGGTCTACATTATATATCTTACGTCCGTAAAGCGCATCCATATTGTGGATTGTACCAGAAGTGATAAGGGCAAGATTGGTATTGTGTTCCTTATTGAAGATATAAGCCTGCTTGATGAAAGCTTCATATCTGTCAGTATTCATGTCTATGCGGTAAGGGTCGGTATATGTATGTCCGCCATGAGATACCTGTCCGCTTGCACGTTCCTCATTGATAAACTTGATACCAGCCTGGAAAACATAGTGTTCGCCCATGTATGCCCATCTGTTGAACAGGTTATACTGTTCCACCTGAGGGATATCGGCAAAGCCGTCTCCATCGCTGTCATGCGCCTTTGTCTCATTCTCATAATGTGCAAAAAGCATTGTACTCCACTTGTCCGACAGTTTCACTGATGCATCAGCATTTGCCTCATAACGGTTGGTAGTACTTGCAAAAAGGTTTGCAGAGAACCAGTCTGCCTCAGCAGCCTGAGGTTTCTTGAATTCGATATTAATCTGACCTGTAAGAGCTTCGTATCCGTTCTTTACAGACGATGTACCCTTGCTCACCTGGATACTGTTCATCCATGGTCCGGGAACATATCCCAAACCGTATGGTGCCGAAGCTCCTCTGAAGTTAGGAATATTCTCTGTAAGCATCTGAACGTATGTTCCCGAAAGTCCCAAAAGCTTGATCTGCTTTGCACCTGTAGCCGCATCCGAATAGTTTACATCGACAGAGGGATTAGTGACAAAACTTTCACCGAGGTTACAGCATGCGGCACGACACAATTCATCAGAATTGATAAGCTCTGCATTTGTCACACTGCTACGCAGTTTCTGGAACCCCATCTTTCTGCCGGTCACGTTTACTTCAGCCAGCTGTACACCTTCGTTCAATACGATATCAATATATTCCTGATAAGATGCAATGCTTATAGTGTCTGTATTATATCCGATAAAACTTACAACAAGTTTGTCTGCATTGGCAGGACGTTCGAGAGTGAATTCTCCATTCATATCGGTGCTTCCACCATGCGAAGAATTCAGCCATACAAGATTTGCTCCGGGTATAGGTTCGTTGTTTGAATCTTTCACTGTACCCGTAAGAGTATTGGCCGCCATTATAGGTAAAGCGGTCAAAGACAATAAAATAGTCAAGTATTTCATTAAAAAAATATTTAGTTAAACACATTTTCATGGTGCAAATGTAGCTATTCCCTTATGCAACATGATTGCAAAGAGATACAGCACATCTGGCATAACAAAAACCAAATGTGTAAAACTAAATAATCAAGACTGAATGAAAAGCCAATAATGTCCGTCCGCTGTTACATACAGGGGGAGCATTAGGAGCCTGCGAGAATAAAAGTCCGGCAGAAACCGGAGGTATTATATTGGATACATGTTCAGGCAAATCAAAAGGCATCTGAATGAATGACACTACGTCATCTTCATGAGACACCTTAAAGAAATAATCTATATTATAATGAACATTTATACAGGAACATTCCTCTGAGACAGAAGTACATGAACTGTCATCATTTGAATGATGACAGCATCCGGACATATCAGTGTGACTGTGCGTAACTGAGGAACATGTCTGCGTCTTGCAATAAGCCGAACAGATATGTACCACCCCTGCACCTGCTCCAAGATTAAAAACCACAAGAGCAAGTATCAGTACCAATATGTTACATAGATTCTTCATCGGCTGCAAAGATAATACAAAAAAGTGAGATACTGAGCAAATCACGGAAATATGATTGAAAGTTAATGATTTATGGGATTTTGGCGATTTGAGTGAGTGCCAACTGAAACCGGGAAAAAGCCAACTTGAACCGTAATTGCGTTACCAGCTCGTTACCTGAAATCCGAACGGGTAACGGAATGGAAAAGCCCGGCAAAACATGGCAAGAACTGCAATTATACAGGCAGTTGGCAAGGTTCGGGATGAAAAAGTCTTGCGGCAGATTCGATTGCTTCGGTCTGCTGCGGTTTACATACAGGCAAACAGCTCTACACAAGGTAATTTTGCAACCATAAAAAAGTAGGAACTATGAGTAGAGCGACATTCAAGATTTTATTTTACCTCAAGCGCAACGCACCGAAGAAGAACGGGCTGATACCGGTCATGTGCCGTATCACGGTGAACGGGAAAATCGCACAGTTCAGTTGCAAGCTGGACGTGGAGGAAAAGATGTGGAGCGTGGAAACCGGACGGCTGACCGGAAGGAGCAACGTGGCTCTGGAAGGCAACCGTATGCTGGACAAAATCCGCGTGGGTGTGAACAAGGCCTATCAGGACGTGTTCGACCGTGACACTTATGTCACGGCGGAGAAGGTACGCAACGAATACCTCGGCATGGGCATGAACCACAAGACGCTGCTTGCCGTGTTCCGGCAGCACAACGAGGACTACGCCAAATTAGTGGGCAAGATGAAGAGCCAACGCAGTTACTGGAAATACTGCGTGGTTTACAAGCACCTGTCGGAGTTCATCAAAACCCGGTACAAAGTGGAGGACATCGCCCTGAAAGAGCTTGCGCCCGCCTTCATCACGGACTTCGAGCTGTTCCTCCGCGTGGAGAAAGGGCATTGCACCAACACCGTGTGGTCGTACATGATGCCTTTCCGGAGCATCATCTTCACCGCCATCAACAACGGCTGGTTGCAGCGTGACCCGTTCTATGCCTACCACATCACGAAGGAGGAAACGAAACGCGGCTACCTGACGAAAGAGGAAATCACGCAGATGATAAACTGCACGTTCAAGAGGAAGAACTATGAACTGATACGCGACCTCTTCATCTTCTGCTGCTTCACCGGATTGAGCTGGCGTGACATGGCGAACCTCACGGAAGAGAACCTGCAAGTCTCTTTCGACGGTCACCTGTGGATAAAGACAAGCCGCCAGAAGACCGGTGTGGCGACGAACATCCGCCTGCTGGACGTGGCGAAGCACATCATCGACAAATACAAAGGCGTTTCCAAAGACGGCAAGCTGCTGCCTGTCCCATGCTATAACATCTGTAAATACGGCATCAAACAGGTAGCCAGACAATGCGGGATAAACAAAAACGTGACCTGGCACCAAAGTAGGCATTCGTATGCCACGACGATATGTCTTTCCAACGGCGTACCCATTGAAACGCTGTCGAAACTGATGGGGCATACAAGCATCCGTTCGACCCAGATCTATGCGAAAATCACAGCTGAGAAGATGAGCCGGGACATGGAACAGCTCTCCCAAAAACTCGCCCCGATGGAACAGTTCATCTGCCAAGCCATTTAGAAGTTGAACCTGAAAACGAAAAGAAACATGGAAACGAGAGGCATCATAACAATAGAAGAAAAGACGGTAGTCCTGCCCGATGCCGAAGTGTGGATGACGACCGGAGAAATCGCAGGCCTGTTCTATGTGCGCGGCGTGTCGGTGGAAGCCGCCATAAGGAAACTGAAAAAGGACGGCATCGCGGACGGCGGTTCATGCCGGCGCATACGGCTACAGGAAGCAAAAGGTTATACGGAGATTTACGGCATGGAAACGGTCATAGCCCTGTCGTTCCGGTTCGACACGGGGCAGGCGGCACTGTTCCGCAAATGGCTCGCCCGGACGGTGGCGTGTTCCAAGAAAGAGCCTACGGTCTTGTTCCTGCATCATCCGCATGGGGCATACTGCTGAACGGCACAGGCACGGCCTGAAATGAACATCGGGAGCGGCAACCCGCATGAGGGTATCCGTCTCCCGATGTTTTTTACTTGCCGCAAGCGTCAGTATGCCTTGCGGTAGTTACGTTCCAGTACCTTCTGGATGTCGCTCTCGCGGTAGAGCGTCTTGCCGCCGAACAGGAAATAGGGCAATATCCCCTCGTGGCGGTACTGCTGCAAGGTGCGCCGGCTCACGTGCAGCCTTCGCGCCAAGTCCCTGTCGGTGAGGTAACGCTCGCCGCCCATCGGTGGGATGTATCCGTCGGCGAGCCTGTCCGCCATTTTCAGGCTTCTCCGGACGGACTGCATGGCGTCGGCAAGTACGCCGCAGTCCTTTGTCAATACATTGTCATTCATCTTACATAGGATTTAGTGGCACACTTCAAGTGTCAGACGGACGGTTGTCCCGTTTCGGGAACGGGCAACAGCCGTTCCACATCCTCCGGCCTGTAATAGAACTTGCGTCCGATTTGGGAATATGCAATGCCGTGCCTGTCGCGCATGGCCTGCAAGGTCTTCGGGGTTATGCTCAGCATACGGCACACGTCCTCCGTGTCCATCCATTCGGCAAGGCGGCGGTCGCCGCCCTTTTCGGCAAGCGTCCTCACCCTGTCCTCCAATGCCTTCACTCCGGCAAGGAGCATATCGAAGGCGGTCTTCTCAATGATTACTATTTCCATTCTTTCAAAATTTTATCGGTTTGCCGCAAAGTTACACAGCCGTGGGCCGGAACCGACCGGGCAAGGAAACAGTGGCAGCTTGTGGCTCTTTTTATTGTGCCACATCAGGACATGAGGGAAACAGACGGCTTGGAATGTCCGTTTGGCGGTTTTCCATGATAAAAATGCCCGTTGAAGCCCCTGCAAGGTGGAAAATCCATAAAAATCTCACGTAAGTTACGGGTAAGTACCGTGCCCGCCCCTTTGGAATAGCCGAATTTTGCTCCCGACAAATTGATTCATTAACGATTAAAGCGATTGAGAAATGGAAATCATCACGATGGAAAGCGCCGCCTACAAGGACATCGTAGGGCGCATCGAGGAAATCGCCTCCCATGTGAGGAGGCAAGGCATGGAGGGACAGCGGAACGATACCGCCTGCCTTCTGGACAGCCGCGAAGTGATGCGCCTGCTCTGTGTCAGCCGCCGCACGCTGCAACGGCTGCGCGACGAGAAGCGCATCGGGTATGTCATCATCCGGGGCGACTGCCGTTACCCTCCGGAAGAAGTGGAACGCATCATCCGGGAGAATGCGGTCAAGACTTCACCGGAGAAACCGGAGGAACTGAAACACAACTACCGGCTCCGCACGGGCGGAAAGGCGGGCAGGAAATGAAAGGAGGAACGGCTATGGAGTTTTTAGACAGACGCACTTTCGAGGACTGCATGAGGCAGGTGTTCAGCCGCCTCGACCGTCAGGAGGAGATGCTCTCCGCCATGCGCGGTGACGTGAATGAAAAGCCGCAGGGCACCGCCTTGTTGGAAGAGGACACGATGGACAACCAAGACGTGTGCATGCTGCTCCACGTGAGCAAACGTACCCTGCAACGCTACCGCAGCGACGGGCTGCTGCCCTACCGGATGCACCGCCACAAGACCTATTACCGCAGGGCGGACGTGGAACTGTTCATCAGCACCCACATGCGGGAAATACTCCGTGACAGGGCTCAGGATAAGGCGGACAATACCAAAAGAAAATCAAACGACAAAAAAACGAACCGTAAAAATTAAACTGAAATGGAACAGAAAAAGAAAAACGAGAAGGACGTGCTGGTCGTCCGCGACGAGAAGACGGGCGAAATCAGCGTAGTAGCCGGGCTGGACAGCAAGGGCTATCCGAAGACGGCTCCGGCAAAGGCGGAACACTCGCAGGACTTCCTGCGCTTCGACCGCCACGGGGACATGGTGGACAACTTCTTCAGGAACTTCTACCGCCAGTGCAAGGAGCCGACACGCTTCGGCTTCTACCGGGTGGCGGCGGACATGGCGGATGCGGTGCTGCCGGTCATCAAGGATTTGCTGAAAGACCCTGCGGCAAACGCGGAAATGCTTGCGGCGCACAAGGTGGACACTTCGGAATACCAGAAGCAGGCGGAAACAATGGAGCAGGCACAGCCGAAAGGAACGGATACCGAAAAGGCAAACAATGAAAATACCAATGAAGAAAACAACGTACAACAAAAAACAGAAGAAATGGAAGAATTGAAACAGGAACAAAGCGTACAGCCGTCCCAAGAGGGCGGAACGCCGACGGAACAAGTACAGGAACCGCCTCAGGAGCAACAGCAACAGAAGCCGGAGAAGCCGAACCTGATAGCGGATGACCAAGTGGACTGGGAGGAGCTGCGCAAGTGCGGCATCGACAGGGAAAAACTTTCGGAAAAGGACCTGAAAGCCCTGATGAACTATGGCAAGACGGGGCTGGTGACGGTGAAGCCGACTTTTGGCTACGAGAGCTACGAGCTGCAAGCCCGCCTCTCGTTTCAAAAAACGGAGGACGGCAAGCTGAAACTCACTCCGCATTTCATCCGTGACGCGCCAAGGCTGGATGTTCCCTATAAGGGCTATTCCTTTACGGACGAGGACAGGAACAACCTGAAACACACGGGAAATCTGGGCAAGATGGTGAGCGTGGCGGATGAGAGGACCGGCGAGTTCCGCCCCTCGTACATCAGCATTGACCGCCTGACGAATGAAATCGTGGATGTTCCGGCGAATAAGGTGCGCATCCCGGACAAAATCGGGCTGACCCCCGTGTCATCGGCGGAGAAGGACATCCTGCGTGCCGGGCTTGCCTTGCCCAAGGAAGTGACGCTCAAGAACGGGCGTAAGTTCCATGCCCTGCTCCAAGTGAACGCCAACAAGCGCGATGTGGAGTTCGTGCCGGGACAGAAAAATCAGAATCAGGCACAACGGCTGGCGGACAGCAGGCGTGGGCAAAACAATGACCCGTCCGACACGCAGCAGAACCAAGGGAACGAAAGCGACGGGAAGCGGCAACGCCGCAACCGCTCGTGGACGAACGAGGACGGCAGCATCCGTCCGATAGGCAAATGGCTGGACAACATCTTTACCGACCAGCAGAAAGCCGACTACGTGGCGGGCAAGACGGTGGTGCTTGCCAACGCGAAGGACGACCAAGGGCAGCCCTGCACGAAGTACCTGAAGTTCAGCCATGAGAAAGGCCGTCCGCTGACCTACTCGCAGAACCCGGACCTCGCGCAGACCGTCGCCCCGTCCAACGAGAGCCGCACGCAGCTCGCCGTGAACAACGAGGGCAAGACCAACGAAGCCACGAAGCATGTGAAGGAGCCGCTGCAACAGGGACAGACCGCCCCGAAGAACGAGACGCAGCAGAAACAGCAGACCAGAAAATCCAAAGGCATGAAGGTATCCTGATTGCCGCCACTAAATCCATCCAAAAATGATTGACGGGTGAAACGGGGAGCATACACCGCCTTGCGCGCATATCCCACAAACAAGGCCATGCCCCGTTTCCACCCCAACAAAAAACAAAAGTATCAACAGATTAAACAGAGAAAGACATGATTACCATATTGGCAGAAAAACCGAGTGTCGCCCGTGAGATAGCACGGATTGTCGGCGCAATGAGAAGAGAAGAAGGGTATTTCACAGGGAACGGCTACTACGTGACATGGGCGCTGGGGCATCTGGTGCAGCTTGCCATGCCCGACGGGTACGGTGTCAAGGGTTTTCGGCGCGACAGCCTGCCCGTCATACCCGAAAGGTTTGAACTCATACCCCGTCAGGTGAAGACAGACAAGGGCTGCAAGGCGGACGCGGCGGCGGTGAAGCAAATCAAGGTGATAACAAAATTGTGGAACGATAGCGAGGGCATCATCGTGGCGACCGATTGCGCCCGTGAAGGGGAGTTGATATTCAGGTACCTGTATGCCTACATAGGCTGCACCCTGCCGTTCCAAAGGCTGTGGATAAGCTCGCTGACCGACGCCGCCATCCGCAAAGGGCTGAAAGAACTGAAGGACGGGCACGAGTATGACAACCTCTACCTTGCCGCCAAAGCCCGAAGCGAAGCCGACTGGCTGGTGGGCATCAACGGCACGCAGGCCTTGTCGGTAGCCGCCGGGCGTGGCACGTATTCCGTAGGGCGTGTGCAGACACCCACGCTGGCGATGGTCTGCAAGCGTTTCTGGGAAAACAGGCGTTTCCAGCCCGAACCAGTACACCAGCTTCACTTTACCGTACCGTCGGTAAACGCAAGCGAAGTGGTAAAGTTCGCCTCGGTGGAGAAATGGAAAGACAAGGAAGAGGCAGCCACATTATATAATAAGGTAAAAGAACAGATGTGCGCCACCATCGTGAAAGTCGAAAAGAAGGAGAAGGTGGAGAACCCTCCGCTGCTGTACGACCTGACCACGCTCCAGAAGGAAGCGAACACGAAACACGGCTTCACGGCGGAACAGACGCTCGACCTTGTGCAGAAGCTCTACGAGGCGAAACTCGTCACCTATCCAAGAACATCGAGCCGCTACATTCCGGAGGACGTGTTTGCCGAAGTGCCCATGCTGTTCAACCGTCTGGCAAGCCATTCATCGTTTGCCGATAAAGTCAAAAGCATGGACGGACTGAACCGCCGCAGCGTGGACGCCTCGAAAGTGACCGACCACCACGCATTGCTGGTGACGCCCAACCGTCCGCTGGCGCTCTACAAGAACGAACAGCTTATCTATGACATGATTGTGGGGCGCATGATAGAAGCGTTCTCCCCGGAGTGCGTCAAGGACACGACCACCGTCCGTGCGGAGTGCGAGGGCGTGGTGTTTGAAGCCAAAGGCTGTATCGTCCGCAAGGCGGGCTGGCGCTCGGTCTATGGTGAGGACAGGGAAGATACCGTACTGCCCGACTGGAAAGAGGGCGACACGCTGGCGATGAACGGCTGCACGATGAGTTCGGGCATGACCCGTCCGAAGCCGCTGCACACGGAAAGCACCCTGCTGGCGGCAATGGAGACCGCCGGACGCGAGGGCGTGGAGGACGAGGAAGTGCGGCAGGCGTTGAAGGACTGCGGCATCGGCACGCCCGCCACCCGTGCCGCCATCATCGAGACCCTGCTCCGGCGCGAATACATGGTGCGCGTGAAGAAGTCGCTCGTGCCGACGGAGAAAGGGCTTGCCCTGTATTCCATCGTGAAGGAGATGGACATCGCCGATGTGGAAATGACCGGGCGTTGGGAGTCGGAACTGGCGGAGATAGAAAAAGGCAGGACGCCGCACGAGGCTTTCCTGCGCGACATCGAGGGCTACACCCACAAGATAACCACCGAACTGCTCGCCTGCGACAAAATCTTCGGTCACAAGGCATCGGGCTACGCCTGCCCCAAGTGCGGCACGGGCACGATGCAGTTCTACGGCAAAGTGGTGCGCTGCGACAACCCGGACTGCGCCCTGCCGGTGTTCCGCCAGATGGCGGGCAGGACGCTCACCGACACGGAAATGACCGGCCTGCTGGCAAACGGAAAGACGGGTGTCCTCAGCGGCTTCAAGAGCAAACAGGGCAAGCCGTTCAGCGCGGCGGTCGCCTTCGATACGGATTTCAACACGAAATTCATCTTTCCCGAAGCCAAAGGCGCAAGAAAAGGCACAAACATGAAAGGAAGAAGAAAATAATGACTACCTTTGCCACTGATTCATGTAATAATCTGTTTCAATTCGTTGATACTGTTTCTTTACATGGATTTAGTGGCGGCACTCGGAGGGATACCGGGTGCCTTTTTTCTTCTCCTTTATCCATATCAATATCCGATTTTTTCACCACTAAATCCATAAAAAGATGAAACAGAACAAGAAAACCGTTCCAGTGGAACTGTCCTATTACGGGCTGTACCTGCTGGACTACCTGAGAAAATACCATCCCGACAAAGCATCGGATACCGGTTTCATTGCCGGACGCGAAGAAGCCGCCACCGCCACTTTCGAGAAGGAAAGGCTGGCGGGCGGCACGGTGGAGGACGCCCACGAGGAAGCCATGCGCGTGCTGCTCGAAGGGCTGCACTTCTCTCCCTACGCCCTGCTGACGGAGGTCGTGGAGAGGGAGTTCGCCGACGAGGTGGCGGAACAGGAGCGTGAACCGTTCTGCCGCAGGCTCTACCCCCACCTGAACAACCTGTTTGCCGGTTACGACACGTCGGATGACACCTTCGCCCTGTCACCCGCGCATGACCTGCTCTACACGGAGCTGGTAGGAACCGTCATGCTTTATCTGGAGTCCTATGGCGTTCAATAGGAAACAGAAGCTGAGGGACAACATCGAGGCGGTACGCACGGCGTTCACGCTTGACCGGGAACGGCGCACCCCGACGGAAAGGGAACGTGCGCTGCTGGAGCGGTACTGCGGCTTCGGAGGGCTGAAGTGCATCCTGAACCCGGCAAAGGAACTGGCAGATGCCGTGCATTGGGCGAAATCCGACCTCGAACTGTTCGCCCCGACGGTGGAACTGCACCGTATCATCAGGGAAAACAGCAGGGATGAAACGGAGTACAAGCGGTATGTGGACTCGCTGAAAGCCTCGGTGCTGACGGCGTTCTACACGCCGCAAGCCATCACG
This sequence comes from Bacteroides caecigallinarum, assembly GCF_021530995.1. GTDB lineage: Bacteria > Bacteroidota > Bacteroidia > Bacteroidales > Bacteroidaceae > Phocaeicola > Phocaeicola faecigallinarum. Next base: position 20,983 of record NZ_JADYTF010000034.1, read on the forward strand.
GACACCATCGTGGACGTGGTCCACGACAAGAAGGTGCGACCGAAGCTCGTGCTGGAGCCGTCTGCGGGCATGGGCGCGTTCATCGCCCCGGTACTGTCGGACAATCCGCAGGCGGAGGTCATGGCTTTCGAGAAAGACCTGCTGACGGGCAAGATGCTCGGACACCTGTACCCGCAGCAGAAGATACGCACGGAAGGCTTCGAGAAGATAGAAAAGCCGTTTCTGAACCGGTTTGACCTTGCCATCTCCAACATCCCTTTCGGGGAAATAGCGGTGTTCGACCCGGAATACACCAATGGCTCGGTATTCAAAAAGATAGCGGCAAGGAAGGTGCATACCTATTTCTTTCTGAAAGGGCTGGACGCGGTGCGTGACGGCGGTATCGTGGCATTCATCACCTCGCAGGGCGTGCTGGATACGGAGGGCAACGGCGGCACACGCTACATGATGATGAGAAAGGCGGATCTGGTGTCCGCCGTCCGCCTGCCGAACAACCTGTTCACGGAAGATGCCAACACGGAGGTGGGGTGCGACCTGATTATCCTGCAAAAGAACGAGGGCAAGGAGGAACTTTCCGAAGAGGACAAGAGGTTGGGCGATGTCGTAAAGAACAACCATACGGGAATTTCCACCAACGGGTATTTTTTTGACCACCCGGAATACATCATCCACACCGACGCGAAAAGGGATACCGACCCATACGGCAAGCCGGCTATGGTATATACGCACAGCGGCGGCGTGGAGGGCATCGCCACGGACTTGTACCGGATATTGTCGGCGGACCTGTCGGCACGGCTGGACTTGGAACGCTACAACGGTGTCAAGACTGAAAAGCGTGAAACACAGACGATTTCCGTCCAGCCGCAAGTTCAGGAAGTACAACAGCCGAAGGTGGAAATAGAAGAAAAAACGGTACAGCCAAATGCAGAAGCGGTAAAATCCGCACCGCAGGTCGTGGAAACGAAACAGCACGAAGCTCCTGTAATGGACCTGTACGACCTGTTCGGCTACACGCAGGAGGAGCGCAGATTGGCGGAACGGGGACTGAAACCGGAGAGGAAGAAAGGAGCCAAGTCCAAACGCCGGAAGCCGGTGCAACCGTCATTGTTCCCGATGCCTGCTGACGGGCAGCGGGTAACGGCGGAAAAAGAAAATGAAGCGGCAAGAGGCAGAAGCGCGGAAACGGTTCCTGCCATCAGCCCCGAAGAGGTACGGGAGATGGAGGAAATCATCCGTCAAGGGGCGAACGGAATACCGGAAAGCCGGCACGAAGAGCCAGTACCCATGCACGGAAAGCCCGAAGGCGCTACCGCCCCAGCCGAAGACGATGACCCGGAGGATGCCGTTTACCGCAGTCTGGACTGGGAAACCAACCCTCCCATCAACGGATTCTATGAGATGATGATGTCACTCACACCCGAAAGGCGTGCCGAACTGCGCCGGATGGGAAAAGAAAAAATGGATGCCAATGCCGCCAAGCAAACGGCAGGGCTGTCGGAGACGAAAAAAGAAAAGGTACAGGCGAGGGAAACGGAACAATCCTCGTCCGTGCGCCCGGTCTATCCGGTAGAGAACGGCTTTGAGGCAGAGGGAAGAAGACGGATTGAGCGTGTGGAAAGGGAGATGCGGGAGGAGGAAGCAGCCCTGACACCGGAAGAGCGGCAACGCAGAAAGGAGGAAGCGATGATGCCCCGTCCGTTCAAGGGCATCATGGAAGCGCACCTAAAAGAAGGCTCATTGGTATGGGAACATACGGGCGGCGTCCGCTTCCAAATCGGGGTGCTGAAGGATGTCACCAAGTACGGGGCGACCTTCCAGCCGCTCGACATGGAGGGGATGCAGGCGCAGAAGGCGCAACTTTATATCGACTTGCGCAACACCTACGAGCGGCTTTACGCTTACGAAGCGGAGAACCACGAGGAGAACGCCCTGCTGCGCCGCAACCTGAACACCTACTATGACGAGTTTGTCATGCGCTACGGCAACCTGAACGCCAAGCACAACGCCAAGCTCATCCTGATGGACGCTTCGGGGCGCAACATGCTCTCGCTGGAGCGCGGCGAGGACGGGCAGTTCGTCAAGGCGGACATCTTCGACCATCCCGTCGCCTTCTCGCAGGAAACGCTTGTCGAGGTGGAATCGCCCGAAGAAGCCCTGTCTGCCTCGCTGAACCGGTACGGCGGCGTGAACCTGCCCTACATGGAATCCCTTTGCGACCTGCCGCAAACGGACATCTTGGAAGCGTTGAAGGGACGGGTGTTCTACAACCCGCTGGCGGACGGTTACGAGATAGCCGAGCGCTTCATCGCCGGGAACGTGGTGCAGAAGACCGCCGACGTGGAAGACTGGATAAAGGAAAATGAAGGGCACGGGATGCTGCCGCAGGCGCAGGAGTCATTGGCGGCATTGCGCGAAAGCATACCCGAACAAATACCGTTTGAGGATTTGGATTTCAATTTCGGGGAGCGGTGGATACCCACGGGCGTGTATGCCGCCTACATGAGCCGCCTATTCGACACGGAGGTTCGGATAACCTATTCGGAAAACATCGACGAGTATGCGGTGGCGTGCAGCCACAAGACAATGAAAATCACGGACGAGTTTTTGGTGAAGGGCTATTACCGCCACTACGACGGCATGAACCTCCTGAAGCACGCCCTGCACAACACCTGCCCGGACATGATGAAGGCTGTCGGCAAGGACGAGCACGGCAATGACATCAAGGTGCGTGACAGCGAGGGCATACAGCTCGCCAACGCGAAGATTGATGAAATCCGGGGCGGCTTCACGGAGTGGCTGGAGGAACAGTCGCCGGAGTTCAAGAAGCGGCTGACGGACATGTACAACAACAAGTTCAACTGCTTCGTGCGTCCGAAGTACGACGGCTCGCACCAGACCTTTCCCGGACTTGACCTGAAAGGGCTGGGAATCACCGACCTGTATCCCAGCCAGAAGGACTGTATCTGGATGCTGAAACAGAATGGTGGGGGTATCGCGGACCATGAGGTGGGAACCGGCAAGACGCTGATAATGTGCGTGTCGGCATACGAAATGAAGCGGCTGGGACTGGTACACAAGCCGATGATAATCGGGCTGAAAGCCAACGTGCGCGAGATAGCGGAGACCTACCGCAAGGCATACCCGAATGCCCGCGTGCTGTACGCATCGGAGAAGGACTTTGAGGCGGCAAACCGCGTGCGATTCTTCAACGATATACGGAACAACGACTGGGACTGTGTCATCATGTCGCACGACCAGTTCGGAAAAATCCCGCAGTCGCCGGAGCTGCAACAGCGGATATTGCAGGCGGAGCTGGACACGGTGGAGGAAAATCTGGAAGTGCTGCGCTCGCAGGGCAAGGACGTGTCGCGGGCAATGTTGAGGGGACTGGAGAAGCGCAAGTTCAACCTGCAAGCCAAGCTGGACAAGGTGGAACACGCTATAAAGTCGAGGACGGACGATGTGGCAGACTTCAGGCAGATGGGCATCGACCACATCTTCGTGGATGAGTCGCACCAGTTCAAGAACCTTACGTTCAACACCCGGCATGACCGTGTGGCGGGTCTGGGCAACTCGGAAGGCAGCCAGAAGGCACTGAACCTGCTGTTTGCCATCCGCACCATTCAGGAGCGGACGGGAAAGGATCTGGGGGCGACGTTCCTGTCGGGCACGACCATCAGCAACTCGCTGACGGAGCTGTACCTGCTTTTCAAGTACCTGCGTCCGAAGGAGCTGGAAAGGCAGAACATCCGATGCTTTGACGCATGGGCGGCAATTTTCGCCAAAAAAACAACGGATTTTGAGTTCAATGTGACGAACAACATCGTGCAGAAGGAACGCTTCCGCTACTTCATCAAGGTGCCGGAACTGGCGGCGTTCTACAACGAGATAACCGATTACCGCACGGCGGAGGATATTGGCGTGGACCGTCCGAAGAAGAACGAGATACTGCACCACATACCGCCCACCCCGGACCAAGAGGTGTTTATCGAAAAGCTGATGCAGTTCGCCAAGTCGGGCGACGCGACGATATTGGGCAGACCGCCACTCTCGGAAACGGAGGAAAAGGCGAAGATGCTCATCGCCACGGACTACGCCCGGAAAATGGCATTGGACATGCGCATGATTGACCCGAATTACGAAGACCACCCGGACAACAAGGCGAACCATTGCGCCAAGACGATAGCGGAGTATTACCGTAAGTACGACGCGCAAAAAGGCACGCAGTTCGTCTTTTCGGATTTGGGCACGTATCAGCCCGGTGGCGGCTGGAGCGTGTACACCGAAATCAAACGCAAGCTGGTGGAGGACTACGGAATACCCGCAAGCGAAATCCGCTTCATTCAGGAATGCAAGAACGAGAAGGCGCGGAAAGCGGTGATAGAGGCGATGAACGAGGGTCATGTGCGTGTGCTGTTCGGCTCGACGAGTATGCTCGGAACGGGGGTAAATGCCCAGCGGAGGGCAGTCGCCATCCATCACCTCGACACGCCGTGGCGCCCGTCCGACCTGCAACAGCGTGACGGACGGGCAGTACGGAAAGGCAACGAGATTGCCAAGCTGTATGCGGACAACAAGGTGGACGTGATTATCTATGCGGTGGAGAAGTCGCTGGACAGCTACAAGTTCAACCTGCTGCACTGCAAGCAGACGTTCATCTCGCAGTTGAAAAGCGGCGCGTTGGGCGCACGAACCATCGACGAGGGGGCGATGGACGAGAAGTCGGGCATGAACTTCTCGGAGTACATGGCGATACTCTCCGGCAACACGGACTTGCTGGACAAGGCGAAGCTCGAAAAGAAAATCGCCTCGCTGGAGGGCGAGCGCAAATCGTTCCATAAGGGCAAGCGGGATTCGGAGTTGAAATTGGAGAGCAAGACCTCGGCGCTTAGGAACAACCAAGCGGTCATTACCGGCATGACGGAGGACTGGGAGAAGTTCACCGCAGCCGTACAGACTGACAAGGAGGGCAACCGGCTCAATCCTATCAAGATTGACGGGCTGGACACCACCGACGAGAAGGCCATCGGCAAGCGGTTGCAGGAGATAGCCAAGAACGCCACGACGGGCGGTCAGCCCAAACGCATCGGCGAGCTGTACGGCTTCCCCGTCAAGGTGGTGAGCGAGCGGACACTCAGCGAGGGGCTGGAGTTCACCGACAACCGCTTTTTCGTGGAAGGGAACTACAAGTACACCTACAACAATGGGCATCTGGCAATGGCGGATACCCATGCCGCCGCCGTGAACTTCCTGAACGCGCTGGAGAAGATACCTTCCGTCATTGAGCAGTACAAGGCGAAAAACGAAACGCTGGAGCGCGAGATACCGCAGTTGCAGGAGATAGCGGGCAAGACATGGAAGAAGGAGGACGAACTGAAACAGTTGAAGTCCGAACTTGCTGCCCTCGACCGCAAGATACAGTTGGAACTGGCTCCCAAACATGAAGAAACGACAAGCCAAGGGCAGGAACAAGGTGGCGGTCAGGATTTACCGAAAGCGGAGAACGTACCGAAGCCGGACGATGCAGCCCGTGACTACATCCGTGACCATATTATAATAGGCAGGCCGGGCATTCCTGAACGCAGGGAGGGACACGGTATGAAAATGTAACACAGGGCGGTACCGGGCATTTGTTCCGGTGCCGCCTTTCATCTATGGAGACACAAGGGATAAAAGCCGGGATTAGACAGCTGTAAAATGCCTTTCCCGAGGGCTTTTCCCCATCCCAGCCACTTTTGAAGAATTTTCGATTAAATTCTTTTCATATTTTCTTCAGTATCCGAAATTTTTTGTACTTTTGGAGCGAATATGGGTAATAGCACCAGTCAAATAAAGTTGAAACAGAACGAAAAGATTGACAATGAGAGCAGAACTACATACATGGAATAGGCTTTCCTGCCCGTCCGGGTCAGGAAACTTTTTTATATGGCTCTTTTCGTGCCTTTCTTCAGTGGTGTTAAGCATTATTAAGACAAATAATTTGCATATTCGCAGAAGGTTTATTACCCCCCCCACCATCCCCGAAACAGACTGTATATCAATAAGTTACGCAGAAGCGTTACATCGTTGTGCCAGGCGGCATACGAAGCATTTTTTGTGCTCGTATGCCGCTTGTGCTGTTTATATGTCCCGACAATACCACATACAAATCAGTAACCCATCAAAAACGTGGATAATACAATGAATATAATAAAGAAAACGATAACAGGCTTGATGCTCTTGTTTGTACTTCTGCCCCTTGCGGCGCAGGAGAAGCCCGATACGGTCTATACATTCCGCTTCGTCACCGATAAAGACATGTTCTATGTGCCTTTCAGCGGCAATGACAAGGAACTGGCTCGGCTGGAGCAATGCGTGGAGCGATACAGGCAGGAGATTCTTGCCGGGAAAATCCCACTCCATGTGGACGGCTGGTGCACCGCCGGAGAGAGTGAGGCTGACAACCTTGCGATGGCGAAAGTCCGCTCCAACCGCGTGAAGTCGGAACTCATCATCCGGCAGGGACTGACCGAAGCGTGCTTCGTCACGAAGAACCACTCCGGGAGCGGCGACTACGTGACGGTACGCATCAGCGTGCCGAAAGTGGCGACTGCGGCACAGAAGGACGAAAGGCAGCAGGACGGACAGGAAAGCGCCGATACACAGCAAGAGCAGCGCGAAACGGAAGAATCACGCTTTGTCGCCGAACAGATAAGGGCGGACAGCATGGTCGTGGTACATCCCGAAGCCTATGTTCCGGCGGAAACCACTGGGACGGCTGCGAAAGAAACCTCCGGCGCAGACAGCTACACGCTCTCCCTGCGTGCCAACCTGCTGCGCTGGGCGACGCTCACGCCCGACCTGGGCCTGGAGTGGCGCATCAGTCCGTCATGGGGAATCCTCGTGAACGGCTCGTGGACCTCGTGGTCGTGGAACGACAAGGACCGCCGCTACGCCCTCTGGGAGGTCATGCCGGAAGTGCGCTGGTATATGGGCAAGGAGAAGCGCGGCTACCTCGGTGCGATGTACAAGGCCGGGCAGTTCAACTACAAGTTCTCCGCCACCGGCAAGCAGGGCGACCTGATGGGCGGCGGCATCACCGGCGGCTACCAGCTGCGCCTGAATGACGCCCTGTCGCTCGACTTCAGCGTGGCCGTGGGCTGCCTGCACGCGGATTATGAGAAATACA
>NZ_JADYTF010000321.1 GCF_021530995.1 Bacteroides caecigallinarum
AGTGAAATTGTAGTATCGGTGAAGATGCCGATTACCCGCGATGGGACGAAAAGACCCCGTGAACCTTTACTATAGCTTAGCATTGAATTTGGGCACGCGATGTGTAGGATAGGTCGGAGGCTTTGAAGCGGGCACGCCAGTGTTCGTGGAGCCGCTGTTGAAATACGACCCTTCGTTTGTTTGAGTTCTAACTTCGAGTTGAAGGACATTGCTTGGTGGGTAGTTTGACTGGGGTGGTCGCCTCCAAAAGCGTAACGGAGGCTTCTAAAGGTACCCTCAGGCCGATCGGTAACCGGCCCAAGAGTGTAATGGCAGAAGGGTGCTTGA
>NZ_JADYTF010000322.1 GCF_021530995.1 Bacteroides caecigallinarum
AAAACCGAATAATAAAGAACAGAAAATATAAAAATGAAATACAAGCTGTTCAGTGATTGAATAGCAAGATTGTGAATAGTGCTATAATTAATAAGGCTTTGCAAACCTTTTGCAAAACATTTTCAAATGCCATTTAAATACTGCTTAATCAGTGTTTAAATGGTATTTAAACAAACTATAGAAGAACACTTATCCTGTTGATGACTTTTATGTAGGCAATCTGAGTGTTTACCATAATTCCATTAAAATGTTCACCTTGATACTATATCTGTGTATCTTTATCATAAAGAAGCTAATGATACAAGCTCTTATAAATGATTTC
>NZ_JADYTF010000323.1 GCF_021530995.1 Bacteroides caecigallinarum
GCTAAGTTAAACTAACGAAGTCAGATTGCTAAGACAGCTAGGATGTTGGCTTGGAAGCAGCCATTCATTTAAAGAGTGCGTAACAGCTCACTAGTCGAGGAATTTGGCGTGGATAATAATCGGGTATCAAGTTGTCTGCCGAAGCTATGGAATCATTAATGATTGGTAGGGGAGCATTCCATTCAGCGTTGAAGGCGTGGCGCGAGCCACTCTGGAGCGTATGGAAAAGCAAATGTAGGTATAAGTAACGATAAAGGGGGTGGGAAACCCCCTCGCCGAAAGACTAAGGTTTCCTGATCAACGCTAATCGGATCAGG
>NZ_JADYTF010000324.1 GCF_021530995.1 Bacteroides caecigallinarum
TGGACGATGCCGGGAGTTTCAAGCGGCGTACCGTCGGGCGCGGTGGTGGCGGCCACAAAGCGCACGCCGGTCTCTGTCTGCCCGGGGAGGTTGAAATAGTTGCTATATACATAATTGGCATAGTCCAACTGTTCCCTCACCATCCAGTCCTTGACCGGATAGTTGCCTTCGGCATCCGGAAAGAGGTGGAAGATGACGGGTATCTCGTAGGCGTCGGGGTTCTCCGCCACCGGTGCTGTGAGGCTGGAGCGGATTTCAACCGTGTTGGAATAGTACTCCGCCTTGTTTGTCTGCACAT
>NZ_JADYTF010000325.1 GCF_021530995.1 Bacteroides caecigallinarum
AAAAGAAAATAACAATGATTCCCCCAGTAGTGGCGAGCGAACGGGGAAGAGCCCAAACCACCCATGTTACGGCATGGTTGGGGTTGTAGGACCACGACATTGCAAGAAATCTTGTGAGAAGAACGATTTGGAAAGTTCGACCATAGAAGGTGACAGTCCTGTATTCGAAGCAAGACGAAGCATAGTGGTATCCTGAGTAGCGCGGAACACGAGGAATTCTGCGTGAATCAGCCGGGACCATCCGGTAAGGCTAAATACTCCCGAGAGACCGATAGTGAACCAGTACTGTGAAGGAAA
>NZ_JADYTF010000326.1 GCF_021530995.1 Bacteroides caecigallinarum
TTGCTAAGACAGCTAGGATGTTGGCTTGGAAGCAGCCATTCATTTAAAGAGTGCGTAACAGCTCACTAGTCGAGGAATTTGGCGTGGATAATAATCGGGTATGAAGTTGTCTGCCGAAGCTATGGAACCTTTAAGGTTGGTAGGGGAGCATTCCATTCAGCGTCGAAGGCGTGGCGCGAGCCACTCTGGAGCGTATGGAAAAGCAAATGTAGGTATAAGTAACGATAAAGGGGGTGGGAAACCCCCTCGCCGAAAGACTAAGGTTTCCTGATCAACGCTAATCGGATCAGG
>NZ_JADYTF010000327.1 GCF_021530995.1 Bacteroides caecigallinarum
AGGAGAACACGACTGTGGAGAATCTTTGTGCAAGGATGAAGAACATGTACGATGGTTACCGTTTCAATCATACCATGCAGGGGGTATACAATCCTTTCAGCCTGCTGAATGCAATGGATGCAATGGAGTTCAGAAGCTACTGGTTTGCTACGGGTACACATACATTCCTGATTGAGCTTCTGAAAAAGAGCGACTACGACCTCCGGCGTCTGGAAAGCATAGAGATAGACGAAAGCCAATTCACAAGCTACCGTGCGGGAAACTCTGACCCTATCCCGGTGATATAC
>NZ_JADYTF010000328.1 GCF_021530995.1 Bacteroides caecigallinarum
AACAATGATTCCCCCAGTAGTGGCGAGCGAACGGGGAAGAGCCCAAACCACCCATGTTACGGCATGGTTGGGGTTGTAGGACCACGACATTGCAAGAAATCTTGTGAGAAGAACGATCTGGAAAGTTAGACCATAGAAGGTGACAGTCCTGTATTCGAAGCAAGACGAAGCATAGTGGTATCCTGAGTAGCGCGGAACACGAGGAATTTTGCGTGAATCAGCCGGGACCATCCGGTAAGGCTAAATACTCCCGAGAGACCGATAGTGAACCAGTACTGTGAAGGAAA
>NZ_JADYTF010000329.1 GCF_021530995.1 Bacteroides caecigallinarum
TTATAGGACTTCCGATAGGCGGTAAAAAGGTGATAATCCGTATGAAAGTCCAACGCTATAGGTGCAAGAACAAGGATTGTGATTATGACCGTCAGGAGAGCATACCCTTTGCCACGGGTAGTTGCGGCTACACCCACCGTTTCGCGAAATATGTAGTGGGTCTGTTAAGGGGCATGACCTTGAAAGACGCGGCTAATCTCCTGGGCGTATCCTGGGATACCGTCAAGGAAATCCATACCCGTCATCTTGAATACCATTACGCGCCTCCTTCTCTTGAGGGAGTGG
>NZ_JADYTF010000330.1 GCF_021530995.1 Bacteroides caecigallinarum
TCAGGCAGTGTTCTATCTTGTGTTCAGACTGTTGGGGCAGTTCATCGATGCAGAGGTACGCAGCGCAAACGGCAGGGCTGATGCTGTGGTGAAGACGGAGAAATTTATCTATGTATTCGAATTTAAACTGGACGGAAGTGCAGAAGATGCCTTAAAACAGGTTCATCCGACATTTCGCGTGATAGTTGTTAATTAACGAAGAAAACCGCTGAACAAATTGTATATTTGAATCACCACAAACAAATGTACAGTAATGAACAGCAGTTTTCTATATCATGCTTGGGG
>NZ_JADYTF010000035.1 GCF_021530995.1 Bacteroides caecigallinarum
AAACTGAAAAACATCCTGCGGATATGAAAACAAGAAAAAGGAAATATACGACAACGATTCTGGCGACGGCCCTGCTGTTCTCTCTGGGCGGATGCGTGAAGGACGAGCTGCACGACACGCCGCATCCCGACACAGGGAAGGTCACCGTCACCGTCGACTGGAGCGACCGCGGCGAGGGCGTGGACATCCCTGCGGAGTGGACAGTGACGATGGGCGGCTATACCGGCACGGAGACCGGTGCGACCCACTCGCCGGACTATCTTTTCAATCCGGGCAGTTATACCCTTGCGGTGTATAACCCTGCCGACGACATTATGGTAAGCGGCACCACCGCCGCAGTAGTTCAAGAAGCAGGCAACGGGGCATACATCAGCAACACTCCCGGCTGGCTGTTCACCTCCGTGCAGGAGGTGGCGATAGAAGCCGACACCGACTACTCGCTGACCGCCGTCATGCGGCAGCAGGTGCGGCAGCTGACCCTCATGATCGAGCCGACGGGCGACGCGGCAGAGCGTATCGAGAGCATCGTGGGCACGCTGAGCGGAGCGGCAGGGACACTTGACTTCGCCACGGGTACCTACGGCACGCCTTCGGAGGTGGAGCTGCACTTCACGAAGATAACGGATGGTGACGATGCGGGCAAGTGGACGGCCACCGTGCGGCTGCTCGGCATCGCGGGCAACCTCCAAAGGCTCACCGCCACGTTGACCTACACGGACGGCAACCCACAGCCTACCGCCCTTGAGAGCGACCTCACGACAGCCCTTGACGGCTTCAACGACGGCAAGACCGCGCCTTTGACCCTCGGCGGCACAATAGCCGAGACCCCAGGCGAGGCGGGCTTCACCGGTGAAATCACAGACTGGGAAACAGTGGACGGCGGCGGAGTGGATGCCGAAATGTAAAAGTAAAAAGAATCATTAGAAATACAGAAACGATGAAGACAAGATTATTCACCTTTGCGGCACTGGCACTAGCGCTTGCTGCCTGCACCAACGACAACGAGAACCTGAACGACGGCCCCGTGGCCGCAGTGATTAACGCCGAAATTTCCGACGCCGTAGCCACCCGCGCCAGCGGTACCGCCTGGGCGGAACGTGACGAGATAGGCATCTCCGAAAGCCGCTTCGGCTACGCCAACGTGCTCTACCGGTGGGAAAACGGGAAGTTCACACCGGCAGGAACCATTATCTTCTTCCAAGATGACGACCCGACCACCTTCTCCGCCTACTATCCCTACGATGCGGACGGCGGAACGCTGACCGCCACCACTGATGCCACGGCGCAGCAGAACCAGCCCGCCATCGACTTCCTCTATGCCACCGGTGCCACTGCCAGTACGCACAATCCTGAAGTGAACTTTACCGACGACACGGCTGCGGGAGGCACGGACTGCTCCTTCCACCACTGCATGAGTCAGATTACGCTCACCTTCAAGGCAGGAAGCGGCGTGGACTTCAATACCATCAAACCCACCAGCTACACACTCTCCGGACTGGTGTTGGCGGGCAGCTTCGAAACTACTACCGGCACGGCAAAAACAGATGAGAACGCACAGACAGCCGACCTTACAATGGAACTGGACGGCGCACTCACCTCGTCGGTCATCCTCTTCCCGCAGTCAACGACAAGTATCGAACTGAGCGTGAACTACAACAGCCAGCCCTACACCGCCACGCTCACCGTTCCCGACGGCGCACTGAAGGCAGGCAACAACTACACCTACACCGTCACCGTCCGCAACAAGGACCTGAGCATCAGCTCTGCCACTATCAGCGACTGGAACCCGGTGAATGGCGGCAACGTGAACGCAGACCTTTAAGTATATCATTCCTAAAAGACTAAGAATATGGGCAATAGACTTCCATTGCATATACTGTCCGCGGCAACCGTCCTGCTTTTTGCGGCGACTGCCTGCACGCGGGACGACCTCGGCGGCGGCACGTTGCCCGAAGGCAAGTATCCATTGGTAATCCGCGCCACCGGCCTGCAAGCCGTGGCAACCCCTGCCTCCACCCGCGCCACCGTGGACGGCGACTGGCAGGGCGTACAGACCGTAGCCCTCAGCGTGGGCGGCACGGTGAAGGAATACGATGTGACGGCATCTGATGCCGACGGCTACAAGACAGCCATCCTGAGCAGCGACACCGACCCCTTCTGGTGGACAAGCCGTGAGGACATCACCGTTTCGGCATGGTGGCCATACGGCACCACGATGCCCGATGTGGTAGTAAAGGAAGACCAAAGCACGAAGGAAGGCTTCGAGGGCAGCGACTTCATCTCCGCCGAAGCCCAGGCAGTGCAGTTCGACCACCCGATGCTTGAGTTCAGCCACCGCACGGCGCGTATAACGGTTCTTCTAAAGCCGGGAGACGGCATCCCGAGCGTGACGGGAGCCAATGTTTCCGTGACCGGCCTGGGCACGGATAACGGCAATCCCGCCACTATCCGCACCTACGCGGCGGGCAGCGACACCTACGAAGCCCTCACCGCACCGCAGACCGTGAAGGTGAATACCCCGTTCATACAGGTAGATTTAGGTGGAGGTGCTTACTATTTCCGTCCGCAGAACGATGTGGTATTAGAGGCTGGCTGCCGCTATACCTACACCGTCAGTGTCACCGCCAAGGGGCTGGAACTGGCAGGCTGCACCATCGGCGGCTGGACCGACGGTGGCAGCGAGAGCGGTAATGCGACAGACCTGGGTGACGGATACACGGTTTCCGAAGATGGTAACACCTATACCGTCTATACCGACGACGGCCTGATGGCATGGGCGGAAGCGGCGCAGGGTAACCCGTCGTTGAATTGTACCTTGACCCATGACATAGATCTTTCGGGTACGGAATGGGAACCGGTAGGCGACAGAAACAATGTTTACACAGGCACTTTCGATGGTAATGGGCATACGATTAGCAATCTGACAATTACAAAGGAGAATCTGTCTTTCGGTGATGATTGTGGAATGTTTGGCCGTGTGGGTACAAATGCAACCATAAAGGATCTGACCCTTGAGAGTGTGCGCCTGAATGTTGGTGCTGATGGCATTCCTATAGGAGCTTTGGCCGGATCTAATCAAGGAACCATCTCGAACTGTAAGGTTTCCGGGAATATCTTCGTTACAAACAATCGCGCAGGGTATGTCGGAGGCATCGTCGGGTGTATGCATTCCGGAGTTATACAATATTGCCATTCCTCGGCTTCCATTCAAGGTGGAAACTCAGATTATGTAGGCGGAGTATTGGGAGGCGAATATGCCACAGCAACAGTTATCAAAGGTTGCTCGTTTTCGGGTTCAATTACCAGTGATAATGCGGTTGGTGGCATTGCAGGACATTGTCTGTACTTCAATTACATGACTGGATGCTATTCCGTAGGAAAATTATCTAATCTATCAACAACTGCATATAGAACAGGAGGAGTTGTCGGCTTTCTGCAATGGGGTAGTGAAGCAACAGCTTGCTATTGGGACGGTTTCGATGGCGAGGGTGTCGGCTATTGTAATTCAGGTGAAGGCACTGGTGCTTACCAAATAGACGGCACCACCCACACCTGGCAGACCGCCACCGAAGCGATGAACACCGCCCTCGGCGCGGACAGCGAATATATATGGGAAACCACCGACGCGGACACGCCGCCGACCCTTGTAAAGAACAGATAAAACCTATTTAAGATGAAACGACATTTTTTAGTATACACTACGCTTGCCTCTGTGCTCGGCCTTGCAGCCTGCACGCAGGATGAATCCGGAATGCTGCCCGACGGCACGCAACCGCTGGCACTGACCGCCTCCATAGAGGGCGGCGCCGACACTCGCGCCACGGTGGATAACACATGGAGCGACGACGAGACCATGGCTCTGCAAGTGAACGGTGGGGACTGGTACAATTACACGGCAGGCGCCTCCGGCTATTTTACCGGCAACTACTATTGGCAGAGCAAAGACCCCATCACCGTGCAGGGCATCTGCCCCGCCACAGCCGTGGAAAGCACGACATGGAGCGTGAAGAACGACCAAAGCAGCGATGCGGACTATCAGTCGGGCGACCTGCTGGCAAGCGAACTGACGAACGTAAATTATGTCAGTACCGCCCACCTTACCTTCCGCCACCAGACTGCCAAAGTGGTGGTGAACGTCAGCTGGGAAGGTCTGCCCGACGCTATCGGTGCCACGGCGAGTGACATCGGCCTGGGCATCGGTAAGGATGAAAACATCTTGATGGACGGCACCTTCACACTCCCGACGGTCGGTAGCGGATACGGCACATGGACACCCGGCACCACGGAAGGCAGCATCACGCCCCACCTGTCCGGGACTACGGCAAGCGACTGCGTCGCTACCTACGAAGCCCTTGTCATCCCGCAAACCATCAGGAGCGGAGCTTGGCTGCTGACTTTCAACGCCACGAAGGACGAAGCCAGCTACGGCCCGTTCTACTACATGCTACAAAATGACACCGAATGGAAAGCCGGCTATAAGTACACCTACAATGTTACCATCACCCTCTATGGCCTTCAGGTATCGGTCGATACCGGTAGCATGACATGGGAAGAGGGCACAGGTGGCGAAGGCTCGGTAGATCTGCCCATTTAATGAAGGAAAAAAATGATATGTAAAAGACTGACATATTGCATCGGAGTATTCCTCTTCCTCCTGCTCGCCTCGTGCAGCAGCAATGACAGGGGTGCCGGCACGGATGCCGCCACCTACATTCCCGATGCGCCCGACTATGCCGACGCCACGATGTGGTACACCCGCACGAACAGCACGGCGGACAAGGGCGCGGATGTGTTCTACCTCGTCTCCACCTGGGAGACCGACTGGACTACGGAGGACGGGCGCGTCTGCCACTATGCCGACGTGCATAACGCCACGCACCGTGCCAACATGGACAAGGAGATTTCCCGCATCGCCGGTTATATGGGTGAGGCAGGCGACTTCTATTCGCCCTACTACCGCCACATCACCATCGAGGGATGGGCGACGCTGAACGAAGATACCATCAACAACCGCTTCCGCACCGCCTTCAGCGACGTGCAGGCAGCCTTCGACACCTTCCTCCGCGGGCGCCCCGACCCCGACCGTCCCTTTGTGCTGGCGGGCTTCAGTCAGGGCGGCAAGGCGGTGGTGGAGCTGCTGAAGACGATGCCCGCCGATGTGATGCGCCGTCTGGTGGCGGCCTATGTGCTGGGCTATAAGGTGACACCCGCCGACACGCTCGCCACGGAGAACATCCGTCCGGCGCGGGGAGCCACGGACACGGGCGTGACCATCTGCTACAACTCCGTGTCCGACGTGCGCTACATCCAGCCCGTGGTGGCAGCCCCCTGCGCGATGTGCATCAACCCCGTGAACTGGCGCACCGATGCCACGTCCGCCACGCTGCACGACACCATCACCGTCAGCGTCTCGCCCGAGCACCACGTACTGGTCGTGAAAGGTTACAGCGGCTCGGAATACCAGCCCATCCTGGGCTTCCTCAATGTGGGCGACTTCCACAGCGCCGAGCCGTGGCTCTACGAGGAATGCCTGCGCGAGAACATCCGGGCACGGGTGGAGGCTTATTATAAGGAACAGAGTTAAACGGATTTGAATGATACGCAAGATACTGACATATTACGCCGCCCGCATGGGCGACACCACCGCACACGGCGGCTCGATAGTACTCGGCTGCCCTACGGTGATGATTGGAGGATGAATACAAGAAAACGGAATATAAACGATAATAATAAAGAACGATGATATGGACAAGACGACAGTATCAAAGATGATTTTCGGTGCAGTACTTCTACTGTTCACCGCCTGCACGCAGGACGAACTGGGCGAGCAGGGCAACACTCTGCCCGACGGCCAATACCCCTTGCAGATAGGTCGCGTAAGCATCACCGCAGAAAGTAACGAAGAACCATGGACGCGCGTGGCAGAAAACGAAACGGACGGCATGGGCAGCCACTGGACGGGTGATGAAGAGTTCTATGTGAAGTTCGAGGGCAGCGACGAGGTGGGCATATACAAGATATCCGATGCCGCAACGGGTGCGGTGGAACCTGTCAAGTCTATCTATTGGAAGAGCACGCAGCCTGCCAATATCATTGCTTGGTATGCCAAGCCACAGCCCAATGCATACAACGGGATGACCCTCAGAGACCAAGACAGGAACGGCCTTGCCTACGTGCTGCGGGCCACGGCAAACAATGCAAGCTACGACACCCCGGTGTCCTTACAATTCAAGCACCAACTGGCCAAGGTGCGTGTTGTCACCAAAGGTACGGTCAATGTGGGAAGTATTGCCATTCAGTATCCACCTGATTGTTCCGTTAATGAAGGAATAGTAACATCTGGCGGACCTTGGGATTTTCTTGATTCATATAAAACCTATTATGAAGGCATAGGCACCTTCTGGGAAATCAATCTTCCGGCTGGTAATGATATAGCGTTTTGCAGAGTCACTCCTATAGAAAATTCAGCTATAATGAGGAGTGTCCCACTTACTTCTCCCGTAACCTTGGAGGCCGGCAAGGTCCACACCGTCACGATTACGGCAAACAGGGAGGGCACGCAGACCATCAACCTCGCCAATGAAGACTATGAAATCACCGGCGACGGCATCTACTACTTCAGCGGCACGGCCAGCCATGCCATACGGGTGACGGGCGGCAATCCGGAAATCTACCTGGAAGATGCGCAGATAAGTGTGGCGAGTGGCAATGCCATTGATATACAGGATGGTAGCCCCACTATCCATGTAAGGGGCGAGGGCAACACCGTAGCCTCCACCGACAACACGGGCATCGCCGTCTCCGGCGGAGCAACTCTCACCATTGAGGGACGCAGCACGGCGGACATGCTGACGGCTACGGCAGGCAACGGGGGCGCAGGCATTGGTTCTCCCCTTGGCGGTACAGTCGGCGGCAATATCACTATCGGCAATGTTACGATTCATGCCACCGGAGGTAGTGGAAATTCCGCTTTTGGAGGCGCAGGTATAGGCTCGTCCGGCAGCGGAAATTGCGGAGATGTCACAATCACGGACGCTGTGATAATGGCCAATGGCGGAGATTATTCGTCGGGCATCGGCATGGGATATGGAAATACTTCCCAGCCATCCATCGGCAAGATTACCATCACCAACTCCGATGTGACGGCTAAAGCAGGGCGTTATGCATCTGCCATCGGTTTTTCTTATACAGAAAGTGTGGTCAATCCTACGCCTGATTACAGGGCAGGACAGATAATCATTACCACGGATAATCTTGAGACGTTCTTGTCCAAGCTGACAGCCGGTGGTACAGCGCATGCGGAGTTTGCCGCGTATGCGCAACGGATAGGCGTAGGGTCACATGCAATACCGTATCCTCCGTCCTTGCTTAACCAAGATGGCTCAGGCCCGTGGGAAGGCGTGGTAATCAACGGAACTGTCTATGCGGACGGATATGAATAAGGCTACTCCAGTTTTCCCGAAGTGTCACTTCGATCATCACAAGGTGGAACTTTGACCGAATCGAAGTGGCACTTTAGGAAACACAAGGTGAAGCAGAGAAAGCTAACATAATTATTAACGACATTCTAAATTTTACGACTATGCCATTCTGGAAGAAAGCGTATCAGAAAAAGCAAGGGGTCTATTATCCCCAAGCCATCGTGCAGGGCAAACCTGTAGAAACGGAAACCATCGCCAAGGATTTGTCGAAGATTTCCACAGTGAGCAACTCCGATGTCCAGGCCGTCTTGGGCGACATTGCGGGTGTGATGCACACCCGCATGGCACAAGGCAAGAGCGTCCACATCAAGGGATTGGGCTACTTCCGCTATACGCTCGACACCGTTGGCGTAGAAGATTTGGAAGATTTCGACTTCGAAAAGCAGGTGAAAGCCGTCCGCGTGGAATTCATCCCCGAACGCACCCGCCTTGCCAACGGCACCTACACCCGTGCCCTCGTGGACAGCGACCAACTGGAATGGATCGAGCTTTCGCCCGACACGCAGGACAGCGACCCGGCGCAGGATGAGGATGACGAGGATGTAACGGAGAATCCGTTGGGGTAAAGTGAGAACAAAGCAGTCGCCCCACGTGGGTAGTGCAGCCCATTCAATCAAAAGGAATAAATTAAAGACAAGCGCATTGGAGCACAAGAAATTGCATCTGAAAATATCCGCATTGGTGTTCACTATGGTGGCGGTCATCGCAAGCATGGCCGCCATTTTGGTGCATGAACGCCAGCGGATAAGGGAGATAGAAGTCGAGTCCGCCGAGATACGACAAGTGCGCCGCGACATCAACACCGCCCACCGCCACATCACCCGGCTTGCCACCCTCGGCGAGAGCGTCATCGGGTGGAAAGAAGCCGACAGCACCCGTTACTGCGCCCTCCGCCTACGCACCGACAGCCTGCTGCAAGCCTTGAAGCCCCATTGCCGGGACTATGTTCGCCCGGCACAGATAGACACCCTGCGCACCCTCTTGGCGGAAAAGGAAGCCCATCTGCTGCACCTGACGGAAATCCTTGCCCGTCAGGACGAGGCGGACAGCCTCTTGGTGAACCATCTGCCCGAAGTGGCGCGTAGGGCGACACGCATCCGCACCGTGAAGCAGAAGAAAAGCGGATTGGCAGGGTTGCTCGGTGGCAAGAAAACCATACAGCTACTTCCGTCAGCCAAGGAACTGTACCAGTTCAGCGACAGCCTGATAGCCCTGCAACAGCGGCAGACGGCGGAAATGGATGCCTACGCCGACAGCCTGCGCAACCGCAACAGGACATTGAACCGGGAACTGAACCGTCTCGTCAGCGACCTTGACACGCAGGCACAGACCGCCTTCGGACATCGGGAACGGAAGATAGCCGAAGCGCAGGCATTGTCCGTGCGGCTGTTCACCATCACCATATCCGCCGCCATCGTCCTGCTGTTCCTGTCGTACCTCGCCATCCACAGGGAAATGAAGCACAAAGACCATGAGAGGAAGCGGCGTGAGAAACTCATCGACGAGTTACAGGAGAGCAACGAGGCAAATGAAAAGCTAATCAAGTTGCGGCGCAACCTCATCCAAAACGTCACCCACGAACTGCGCACCCCGTTAACCGCCATCAGCGGTAACGCCGAACTGCTGCTGAACGACATGGAGGCGGACAGCCGGACGCGCCACGCACAGACCATCCACGATGCCGCCGGACGCATGGCTGGAATGATAAACAACCTGCTGGTGTATTTCCGTCTGGACAGCGGAAAGGAAACGCCCGTCGTCAAACCGTTCAAGCTATACTCTATCGCCGATACATTGAAAACGGAGTTCGGTCCATTGGCGGCAAACAAACATCTTGCCTTCACGGTGGAAAATCATGTGGACGAAATAACAAGCGGCGACAAGAACCGCATCCTGAGCATCGGCGGCAACCTGTTATCCAACGCCATCAAGTTTACCAAGAATGGTACAATCACATTAAGCACCGATTATAAGGACGGCACATTCACGTTATCGGTGTCGGACACGGGAACGGGGATGACAAAGGAACAGCAACAGCGGATATTCATCCCGTTTGAGCGGCTGGGCAACGCCGTGACGGAAGACGGTTTCGGGCTTGGGCTTGCCATCGTCAGCGACACGGTGAAACTGCTGAATGGAAGCATCACACTGAAAAGCGAACCGGGCATAGGAAGCCGCTTCACCGTGAGCCTGCCCTTGCCCAAGGCGGAGGAAACAATGGTCACCGAAAAGACAACTGTTAAGCATTCCACGCTTTCCGGCTGCTCCGTGCTGGCGATAGATAACAACGGGATGCTGCTGGACATGATGAAGGAAATGTACAGGCAAAGCGGCGTAAAGTGCGACACCTGCCAGAGCGTGGACGAATTGACAGACCTGATGCGCACGAAGGACTACGACTTGCTGATAACCGACCTGAAAATGCCGGAGGTGAACGGCTACGAGGTGTTGGAATTATTACGCGCATCGGAAATCGGCAATTCACAGACCATCCCCGTAGTGGCAGCCACCGCCGCAGGGTATGTGGAGGAAGAAGAACTGAAAGGGAAAGGCTTTGCCGCCGTGCTATACAAACCTTATTCCATAAACGAACTGCTGGTCGTTACAGAGAGGTGCATCAAGCGGAATAAGACAAGCCGCATAGACCTTTCGCCCCTGCTCGCTTTCGGTGAGAAGCGGCGCACGTTGGAAAAACTGGCAACCACGACACAATCCGACATGGACGAAGTACGCAAGGCAATGGAAGGCAAGGATATGGAAGCGTTGGACGGCTGGGTGCATCACCTGAGAAGCTCGTGGATGCTGATAAAAGAAAGCCGATGTGCGCATCATCGCTGCCACTAACGAGGACTTGCCGACCGCCATTGCCGAAAAGCGTTTCCGGGCTGACCTCTATCAACGGTTGAAGGAATACACCCTGCATATACCGCCGTTGCGCGAGTGCAAGGAGGACATTATGCCATTGGCTGACTTCTTCCGGCAACTTGCCAACGAGGAATTTGAAAAGCAGATAAAAGGCTTTGACGCGGAGGCAAGAAAACGGCTGCTTGCCTATACATGGGGCGGCAACGTGAGAGAGCTGAAACGGGTCGTGCATTTAGCAATGGATTGTGGCTTTAGAGAGGTGGAGTTTGGATGATATAAATCGGTGGTACAATACATCCGTCTATCAACGTAGTAATGAAGCAACAAAAGAATGGTGCAATAAATAAAAGCATATAGGCATACGCACGCTGGCCTGCAAGCCTGCCCGCGCTCCAACCGGCCTGCCGTCCAGCTTGCCTGCCGACCGGTCTGCCGGCGTGCCTGCCTGCCGGCACACAGACAGGCGAACCTGCCGACAGGCTATTCGCAAATGGGCAGGCTCAAATATGATGTGGAAACGGTATGGAATTAAAAGCAAGACAGTACTACCGATTTTCATCAGCAAGATGTGCAACAAATGTACAATAATGATAAGATGTTTGATTTACTCTATTTTTCAGAGGAATAGCTTTGGTTATAAGGAAGAAAAACATTATTTTTGTAAATGAGAAAAGCGTTCTTTTGATTGATGCAGAACATTGCAGAATAGAGAAGCCCGCTGGTTTCCAAATATAATTGCTACACCGGTTTCGTGGTATATCATAAGCGTGTACTCGGCTAATTTTGTGGTGAAAGCACCGGTTGGTATTTCAGTCTTCTTATTCTCATTCCTCCTGGTGGCTTTCGTATCGTTAGCTACGATTGTGTTCCAGCTTAATAAGGCAGTACGCATCAATCCAAGTGATGTGATGAAAAGTGAGTAGAGGAAAAAAATAATACCTTACTCAAGTCTTGAAAAAACGTGGGCAAGTTTTACCTTAAATTTGCCCACGTTTTGATTAAAATTTGCCCACGTTTTTTTTAACAGTTTCTAACGCTTCTTTTGCTTTAATTTATCTTATATTCATTTGTCGCTCCACATTCCATTGTGTATCTTTGTAAAACTAAGTGCTTTATACAAAAAACAGACTTTATATGAACAGATTATATCCCATAGGAATCCAGAACTTCGAGAAACTTCGTAAGGGTGGTTTTGTTTATGTCGACAAGACTGCGCTTATACATCATCTTGTCTCTACAGGCGGATATTACTTTTTCGGTCGTCCGCGTCGTTTCGGTAAGAGTCTGATGATTTCCACTCTTGAATCTTATTTTGAGGGTAGGAAAGATTTGTTTGAAGGTCTTGCCATAGAAGGATTGGAGAAAGAGTGGAATGTTCATCCGGTGTTTCACATGGATTTGAACAGCCGCAATTATAAGGATGTTGATGCGCTTTATGGCATATTCAATCAGCATCTTGAAAAATGGGAAGAAGTTTATGGCGATGAGAAGAAGGACCGTGCTCCTGAAGAGCGTTTTGCATATTTGATAGAAAAGGCTGCAAAACAGACTGGTCGCGGTGTAGTAATCCTGATTGACGAGTACGACAAACCTTTAATCCAATCATTGGATGATGAGGAACTTCAGTCCGAGTACCGGAGTATCCTGAAATCCTTTTACGGTAACTTGAAATCATGCGATAAGTATATCCGCTTTGCTCTCCTTACGGGAGTGACCAGATTCAGCAGGGTTAGCATTTTCAGTGATTTGAATAATCTGAATGACATCACTATGGATCCTGACTTTGCGTCTTTGTGCGGTATAAGCGAAAAAGAACTTGTAGAATTCTTTGATGAAGACGTCAGAGTTCTTGCAGAAAAGCAGAACATGAGTTGTTCTGATACATACGCGATGTTAAAGAGGAAATACGACGGTTATCATTTCGTCCAGAATACAGAGGGAATGTATAATCCGTTCAGTGTCCTGAATACTTTTTTCAGAATGATGCCTGAAAATTATTGGTTCTCCACCGGTACGCCGACCATACTCGTAAAACTCCTTCAGAAGAACAATTACCTTCTGAGTGATTTAACAGATAATGCAGAAGCAACAGCCGATGAGCTTACCGGGCTTGAGACAATAAACACCAATCCTATTCCTTTGTTCTTCCAGAGCGGATATCTTACGATAAAGGAGTATGATGAACGTTTTAAGAATTATATACTTGGTTTTCCTAATGAGGAGGTTGAACAGGGATTCCTTAACTTCCTTATGCCTAGCTATATGAATATGCATGGCAGGAATACCAGCTTCCATATAATGAATTTCATCAAGGAACTGGAAAAAGGAAAGATTGACAGTTTCATGGAGCGTCTTCAAAGTCTCTTTTCAGATACTCCATACGAGTTGATCCGCGACACTGAACTTCATTATCAGAATGTTCTTTTCATAGTATTCCGTCTTATGGGTTTCTTTACTCATGCCGAGTATCATACATCGCAGGGCAGGATAGATATGGTAGTTAAAACTCCACAGTATATCTATGTAATGGAATTCAAGTTTGAGGGCAGTGCCGAGGATGCCATAGCTCAAATAGACTCCCGAAACTATGCCCTTCCTTTCATGTCTGATGGCCGTAAGGTTTATAAGATAGGGGTTAATTTCAGTGGGGAAACAAGAAATATAGAGAAGTGGATAGTATCCGATTAAGCGATATAATGAATACACTTAGTATCAAACGTGCGTATTTGCAACATGAATGTGCGGATACGCACGTTGTTTTATATTGATATTTGAATGTATTATCTTGATTAATAGGTGATTATGCGTTTGGCATGATTTTTGATTATATTTACTATGAGAACATATTATGAATTTTAGGAATACGTCAGTTTTATACTGGTGTGTTATTTAAATTAAATGACTTTGGATATGATATTACATTATTTGAAAGTAGCCGTACGCAGCCTGATGAAATTCAAGATGCAGAACATTATAGCCATATTCGGACTGGCTATGTCGTTGTTTTGCTTTAGTGTCTGCCTTTATTGTAGCAGGTATATATTCAGTACTGATGATTGTTTCAGGAATAAAGACAGGATAGTTGAACTATACTTAGAACGTTCTGACAATAATTTCAGTAGTATAACTTCAGGAAGTTTGCCTTCTTTTTTGCGAGGTCAAGGTTTGAATGCAAAAGCCTTTTGTGGGGTTGCATTTCCGGATGAACGTTCATATAACATTGAAGTATCTGAAGATAAACTATTGCCTTATGATCTGATGTTTATGGAGACTGATTCCTGTTTTAATGAAGTCTTTACCCCGGAAATATTACATGGCAGTTGGAAAAAAGCAATGCAGAATCCAAATTCGGTAATTCTTTTTGAAAGTACAGCTAAACGTATTTTTGGTTCAGCCGAAAAATCAATAGGTAAACGTATGGTTTTAAACAGACGTTTATATACTTCGCCAAACAGTACGCCTCGTGAAGGAGGGATAAATTATGTGATACAGGCGGTAGCCAAAGATTTGCCATTGAATAACAGTCTGAACTTTTTATGTAAAACGGATGCTTTGGCTATTAATGATACAGAAGGGCAAATCAATGACAGAAATTTGCCGGTAATGGCTGCCAGTACATTCGCATTGGTGGAAGATGCCGGTTCGGTACAAAGTTTTATTAAAGAATTAGATGACAGAAAACTTGACTTTGAAATCTTTAATGAGAAAAGGAAAGTATCTGGCGGTACTTTCGGAACTTATTTTTGGAGTGGTGAAGGTGTAGCATTATATTTTGCTAATATTACTCTTATAGCCGGAATACTGGTATTGGTGGTTGGCTTGCTCAATTTCTTTCATTTCATAATTGGCTCTTTCCTTATACGTGTGAAAGAATGTAATATCCGTAGGGTGAACGGTGCAGGATTTAAAGATATGTTTCTGATGTTTTTCGTACAGATAAGTGTTTCTATATTTTTGTCGGCATTCGTTACTTATCTTATCATAGAGCTGCTTTCTCCGTTCCTTAGTCTTACACTGGTACGTTTCAGCATTGTCATAGATCCGTATTTACTGATGTGGCAGACTTTTACTTATCTTATTGGCATCATGGTGTTGTGTATGGTTATATCGTTGTTTGTAATAGTAAAAGTGAGACGGTCGTTTGTCACTCAGAAACTTAACACGGTCACCGGAAGATATGGCAGGCACAGGTTGAGAAATTTATCTTTGGGAATGCAGTTGTTTATCAGTCTGATATTTATTTCGTTTGCAACGGCATTGTACATGCAATCTGTGAATACAAACAATTCTGTTTTCGGAACATTGTCAAAAAACGAAAAAGAACGTATCCTTAGTGTTCCACTCGATTATTCTTTTATGGATAATAATACTAAAAAGACATTAATAGACAAGTTTAAACGATGTCCGGGTGTGGAAGATATCATTATTTCAGATATCAATTATCTGCAGGGAGTTTCAGGTACAGGACTTTTTCTGACAGAGAAAAGAGAAAATTATGTTGATGCAAATGTAATGCGTGTATCACCGAGCTTTTTCCGATTTATGAATATAGGTATAATATCCGGTAATGAGCAGAAAACATTGGACGAGATGATAATAGATGAGGTACTTGCCAAACGTATAAGCAAGGATATTCAATTAGGGAAAGTTTTGTATGACTATAATAAAGGATATACACTTGTAGGTATATCAGCTCCTTTTGTATCGTCTAATTATTCTGGTAGGGAATTAAACGGCTTTATGTTTGTACCCTCTGATTTTTCGGATTACATAGGACATTGTTATGTTAAATGTTCTGCCAATCGTTTGGAAGAAGCTGTTTCGTCAATAAAATCTGTAATGAAGGATGCTTTGCCGGAAAGTATTGAACTCTCCATACCTACAATGATGGATGATATATATGAGGAACATGCTCTGGAATTCAAACTGAGAGGTATTGTACTCTTTATGTCAATCATAGCACTTATCATCTCTGTGCTTGGGATTTATTCAGCAATAACTCTCGACACCGAATACCGCCGTAAGGAAATGGCTATAAGGAAGATAAACGGAGCAGGAGTTCGTCAGATAGTATTGATTTTTGCAAGGCTTTATATAGTGTTGGTTATCGTTACTGTGGCTATAGCATTCCCTATAGTGGAATTCCTGTTGCGAATGTTCAGCAATATGTATTATTCTTTTATAGATACAGGTATATTGTTTTACGGAGGAATATTGTTGTTTGTGGTGTTGCTCATTACTCTGACAGTTTATGTCCGAATAAAAAATATAGCGCGAATTAATCCTGCTGAGATTATAAAGAGCGAATAGATTGCATATTTTCTCACTTTAGTTTATCTTTGTAGAAATAAGTGCGATGCCTCATTCAAAAAAACAGACTTTATATGAACAGATTATATCCCATAGGAATCCAGAACTTCGAGAAACTTCGTAAAGGTGGTTTTGTTTATGTCGACAAGACTGCGCTTATATATCGTCTTGTCTCTACAGGAGGATATTACTTTTTTGGTCGTCCGCGCCGTTTCGGTAAGAGTCTGATGATTTCCACTCTTGAATCTTATTTTGAGGGTAGGAAAGATTTATTCCATGGACTTGCAATAGAGGGCCTTGAAAAGGACTGGGATGAATATCCCATATTTCATATAGATTTGAACAATGAGGAGTATAATTCCCGCAAACGGCTTGAAGGTGTACTTAACAATTATCTTGTGAGATGGGAAAGGATATACGGAAGTGAACCTTCGGAGGAATCCCTTTCGTTGAGATTTGCCGGACTTATCAGACGTGCATCGGAGCAGACCGGTCGCGGTGTAGTAATTCTTATTGACGAGTACGACAAACCTCTTATTCAATCATTGGATAATGAGGAACTTCAGTCCGAGTACCGAAGTATTCTGAAATCCTTTTACGGTAATCTGAAGTCGTGTGACAAGTATATCCGCTTTGCTCTCCTTACGGGAGTGACCAGGTTCAGCAGGGTAAGCATTTTCAGTGATTTGAATAATCTCCGTGATATAACGATGGAGAATGAGTTTGCATCATTGTGTGGTATCAGCGAAACAGAATTGATAACTTATTTTGAATCAGACATACGCGAATTGTCGGTAAATATGAATTTAAGTTACGAAGAAACGTGTGGTCTTCTTCAGAAAAAATATGACGGTTATCATTTTACCGGCAATAGCGAAGGAATGTACAATCCCTTCAGTGTGTTGAATACATTCGCTTCAATGAAAATAGAAAACTACTGGTTTTCAACCGGTACCCCGACCATACTCGTAAAACTTCTTCAGAAGAACAATTACCTTCTGAGTGACCTGACAGGCAATGCTGAAGCCACTGCCGATGAGCTTACCGGGCTTGAGACAATAAATACCAATCCTATTCCTTTGTTCTTCCAAAGCGGATATCTGACGATAAAGGAGTATGACCCTGAATTCAAGAACTATATACTTGGTTTTCCTAATGAGGAGGTTGAACAGGGATTCCTTAACTTCCTTATGCCTTGCTATATGAATATGAACGGCAAGAATGCCAGTTTTCATATAATGAACTTTATAAAGGATATCCGAGCAGGAAAGATCGACAGTTTCATGGAGCGTCTTCAAAGTCTCTTTTCAGATACTCCATACGAGTTGATCCGCGACACTGAACTTCATTATCAGAATGTTCTTTTCATAGTATTCCGTCTTATGGGTTTCTTTACTCATGCCGAGTATCACACATCTCAGGGCAGGATAGACATGGTGGTGAAAACTCCACAGTATATCTATGTAATGGAATTCAAGTTTGAAGGCAGTGCCGAGGATGCCATAGCTCAAATAGAATCCCGAAACTATGCTTTACCTTTCATGTCTGATGGCCGTAAGGTTTATAAGATAGGGGTTAATTTCAGTGGGGAAACAAGAAATATAGAAAAGTGGATAGTAGCAGATTAAAGTGAAAAACGATATATCTACTGTGTGAAGCGTGCGAATTCGCAATAATAATGTGCGGATACGCACGCTTTTGTATATCCTGTTTTTATGTAGGATGCACATATTCAATGTGTTATGCGTATGGCACGGTTTTTGATTATAAAGAATTATAAAAACGACTGTTTCATGTAAATCTAGAATTTCAATGATAGTACATTATTTAAAGATGGCTTTACGCAGCCTGATACGTTATAAGGTACAGAATATAATCAGCATATTAGGTATCGCTGTAGGTTTCGTGTGTTTTGCCTTTTCCATGATATGGATAAAGTATGAAATGAGTTATGACAGTTTTCATCGTGGGGCAGACAGAATGTATGTTATGTATGGGGAAGGGGGGGCTGCTTTAGATTTCAAGAATTTATCATACTCGGTGTCGTATCCTATGGCAAGGGATATGGTAAATCTGTTTCCTGAAGTAGAAGAGGCATCTTCTTTTATGCAAGGTCCTATTTTTATCGGCAAAACGGCAGAAGAGAAAATCGAAGTACCAGAGATAGTTGTTGATTCGGCATTCATCAATATGTTTGATGTCAGGCTGATAGACGGAAGTCTGAGTTTCCTTGACAATGAATCGGAGATTGCTGTTACAGATGAAACGGCGATGCGTATTTTCGGAACAACGGATGTGATAGGGAAGGAATTGTATCTGTTTTATCAAAAAGAGACTAAAAAGATTTCAGCTGTAGTTTCCGGTTTTGGCAAACATACAAATTTCGGTTATGGTATATTAACCGGAGTGAATAAAAGCTTGCGGAATGATTATCGTATAGGAAACTTCAAAGTATGTGTTCGTCTGAAAGAGGGAACGAATCTTGATAATTTAATAAAGAAATTGCATTCTGATGATATCCGAAAGATGAATTGGGGATTTGGTTATAAAGGTTATAATTTGCAGAAACTCACTTCATGCCGTTATACCATTTTTCATGATGACAACAGGGTCTCTTTGATGTATATTAAACTGTTTTCCATAATCGGGGTGGCAGTAGTACTTATTTCTTTGATAAATTTCTTCTCTCTTCTTGTTACACGCATCAGTATTAGAAAGAGGGAGATTGCTCTCAGAGTATCTTGTGGCTCCGGTATATGGGGAATGACATCTCTCTTTGCAACTGAACTTCTTATTGTTCTGTTTTCCGCAGGATTAATTGGCATGGTTCTGATGGAGATTCTTGAAGGGAAGTTTGTTGAGTTGTCGGGTGTAGAGGATGAATTTTATTTATCTTCATTGCTGTATTTTGTCTTACTTCTTGTTGCATCACTATGTGTTTCTTTGATGATAATCCGATATTATTCATCGAAGTCTCTTTCGGGAATGTTGAACCGTAGAATGACTTCCGGAAGAAAAGGTATGACATTTCAGGGTAGCAGCATAGTACTTCAGCTTGTCATTTCTGTAATGATATTGTTTGGTCTGTCTGTTATATTCAGGCAATTGCATTATCTGGCAGAAAATGAAGAGGTGGGGTTTGAACGTGAGGGACGTGCTACACTTAGAATCTATCCTCTGAAAGATGAAACAGTCGATTTTCTGAAAACTTTGCCATACGTTTATGAAGTCAAGAAAATGTATTCGTTATTGCCGCGTAGTGGTACAGCAAGTATGAGAGCCGATTCATGGGATGGAAAAACTGACTCACAGGAATCTATTATCCTGCATACGATTGACGAGGGGCAGGAGTTCATGGATTTTTATGGCTTGAAACTGCTAAAAGGTTCACACTTGTCCGAGCAGGGTGACTTGAAGTCAGCAATCATCAATGAAACAGCTGCCAGAAAATTCGGCTGGAATGACCCGATAGGAAAGAAGTTCAGAGATTTCACGGTTGTTGGGGTAGTAAGGGACTTTCATATCTCTTCGCCCACAATACCTGTCCAACCGTTTGTGCTGACTTTGAAGTCTAGTTTCAGGTTGTCTAAAGATATTGTACTACGGTTTGATGAAAGTCATGAAGATGAATTGCGTAAGGAAATAGAGAAATATATCAAGGAAAATAATTATTCCGATTTTGCAAGTTTCACTACCATTGACGAAGTATATGATAAATACCTCACTTCCGAGCGTTCGCTTATGAAACTACTTATGTTTGTAGCTGCTGTATGCATTATTATATCATTATTTGGAGTATATTCTCATGTTTCTTTGTCATGTGAACGACGCAGGAAAGAGATTGCAATAAGAAAGATTAATGGAGCTACAGTATCGGTAATAATGAAGATGTTCATAAAAAGTTATTTTACAAAGCTTCTGCTGTCTTGTATCATAGCTTTTCCTGTTGTTACATTGGTTATGAAGATGTGGCTCGAACAGTATGTTGAGCAAACGTCCATTGGAATATCGCTGTATATATCTGTATTCTTACTGTTATCGCTGTTGATATTGATTTGTATATGGCACAGTATATGGAAGGCTGCCAATGAAAATCCTGCTGAGGTTATCAAGAGTGAGTAATAAATTTAGAAAATAACATTATCATGGTATTTCATTATTTAAAAGTTGCCATACGCAGTCTGTTGAAATATAGAACTCAAAATATCATCAGTATATTAGGTATCGCTGTAGGTTTTGTGTGTTTTGCCTTTTCCATGATATGGATAAGGTATGAGTTGAGTTATGATACATTTCATCGTGACTCGGACAGGATGTATGTGGTATATAAAAAGTCAGATCATGGATTCACTAATATTTCAGACGTTACGCATTATCCTGTAGCAAGAGATATTAAGAATAATTTTCCTGAGGTTGAGGATGCTGCTGCTTTTATGAATGGACCGGCTGTAGTTGGAAGAAGTCTACAAAACGAAGATTTTTCAATGAGGATTACAGTTGATTCTGCTTTTATAAATATGTTTGATATAAAACTATTGTCCGGTAGCTGGAGTTTTCTTAATAATCAAGAAGAAGTTGCCGTAACAGAAGAGTTTGCAGAACGTCTTTATGGAACAAAGAATGTACTTGGAAAAGATCTATTTTTCTGGAAGTCACCGAAAAAGATTTCTGCAGTAGTTTCAGGTTGGGGAAAGCACTCTAATTTCAGATATGATATTATGCTCGGTGTAGATGAAAAGTTCAGAGATGATTATAGGTATAGTGGTTTTTATGTGTGCTTACGTTTGAAAGATGGTGTTAATGCCTCTGTATTTGCTCAAAAGCTGAAGAATAAAGGCTTTGAAGTACCTGGTGGAGGAGGATATACTATAAGAAATTTTTTGCTGGAGAAACTTTCATCGTCCCGTTATACGGTATTCTATAAATATGATGACATTTCCTTGTCGTATATAAAGATGTTTTCGGTAGTAGGAATAACTGTGATACTTGTGTCTTTGGTTAATTTCTTTTCTATACTTATTACCCGTATGAACATTCGTCGAAGAGAGATTGCACTTAGGATATCATGCGGTTCCGGTACGAAAGAATTGATATTGATGTTTGTAACCGAACTGGTAGTGATGATGCTCTTCAGTGGTCTGATAGGTATGTCTCTGATGGAACTTCTCAAGTCTGAATTTGTCAGACTGGCGGATATAGAAGATAACTTCTATTTGTCTTCACTCTGGTATTTCTTTGTCATTCTCATTATGTCTGTTGTGGTTGCTGTCTTTTTGATCAGATATAGTAGCAGGAAAACTGTATCAGAAGAGATAATAGGAAATATCACAAAGAAATCTCGTTTGTCATTTCAGAATGGTAGCATAGTGATACAGTTTATGATATCAGTTACCGTATTGTTTTGTCTGACTGTATTATTCAAGCAATTGTATTATCTTAAGAGTACCGATGAAGTAGGATTTGAGCGGGATGGAAAAGCTTGTCTTTATTGTCAACCTAAAGATATACAAATAATACATTTTTTAAGAAAACTGCCATATGTCCATGAAATAAAGGAAATGTATTCATTATTACCACAGATAGCATCTACCAGTAGTACAATAGGTGAATGGGACGGAAAGTCCGAAGGACAGAAACCGGTTACATTGCAGGTAATACGTGAAGGACGTGACTTCCTTGATTTCTACGGTATCAAACTGTTGCGTGGAACTTATCTTACGGGTAAAGAGGACATTAAATCAGTATTGATAAATGAGGCTGCGGTGAGAATGTTCGGTTGGTCAGAGCCGATTGGAAAGAAGATATATAAATATACTGTGGTTGGTGTGATAAAAGATTTTCATATCTCACCACCTACACAGCCGGTCAAACCTTATATGATAACGCTTGACAGACGTAATGATCACGGTAGTGATTACGTGATTAGTTTTGATGAAGAGCATCTTTCCGATTTGAGGAACAGTATGAAAGATTATATAGAAAAGAATGGTATAAATTTCTGTTATATTAAGACTGCGAATGAAGCTTACGAAGAATATCTTGTTTCAGAAAAGATGCTTATGAAATTGCTGTCATTCGTATCTATGATATGTGTTGTTATTTCATTGTTTGGAGTATATTCACACGTTTCATTGTCATGTGAGCGACGTAGGAAAGAAATAGCTATAAGGAAAATAAATGGTGCAACGGCAGGCAATATAATGAAGATGTTTTTCAAAGATTATCTTTTAATGCTTGCAGTGTCGTGTATCATAGCATTCCTGGCAGGGACTGTTGTAATGAAGAAATGGTTGGAACAGTATGTAGAACAGACTTCTATGGATGCATGGATATACTTTGGATTATTTATACTGATGGCTGCATTTATTCTTCTCTGTGTAGCGAGGAGTATATGGAAGGCTGCCAACGAAAATCCAGCTGAGGTTATCAAGAGTGAGTAATAATTTATAAAACAAGAATATTATGATATTACATTACTTGAAAGTGGCAGTTCGGAACCTGATGAAATATAAGGTTCACAGTCTTATTTCAGCATTATGTCTTGCTGTGGGAATAGTCTGTTATACATTGGTGGCATATTGGATAAATGCTTATAATAGCATGATAAATATGCATGATGAAGAAGTTGTAACATTTAAGCTTGAAGATGAAGATGGCCGGTGGAGTCTGTTTACGCCGGTTGATGTTGAACGGATAGAGAATCTTCATATTGATGGATTGTCGGATATTACAGTTAAATTTCCGTCAAGACAGGCTGAGATAGATGTGATAGATAAGGATCAGAAAGAAAAGCCCTTTATTGTAAACTATTCTGTGGTAAACGGAAATACTTTTTCATTCTATGGATTGGATTTATTGTATGGTAACCGTATTCCGGAGAAAAAGGATGAAGTCGTTATATCACGTTCTTTTGCAGAAAAGGCTTTTGGTCAAGATAATCCGATTGGGGCTGTGATACATCTGTCGGAATCTGTTTACGATTTCGACAAGGGGATTCGTGATTACAGGGTTGTAAATGTGGCCGAAGACAACTGGGCGTTTCCCAGAGTAGATTGCTATTTTCCATATATGGTTTTTCCTCAGGGATTCATGGAAGTGTATGCACTCCTAGGTGATGGTACAACTCTGTCTGCGCTTAATGACAATCTGCAGAATCTTAAATTTGTAAATAATGGAAAGGACTACAGTGTGTCTGCTTTGAGTTTTTCTGATGATTTCAAGAAAAAACAGATGACAATAATCTTTTCAATTGTATTGTTCGTTGCATCGCTCATATTGCTTTCCGGAATGATTAACTTCCTGAAGTTTGCTATACAGATGTTTTATAACCGACAGAGGGAAGTCGCTTTGCGTAAAAGTATGGGGTCTGATGCCCGGGGATTGTTTATGCTTCTGTTTTCAGAGGTATTCTGCATGCTTACAGTGTCATTTCTGCTGTCACTTGTTATAACGGAAATTGTAGTTGATACATGTCATACTTATATTTCATCCGACGATTTGCCATACATTGACTTGCCGGAAGTATATTGGGTGCAGACTAGGTGTTTTGTTTCCCTTCTTGTTATCTGTTTACTTGTGGTTTATGTTCCGGTATGGCGTTTGCGACGTTCCTGTATAGGCTATCATGTTCGCATAAACAACAATAAGCATGTCTTTCGTTCTGTCATGATGTGGCTTCAATTGAGTATTGCTATATTCTTTGTCGGAAATGTTTTGTATATAAACATTGCTTTTAATAAGGTTTACTATTCCGTCTACAGACCGGTTTCTGATGATGAGGAAGCCCGGATTATAGAGTTCAAGCCAAGTACATATCGCTTGAGGCAGAATATATCGCATGTAGTTGATGCATTCAGAAAGATGCCGGAGATTGTTGATGAGATAACTTTGTGGGGAGTGTTGGATTCTCGTTTCAAAAAGAGATATCTTAAAGCTGATGGGACAGATTCTTTTATTGAAACTACAATGGGTAATGCCAATTACTTTCAGTTCTTTAATATCCCTCATCATGGTGAAATGACGGAGTCGGAAGATGCTGTTTATGTAAGTGAGAGATTTATGAGACAATTGGAGAAAGACAGTATTTCCGGAACTGTTTTCATTCAAGGTACTTCATACCGTATAGCTGGTACATATAAAGCTCTGTATGGAGAGAATGAAGATGATCCACGAATAATAGGTTCTGCGTTCTTCCCGGTAAAACCGTTTGGAACTTTTTATTTTAAGATTGCTGATGGGAAGGATACAGACGAAGTGATTGGTAAGATGAAAGATATTTGCAGGGAATATGTTCCGGAAACATTACCTTTGGATATTAAACCGATAACCGACAGAAAACAGACCTTGCTTGGTACGGTGGGTTTAGTCGGAACACTTGTCAATGTATTGGCTTTGGTCAGTCTGCTGTTGGTGATTCTAAGCATATATTCTGCCATTTCGCTTGATACGGACGGACGACAGAAGGAGGTTGCCATAAGGAAAATAAACGGTGCTTCGCCGGTTAAGATAGCTCTTATGTTCGGACGTTCATATATGTTGATTTATATTTTGTCGTTTGCTGCTGCATTTCCCTTTGTATATTATTTTGCGTCAACTGTCTTTATGGATAGTGCTTTCCAGATTAATATGGATTGGGGAATGGTTTTAGCCTTGTTCGTTTCAATGTTGATTGTGGTTTTAATTACTGTAGCATATAAGATATATAAGGTTATGCATATTAATCCTGCAGAGATTATTAAGACTGAATAAATGATATATATATTGCATTGTGCGATGTGTGCGTATTTGTAACAAAAACGTGCGATAGCGCACATGAACAGAATGTATCGTATTTGGGCAAATTATTGATTGTTAGCGATTTAATACTTTGGCACGATTATTGATATAATATTTACAGGTGAAATGACTTTTTTTGATTTATGTTATTGATAAAGATTAAATATGCGATTCGTTTTTTGCTTCGTGCAAAGTCATATACTGTTATCAACCTGATAGGACTTTCGTTGAGTCTTGCCTGTTGTATAATATTGTTACGATATATCCACAGGGAACTTACTGTGGATAATCATGCCAATGACTTAAGTTCTATAATCGTTCCTTTAAGGGATATAGACGGTAATGTTTATCCGGGAGAAAATCCGGGCAATAAGGATTATTCGGTAGATGAAAAGTACATAGAAGACAGATGTAAACTTGTAGATGAGAGGAATTCAACCATAATCAGTAATGACGTTGCTTATAAGACAAATCTGATGGCTGCCGATACAACGTTCTTCCATTTTTTTAATTATCGTGTATTGGAAGGAAATCTTTCTTTAGAACAACCCAATAATGCTATTTTGACTGAAACCTATGCAAAGAAACTGTTCGGAAAAGAATCCCCTATAGGCAAAAATATCTATTTTGATGGGAAGATGCTTACAGTGTCCGGTGTTATTGAACAACCTGTATGTAAGACCACATTCAATTTTGATGCTTTGGTCTCTCAAAAATTAAGGCCGTATTGGGGAAAACTTAATATTGAACTGATATATCAGATATGGTTACAAAAATCCTGTAACATCTATGCGTCTGGTCATATCAGAAAACGGAAAGATATTTTCACGTTATGTGTTCTTGTTTTTACAGTATTCTATTACATTGTTTCTTATGATACTGTCCTTATATTTCCAGCGTCATTTTGATTATCTGATTAATTCTTCGCATGGATATGACACTGATGAGATTATGGTTGCACAGTTGTACAATCACAATAGGATTGTTAATTATAAAAGTACTACAGTCAATCAGTTGAAAGAACGTTTTGAACGTATAAAGAATGTCGGTAAAAAGCTGGATGAGTGTCCTATGATTGAGCGTTGGATGAACTCGTCTACAGCAGTATGGGATGGAAGTCCTACACCTATTGTCAATGATAAAGATGAGACATTTGAGTTGCAGATTAAATTTGTTTCTATAGAGTTTTTTGATTTTTGGGGACTTGAAATAGTTGATGGAGGATTACCGGACAGAATAGATTACGGCGGTGAGAATGTAATAGTATTGAATCGGTCTGCGATGAAATTACTTGGATATACTGACCTTAAGGAAGCATTTGTAAGGAGCACGTCGCCTTTGAGTATTTCTTTTGTAGATAATAAATTGATAGAATTCGGAGTTTATATGACCCCGGTCTCAGCAGTAGTTGAGGATTATTATATGGGACATCTTACGGAAGGAATCAAACCTATGATCTTTATTGTGGGGGCTAAGGATCCAGAAGGGGATGTTATGATAAAAGTGAAGAAAGACAGAGAAAAGGAAGTTATAGACTATCTTCGCAAAGTTGAAAAAGAAATATATAACTCAGAGGATTTTACATATAAATGGGCTGACGATATAGTGGCAGAAATGTATCAGAAAGATAAAGAGACTGCACATATATATATACTGTTTTCTCATATATCGCTATAGTGATATCATGTTTGGGACTGTTGGGTATATCTCTGTTTGATATTCGTCGCAGGTATCGTGAGATTGCAATCCGTAAGGTAAATGGTGCCAAGCCTAAAGATTTGTATATTATACTAGGTAAGAGTTATATGCTTAATCTGGTGTTGGCATTTGTTGTTGCAGCGCCTGTATCATGGATTGTCATTTATTATTATACGGCATCTTTCGTAGAAAAGGCGCCTGTTACATTTGGACTGTTTGTCATTCCACTGTTGATAGTATTGATTTTATCTATGCTGACATTATATTATCAGATAAACAAGGCTGCACATATCAATCCGGCCGAAGTAATGAAGAATGAATAAATATAGAAAAACAACATTTTAAATTCTACTAATATGATTAAGACAGAAAATTTGAAAAAGGTATTCCGCACAGAAGAAGTGGAAACTTGGGCATTGAATAATGTAAGTATTGAAGTAAAGAAAGGTGAGTTTGTGGCTATCATGGGACCTTCAGGATGTGGTAAATCTACACTGCTCAACATCCTCGGATTGCTTGATAACCCTACTGACGGAACTTATTACCTTAATGGAGTGGAAGTGTCAAAATTCACGGAATCGCAACGTACTGATATAAGGAAGGGAGTTATAGGTTTCGTATTCCAGAGCTTTAACCTTATTGATGAACTGAACGTGTACGAGAATATAGAATTGCCTCTTTTGTACATGGGAGTACCGTCGTCGGAAAGAAAAAAGAGGGTAGAAGAAGCTATGAACCGTATGGATATATCCCACCGTTCCAAGCATTTCCCGCAGCAGCTTTCCGGTGGTCAGCAACAGCGTGTAGCCATAGCGCGTGCAGTCGTAGCCAACCCTCAGCTTATCCTTGCCGATGAGCCTACCGGAAATCTTGATTCGAAAAACGGTAAAGAGGTAATGTCTCTTTTAAGCGAGCTGCACAAGGATGGCACTACTATTGTCATGGTTACACACTCACGTCATGATGCAAGTTATGCCGACAGGATTATCAATCTGTTCGACGGTGAGGTGGTAAATGAAGTTAGCGAATGATTTTTTACTTCTCCATATCCCTTAAATGTATTTCAAGTGCCTTTACGGATATGTGTATCTCCCAAATTGAAATACCGAGTGATGCTATAAGCAACAGCAGTGCTACACCGAATACGTACACTGCTGTTGTATGAAATCCTATATAAATCAGAAACATTGTGATTACGCAGAGAAACAGACTTGATATGCCAAGTACCTGCATACTTCGTGTAAGGTAGAGTCGGCGGCGCAGATTGTCTATCTGTGCGGCTGTCACTTCCGAGTGTTTCTGTACATATTGTTCTTTAAGAGTTCTTACAAGCTGTGCGTACGACAGAAATCTGTTGGTATATGCCAGTAGTATGAGTGAAACTGCCGAGAACAGCAGGGCAGGAGTGCTTAAGTTCAGTTCTTCCATATAATTTTTATTTTTATATTGTTTTATTGTACGCAAAGTTAGTTTTTTATTCTGGAAGTATAG
>NZ_JADYTF010000331.1 GCF_021530995.1 Bacteroides caecigallinarum
CCTCGCCCGGAATGAGGTAGGCGTGCTTCAGGGTGTACTGGATGCGCTCCACCTGGTCGGGCGTGATGCCGGCCATGAAGCCATACTCGTAATCCATGATGTTGTCGGAGAAGAAGATTTCTCCTGTCGCGGCATCCGTGCGCGTATATTCGATGGTGCCCTGCGTGGCCTCCAGATAAGCGTCCCGGTCGTACCAAGGCGTATCTTCGCAGTAGTCGTCTCCCTCGATATAGACATGTTCCAATCCAAGGAAATGTCCTGCCTCATGGGCGAACGACTTCAC
>NZ_JADYTF010000332.1 GCF_021530995.1 Bacteroides caecigallinarum
GATTCCCCCAGTAGTGGCGAGCGAACGGGGAAGAGCCCAAACCACCCATGTTACGGCATGGTTGGGGTTGTAGGACCACGACATTGCAAGACATCTTGTGAGAAGAACGATCTGGAAAGTTCGACCACAGAAGGTGACAGTCCTGTATTCGAAACAAGACGAAGCATAGTGGTATCCTGAGTAGCGCGGAACACGAGGAATTTTGCGTGAATCAGCCGGGACCATCCGGTAAGGCTAAATACTCCCGAGAGACCGATAGTGAACCAGTACTGTGAAGGAAA
>NZ_JADYTF010000333.1 GCF_021530995.1 Bacteroides caecigallinarum
GCAAGTCGAGGGGCAGCGGGATTGAAGCTTGCTTCAATTGCCGGCGACCGGCGCACGGGTGAGTAACGCGTATCCAACCTTCCGTTTACTCGGGGATAGCCTTTCGAAAGAAAGATTAATACCCGATAGTATGGTAAGATTGCATGATAATACCATTAAAGATTCATCGGTAAACGATGGGGATGCGTTCCATTAGGTAGTAGGCGGGGTAACGGCCCACCTAGCCAACGATGGATAGGGGTTCTGAGAGGAAGGTCCCCCACATTGGAACTGAGACACGG
>NZ_JADYTF010000334.1 GCF_021530995.1 Bacteroides caecigallinarum
TCGAGGGGCAGCGGGATTGAAGCTTGCTTCAATTGCCGGCGACCGGCGCACGGGTGAGTAACGCGTATCCAACCTTCCGTTTACTCGGGGATAGCCTTTCGAAAGAAAGATTAATACCCGATGGTATCTTAACGACTCATGTAATTAAGATTAAAGATTCATCGGTAAACGATGGGGATGCGTTCCATTAGGTAGTAGGCGGGGTAACGGCCCACCTAGCCAACGATGGATAGGGGTTCTGAGAGGAAGGTCCCCCACATTGGAACTGAGACACGG
>NZ_JADYTF010000335.1 GCF_021530995.1 Bacteroides caecigallinarum
TCAACGCTTATTGGTGCGGACCTCCATCTGGTGTTACCCAGACTTCATCCTGGCCAAGGGTAGATCACTTGGTTTCGCGTCTACTACCGCTGACTTGACGCCCTCTTCAGACTCGCTTTCGCTTCGGCTGCAGGTCTTGTAACCCTTAACCTTGCCAACGACAGTAACTCGTAGGTTCATTATGCAAAAGGCACGCTGTCACTCCTGAAAGGAGCTCCAACCGCTTGTAGGCGCACGGTTTCAGGTACTATTTCACTCTTCTGTTCGA
>NZ_JADYTF010000336.1 GCF_021530995.1 Bacteroides caecigallinarum
TTCGAACAGAAGAGTGAAATAGTACCTGAAACCGTGCGCCTACAAGCGGTTGGAGCTCCTTTCAGGAGTGACAGCGTGCCTTTTG
Source organism: Bacteroides caecigallinarum (assembly GCF_021530995.1). Classification (GTDB taxonomy): domain Bacteria; phylum Bacteroidota; class Bacteroidia; order Bacteroidales; family Bacteroidaceae; genus Phocaeicola; species Phocaeicola faecigallinarum. The sequence continues at coordinate 86 of NZ_JADYTF010000336.1, forward strand.
CATAATGAACCTACGAGTTACTGTCGTTGGCAAGGTTAAGGGACATGAGTCCTGGATCCGAAGCGAAAGCGAGTCTGAAGAGGGCGTCAAGTCAGCGGTAGTAGACGCGAAACCAAGTGATCTACCCTTGGCCAGGATGAAGTCTGGGTAACACCAGATGGAGGTCCGCACCAATAAGCG
>NZ_JADYTF010000337.1 GCF_021530995.1 Bacteroides caecigallinarum
ATGTATCTTGACAATGAACTTATCGATGTTGAGCATTTGTGTTGTCTGGCCCACGCAAGGGCTAAGTTCAAGTATGCCTATGACCAGGGAAGCCTGCAGGCAAGAATCTTCCTTGAGCTGATAGCAAGGCTATACGGTATGGAAGAAACTTATCGCCGGGAAAAACTCACAGCAGACGAGATTTACCGCAGAAGGAACTGTAAGGAAACGACAGAAATCATCGATAAGATAAGGACGGAACTTTATGATTTGCTGGCAAATCCGG
>NZ_JADYTF010000338.1 GCF_021530995.1 Bacteroides caecigallinarum
CGCTTATTGGTGCGGACCTCCATCTGGTGTTACCCAGACTTCATCCTGGCCAAGGGTAGATCACTTGGTTTCGCGTCTACTACCGCTGACTTGACGCCCTCTTCAGACTCGCTTTCGCTTCGGATCCGGGTCTCGTGACCCTTAACCTTGCCAACGACAGTAACTCGTAGGTTCATTATGCAAAAGGCACGCTGTCACTCCTGAAAGGAGCTCCAACCGCTTGTAGGCGCACGGTTTCAGGTACTATTTCACTCTTCTGTT
>NZ_JADYTF010000339.1 GCF_021530995.1 Bacteroides caecigallinarum
GTAGGGGAAAAACGAGAACCCGGCGAATATGCTGTACTCGTCCTCGTACACATTATTGATCGGGCTGACCCACACATTGAGCGCATGCTCATTGTCCCATATATACCGGTCGTCAAGCTCGACGTTCTCGTAATCTATCTCCACGGCCTCCTTCTCGTGGACGATGCCGGGAGTTTCAAGCGGCGTACCGTCGGGCGCGGTGGTGGCGGCCACAAAGCGCACGCCGGTCTCTGTCTGCCCGGGGAGGTTGAAATAGTTGC
>NZ_JADYTF010000340.1 GCF_021530995.1 Bacteroides caecigallinarum
AGAGTGAAATAGTACCTGAAACCGTGCGCCTACAAGCGGTTGGAGCTCCTTTCAGGAGTGACAGCGTGCCTTTTGCATAATGAACCTACGAGTTACTGTCGTTGGCAAGGTTAAGGGTCACAAGACCTGCAGCCGAAGCGAAAGCGAGTCTGAACAGGGCGTCAAGTCAGCGGTAGTAGACGCGAAACCAAGTGATCTACCCTTGGCCAGGATGAAGTCTGGGTAACACCAGATGGAGGTCCGCACCAATAAGCGTTGA
>NZ_JADYTF010000036.1 GCF_021530995.1 Bacteroides caecigallinarum
ATATTACTCGAGTTTCCTTATCTGCAAGAGCCTTATATTTCTGGTGAAGTTCATTGTTCTTAGGGTTATTTATCGGATAATATGGTTCAAGGCTATCATCCCATTCCACAGAATACTCTTTAGAAATAATAGTTTTATTGCACTTGTCTACATCTTCTCCAAACATCTCGAAATGTTTATGTTCAATCACCCTTGTGTATGGGACATCAATATCCGTATAATTTACAACCGCATTTCCCTGATAATTTGAACAATCCAATTCTTCCTCTTCAAAATATACTGTTCTATACTCAAGTTTGCCAAACTTATAGTCATAAAACTCATCTATCTTGCCGGTAAATACAATTTTCTCAGCTATCTGTTCCCAATATTCCCTTTTCTCAAAGAAATCAGTACCGGTGATTACTTCAACATCTTTAAGGAGTCCCTCAATAAGCTTATTGTAACCACCTATAGGAATACCCTGATATTTGTCACTAAAATAGTTATTATCGAAAACGAATCTCACAGGAAGTCTCTTTATTATAAAAGACGGAAGCTCAGTGCACTTTCTTCCCCACTGTTTTTCAGTATATCCTTTGATAAGCTTTTCGTAGAGGTCAACACCTATCAAAGATATTGCCTGTTCCTCAAGATTGGCAGGTTCCTTAGTCTCAGACAATGAAATTTTCTCAAGCATTTCCTTTCGTTGAGAATTTATTTTATCCATAGCCTCAGCCGGTGTAGTAACTCCCCACATCTGATAGAAAGTATTCATATTGAAAGGCAAGTTAAATAACTTTCCCTTATAGTTAGCTACCGGAGAATTAGTATATCTGTTAAATTCAACAATACTATTTACAAAATCCCATACTTCCTTATTTGACGTATGGAAAATATGGGCTCCATACTTATGGACATTTATTCCATGCTTATTTTCACAATAGATGTTACCACCAATATGATTACGTTTATCTATTACGAGACATTTTTTGTTGGCTTTTTTTGCTTGATAAGCAAAAGTGGCGCCAAACAATCCACTACCAACTATTAAATAATCAAATTTATACATGAAATAATTTGTTATGTGATTAATGTATCAATTTAAAGTTCAATATTTTATTTATAGTAATTGTGTATATAAATACAAATATATACATTAAAAGACTTAAATACAAATGACCGATTATAAAAACTGCCTTTATATAAAAAAAATCTTTTGGAGAAGGAAAATATACATAATCCATCTCCAAAAGAATACAACAAAAAATTATCGTTTATTTCAGTACTTCTACTGCTTTTTCAATACGTCTGATAGTCTCCTCCTTACCTAGAAGCTCAGTGATATCAAACATGTGAGGTCCCTTACACTCGCCTACTACAGCAAGACGGAACGCGTTCATAACATTACCCATATGGTATTCCTTCTCAGTAATCCAGCCGATAACAATGTCTTCAGATGGTTTTGAGCTGAAATCTTCAATACCACGAAGCACTTCTATAAGCTCGTTCATGATGCGAGGAGTATCTTCTTTCCAGCGTTTCTTGATATCCTTTTCGGCGTATGAATCCGGAGCCACGAAGAAGAAACGTGCCTGATCCCATAATTCCTTAACGAAGTTCACACGGCTTTTGACCAATGAAACTACAGAAGTAAGATAAGCATCACTGTAAGCTGATACATCCACACCATGTGCCGACAATACAGGCTTGAACAATTCAGCTATCTCAGCGTCATCTTTCTTCAAGATATACTCATGGTTAAACCAGCGTGCCTTTTCGTAGTCGAACTTAGCTCCTGCCTTGCTGCAACGATGCAAATCGAAGAGTTTTACCAGTTCGTCAAGCGACATTATTTCCTGGTCGTTACCAGGATTCCATCCCAACAAGGCAAGGAAGTTGATAACAGCCTCAGGAAGATAACCCGATTCGCGGTAACCTGAAGATATTTCGCCACTCTTTGGATCATGCCATTCCAATGGGAATACAGGGAAACCAAGGCGGTCACCATCACGCTTACTCAACTTACCGTTTCCGTCCGGTTTAAGAAGCAAAGGCAAATGAGCGAACTCAGGCATAGTGTCTGCCCATCCGAATGCTCTGTAAAGAAGTACATGAAGCGGAGCGGAAGGCAACCATTCCTCGCCACGGATTACGTGAGTAACCTCCATCAAGTGGTCATCAACAATATTTGCAAGATGGTATGTAGGAAGTTCATCAGCCGATTTGTAAAGCACCTTATCATCAAGGATAGACGAGTTGATAACCACATCGCCACGGATAATATCATTTACATGTACATCCTCGTTCGGTTCAATCTTGAAACGTACTACATACTGCTTTCCTTCAGCAATAAGAGCATCTACTTCTTCTTTGCTCATTGACAATGAATTGCGCATTGAAAGACGTGTAGAAGCATCATACTGGAAGTTAGGAATTTCCTTTCTCTTGGCATCAAGTTCTTCAGGAGTATCGAAAGCGATGTAGGCTTTGCCGTTATCGAGCAGAACCTGAACATATTTCTTATATATATCACGACGTTCCGACTGGCGGTAAGGTCCGTTGTTTCCACCAAAACTTACGCCTTCATCGAATTTTATACCCAACCATTTGAACGATTCGATGATATACTCTTCCGCACCGGGAACGAAACGGTTTGAGTCAGTATCCTCTATACGGAAAATAAGGTCTCCGCCATGCTGACGGGCAAAGAGATAATTATACAAGGCAGTACGCACACCGCCGATATGCAACGCACCTGTAGGGCTAGGTGCGAAACGAACTCTTACTTTTCTTTCTGACATATTGATTTTCAACTAAAATATTACGCAAAAGTAATCTAATTTTCCCGTTTTTTGCTTATTTTGCACCCAAAATATACATTGATTATGAAAACTTTCCGTAAAGACAATACATTTTCATACAAACAACTCCTCTACAAATGTGCTATTTTTATAGTCACTGTGTCAATCATCGTCTATTTCATGCCTAAGGAAGGTAAGTTCAACTACCAGTTTGAGCTTAACAAGCCATGGAAATACGGACTTCTTCAGGCATCATTCGATTTCCCTATATATAAGGGTGAAGAGCAAGTAAAAACCGAACAGGACAGCATTCTCAAGTTCTATTATCCATACTATCACCTCAATGCTGAAACAGGACAGGAGATGATAGAAAAACTGAAAAAGGACTATAATGACAAATCGTTGATTATAAAGGAATATGCCAACTATAAAAGACATATAGAGAAGACTCTGGAGAAAATATATGAAACAGGAGTCATATCTCCCAACGATATGGAACAGTTGAAACAGGAAGGAACCTCAACTATACAAACCATTACTGAAAACACAGCGGTCCAAAGAAGTGTAGATGAAATATACACCATCAAGGAAGCCTACGAAAAACTAATTAATGCCGATACTGTACATTTCAACAAAACATTGTTGCAACAATGCAACCTGAACGACTATATAGTTCCTAACCTGACTTACGATTCGGAAAAATCCATGACAGCCAGACAGGAGCTTCTATCCAATATATCCTGGGCAACCGGATATGTAATGAATGGCCAAAAGATTATAGATCGCGGAGAGATTATAGACCAGAAGAAGTTTGATATACTCCGTTCCATGCAAAAAGAATGGAATAACCGTAGTGAGACAGTGGCCGAAAAGCGTCTCACACTGTTTGGACAGATTCTTTTCGCATCAATAATGGTAGCCCTGTTCATGGTATATCTTGAGATATTCCGCCGAGACTTCTACAACGTGAAAGGCAAGGTGTATCTACTTTTCAGTATCATAATAGTATTTCCTGTAATAGCATTCCTCATGGTGGAACATGCGTTTCTGAGTGTGTATATAGTACCGTTCGCCATGATTCCAATGCTAATCAAAATATTCCTCGATTCGCGTACAGCTTTTATGGCGCATATAGTGACTATACTTATCACTTCAATAGCACTCAGGACGCCACACGAATTCATCCTGCTGCAAGCCGTGGCAGGTATGGCCGCTATATATAGTTTGAGGGAACTGTCGCAACGTTCACAGCTGCTCAACAGTGCTTTTCTCGTCACTATAACTTACTCGCTTCTATACCTTGCGCTTGACCTGGTACACGTAAGCGAGATTGCACAACTGAGCACATACGTATACATGAATTTCGTTATAAACGGATTGTTATTGCTGTTCACATATCCTCTGCTGTTCATTCTTGAAAAGACTTTCGGGTTTACATCGAACGTAACTCTGGTGGAGCTGTCGAATATCAACACCAAGCTGATGAGAGAAATGTCGGAAATAGCTCCGGGAACATTCCAACACTCACTGCAACTGGCCAATCTTACTGCAGCAGCAGCCAACCGTATCGGCGCCAACAGTCAGTTAGTACGTACGGGAGCCATGTATCACGATATAGGGAAAATGATGAATCCTGCATTCTTCACCGAGAACCAATCGGGCGTAAACCCGCATAACCAGCTGAATTACAAACAAAGTGCACAGATTGTAATAAGCCATGTCACAGACGGTCTGAAGCTTGCGGACAAGCATAATCTGCCTTCGGTGATTAAAGAATTTATCAGTACCCATCACGGGAACGGACTTACCAAATATTTCTACATATCGTATCAGAACGAGCATCCTGACGAAGAGGTAGACAAGACAGTATTCCAGTATCCTGGTCCTAATCCGTTCACTAAGGAACAGGCCATACTGATGATGGCTGACTCGGTGGAAGCAGCATCAAGAAGTTTACATGAATATACAGAAGAAAGTATCTCTGCTCTAGTTGAGAAGATTATAGATTCGCAGGTGCAGGAAGGATATTTTAGGGAGTGCCCTATCACATTCAAGGATATTGCTACTGTGAAAAGCGTGTTCAAGGAAAAGCTGAAAACAATGTATCACACGCGAATAAGTTATCCGGAACTCAAGAAATAGTTATCCGGAAATCAAGAAACAGTTGGCGTGACACGGACGTGTAACGGTCGGAACACGAACGCTACACGCGTGTGACACGAACGTGCAACACGCGTTACACGTTCGTGTCACGGCATTTATTCCAAGACAATTTCGCCATTACGTATAGCCTCCATAACATTTGCAGGAGCACGTTCGGCAAGAAGTTCCTTTTTCATATAGTCCATGTATGGAGCTACATGTTTGAAGAACTGATAATATCCCTTACACAGATAGTTCAGACCAGGTTCTCCGGTCGCTGTCTTCGCAAAACGGTTCTTAGGGCAATCGCCGTTGCATGCAAACAGGAACTCACACTCCTTACACTGTGTAGGCAGCGACTTCTGTTTCATCAGTCCGAACTCCTGCTGTCTTTCGCTGTACATCATCTCAACCAATGTCTTCTGATAAATATTGCCCAGCTTATATTCCGGAAATACATAATGGTCGCACGAATAGACATCACCGTTGAACTCCATCACTCCTGCATGTCCGCAAGTCTTCGCCATAGAACATACGCCGGGTTGCTCACCCACCCAATTGGCAAGTGTAGAATCGAATATCTGAATGAAATACTCACCGACATCATTCTTAACCCATTCGTCAAAAAGCTTACAAAGGAAGTATCCCCATTGCTCCGGTGTTACAGAGAAATCTGCCAGCTTATCTCCCTCCTGCATAGGTGATGCCAGATGACGGCCATCGTTATGCTTGAAAATTCTCTCCACGATTGGAGCGAACTGGATATAGTGGCAGCCTATTGACTTGAAGAAGTTATAGAACTCCACCGGATAATCAGCATTATAGTCGTTCACCACAGCCATGGCATTCCATTCCACACCATGTTTATTAAGCAGCTCTATACCGCGCATAACCTTAACAAATGAAGGAAGTCCTTGCTTGTTTCGGCGGTATTCATCATGAAACTCCTGCGGACCGTCTATAGATACTCCCACAAGCCAGTTGTTTTCTTTAAAGAACTGACACCACTCGTCAGTAAGCAATGTACCATTAGTCTGAATGCAGTTGTCTATCGTCCTTCCGCCGGCATAACGTTTCTGAAGTTCCACAGCCTTCTTGTAGAAACTGAGCGGACGCATCAATGTTTCTCCTCCATGCCATGTGAAGAGCACTTGTGGCATAGTCTGCGAGCCGATATACTCTTTGATGAAGCGTTCCAGAAGCTCGTCGCTCATCACATGCTTGGACGTATCTTTATACAGATTTGATTTTTCAAGGTAATAGCAATAATCGCAAGCCAGATTACATACCGCTCCTACAGGTTTAGTCATCACATACAGTGGCTTGGCAAAAGGTGCAAATGTCTGTTCCATGGTATATTAATATAGTTTTTTTATCTTTCAGATGCAAAGGAAAATAAATATGAGTGTATGTGCAAATAAACAATCATAAAAGATTATTTCTACAAGTCCTTCTTTATCTCTTCCAGCAGACCCTGACAGGCATCTTCAAGTATATCCAATACATTTTCGAACCCTTGTGCTCCGCCATAGTAAGGGTCAGGAACATAATCAACCACCTTAGTACGGCAATAGTCTGTCATGCGGCCAATCTTCTTTTCCGATTCAATGTCCGGAGCCATATCACGAAGATTTGCTATATTGCGGTCGTCCATTCCCAATATAAGATCGAAATTATAAAAATCGTCTGTACATACCGGACGCGACAGATGTGTAAGTCTGTAACCTCTGCGTGCAGCATGCATACGCATACGTTCGTCGGGCAATTCGCCACGGTGGTATGAACTTGTTCCGGCAGAGTCTACTTCCACCTCCTTATCAAGACCTTCTTTTCTCAAAAGGGTACGCATAACTTCGTCTGCTGTAGCAGAACGGCATATATTACCGAGGCACACAAAAAGTATTTTCATTTTCCTATATACTGTTTAAATCGTTCTACATCGGTATTCATTATCAGTTCTTCAGGGAATTCTATCTCTGCCAACAGTTGCATGGCATAACCATACTCTGCTATATCGAAAGAAATATGCGCATCACTTCCAAGAATGACAGGAACTTCGTATTTCTTGCACAATCGCAGAATTTCCAGATTATTGCCTCTCGCCTCCGGCTTGTTACGGCATGGCTTCAATGAACTGTTGTTTATCTCCAGAAGAGTGTGATGCTCTTTCGAAGCCAGTACTATAGGTTCGAAATCAAGACTTGCTGTTCCATCACCGGGATGACTGATGATATTTATGTATGGATTTGAAATCACATTAACCATGCCATGAGTGTTCTGCTCCTTAGTTCCGTGAGTATAACATAACGAATGTATACCTGCAATACGAAGATCGAGCATACGGAGATAGAACTCGTCCATATCAATATTACCGTTGAAATCCGTTATGTTAATTTCCGCTCCAAGAAGAAGCTCTATGCCATACATCTGTCTCGGCACGACATGAAGATTGCGAAAATAAATGGGGTCACACGTTCCGGGAATACCTGACGAGTGTTCTGTTATTCCCAGCAGTTTCAGTCCCTTTGCTGCTGCCGCCTGTGCCATCTCCTGCAATGTGCTGAAGGCATGACCACTGGCTATGGTATGTGTATGTACGTCTAATTCTATATTCATACTTTCTTTTAAGTTGTTGGTTCTCAATTGTTATTTGTTGGTTATTAGTTATCAGTCTGTTGACGGAGTTCTATTAATACGGATCTACATCATAATACACCATCAACGACTTGAAGCGTTCATCTTCCATTATCGCCCGCTGCACCTGCTGGAGGTATGTGCGGATTTTCGACATTGATGCCTGCTGTTCAACCTTTATCATTATCTTCTTTATAAAGAGTGTCTGTATCCGCCCTACTGGTGGACGGTCCGGACCTAGAATTCTGTCGCCAAGTCCGTTTCGCAGATATGATGCCATACAGTCGGCAGCCTGTTCCAGAACATCTTCATTACGATGTTTGAGATATACATATATCAGTCTGTGGAACGGAGGATAGCGGAACATGCTTCGTTCGGCGCACTGCTCATCGTAAAGTGCATTGTAATCGTTCGTAACCACCTGATGTATTAGCGGGATATCGGGCGATTTGGTTTGAAGCACTACCAGACCACGCTTGTTCTTCCTACCTGCCCTACCCGATACCTGAGCCATAAGCTGGAATGCTCTCTCATACGAACGGAAGTCGGGATAGTTGAGCATGGAATCGGCATTCAGAATTCCCACTACACTCACACGGTCGAAATCCAGTCCCTTGGAAACCATCTGCGTTCCGATAAGTATATCTGTCCTTCCTTCCTGGAAATCGTTGATAATCCTTTCGTATGCTGTACGTGTGCGGGTGGTATCCATATCCATTCGTGCCACTGTGGCATCGGGAAATATCTGTTTTATATCGTCTTCCACCTTTTCCGTTCCGAAGCCGCGGTTCACGAGTTCCACTCCTCCACAAGCCGGGCATGACTTGGGCACACTGTATGTATATCCGCAATAATGACACGTCAGCTGGTTCAATCCTTTATGATATGTAAGACTCACATCGCAGTTCTTACATTTCGGCACCCAACCGCATGTGCGGCACTCTATCATAGGCGCAAATCCACGACGATTCTGGAAAAGGATTATCTGTTCCTTGCTCTCGAGCGCTTCCCTCATCTTCTGCAAGAGGAAAGGTGAGAAATGGCCCGACATACGTCTCTTGCGTGCCAGTTCCTTAATATCCACTACTTCTATCTCCGGCAACTGTATCTGCTGATATCTTTCCTTCATCTCTACCAGAGCGTATTTTCCGTGAGTGGCATTATAATACGATTCCAGGCTCGGGGTTGCTGTACCGAGAAGGGTTTTAGCGCCATAAAGCGATGCAAGCATTATCGCTGCACTCCGGGCATGATAGCGCGGTGCATGATCCTGTTGCTTATACGATGTTTCGTGCTCCTCGTCCACTATCACCAGCCCCAGTCTGCGGAAAGGAAGAAAGACTGACGAGCGTACACCGAGTATCACATCATAGTCATTGTCTGTAAGCTGTTTCTGCCATATCTCCACACGTTCGGCATCCGGAAACTTTGAATGATATACACCAAGACGTGAGCCGAATATCCGTCTCAATCTCTCAGTTATCTGAGTGGTAAGTGCAATCTCCGGAAGAAGATAAAGAACCTGTTTCCCAGCTTTAATAACTTCTTCTATCAGATGTATATACACCTCAGTCTTTCCGCTGGCTGTAACTCCATGAAGAAGACAGATGTTTTTCTGATGGAACGACGACATTATGGAACGGAAAGCCTTTTGTTGTATTTCATTCAGAGGATTCAATGGTACTGTATCTGTCTTTCCGGCTATAAGACGTCCTATCTCGTAGTTATAAGTTTCGAATATATGTTTGTCGATAAGACCGTTCAGGATTGATGCAGATGCGCCGGAAGCCTCCAATAGTGTCTTTTTCGAGACTTCTGTCAGAAGTTTTCCTTCCTGCATCCATCCGGACAATTCAATATATTTCATCAGCAGAGCAAGCTGCTTGGGGGCACGAGCCAGAAGGTCAAACTGTTTCCGGAGTACAGTCTCATCGCGCATACTCTCCTGCAATCGTACGCGAACCTCTGTCTTAGGCTTGTAATTGCGTTTCAGTTCTTCTTTCACACGGATGGCATCCTTCTCCATCAGTGATTTTATTGCCGGAAGAATATTCTTGATATTTCCAGCACGTTCTATCTGTGTGATACATTGCTCAGTATCCACACTCAGGATGTCAAGTATACGTTGCTCCTTAGGCGAGAGAGGTTCATCAGCCACGAAATCAGGATTATATTCCACCACAGTCTCACTCTCCAGTTTCATTCCCGAAGGGAGTGCAGCCTTATAAACATCGCCAAGCGTACACAGATAATATTCCGCCACCCACTTCCAGAAAGCCAACTGGCGTTCCAGCATCACGGGTGTTTTGTCCAGAACCTCGGAAATATCTTTCGTCTCATATTCCTCAGGTGCCGAATAGTGTATCTTCACAACGATAGCAGTGTAATACTTCTTGACTCCGAAAGGTACTACTACACGGCAACCAGTCTCCACCCGGTCCTCAAGTAACTCAGGCAAAGAATATGTGAACGTATTCGCAATGGGAAGCGGCAATATGACATCGACGTACTTTTTCATACCGCAAAGGTACAAAAAAGGACATGCCGTTGTCTCTAAATATTCCCAAACTTTTATAGCTTTGCAAAACTTTAAGTCAACGAAGTTAAACTAATTTTATACAGAATGAAAAAATATAAAATAGGTATTATCGGCTGCGGACATATAGCCGAAAAAATGGCCGCCACCATCAACGGAATGCAGGAAGCGGAAAGCTATGCAGTGGCATCAAGAAGTATCGAGAAAGCTCAGGCTTTTGCTACGAAATGGAATTTCAGCAAAGCATACGGAAGTTATGAGGAGTTGGTTACCGACAGCGAGGTCGACCTGGTTTATATAGCTACACCACATTCACACCATTTCGAACACGCGCGTCTGTGCATAATGAACGGCAAGCCTGTACTGTGCGAAAAATCATTTACGGCAAATGCCCGTCAGGCTGAAGAGCTTATCCGTCTGGCTGAAGAAAAGAATGTATTCATAACCGAGGCCATATGGACTCGCTACATGCCTCTGTCTGTAAAAATGAAGGAATTGCTGGATGAAGGAGTGATAGGAAAACCTTACACTCTGTCTGCAAACCTTGGATATGTGATTGCCGACAAGGACAGAATAGCCAAGCCGGAACTTGCAGGCGGAGCCCTTCTCGATATAGGTGTCTATACCCTGAATTTCGCTGCTATGGCTTTCGGAAGTGATATAAAGGAAGTTCACTCCGCATGCCAGCTGACGGCGACAGGAGTTGACGCGCAAGAAAACATCACTCTTTTCTACAACGATGGCAAGATGGCATCTCTGCAATCATCTGTATATGCCCAGACTGACAGAATGGGAGTTATTTCGGGCGACAAGGGGTTCATGGTAATAGAAAATATCAACAATCCTGAATGTATAAAAATCTTCGATACAGACTATAAACTGAAAGCCGAATACAAGGCTCCGGAACAGATTACAGGTTTCGAATATCAGGTAAGAGCTTCTATTGAGGCTATCGAAAAAGGCTGGAAGGAATCGCCTTACATGCCTCACAAGGAAACTATAAGAATAATGCATCAGATGGATGCGCTGCGAAAGGAATGGGGAGTGAAATACCCTTGTGATTAATTGAAAAAATGCCACAAACTGGATTGTCTGTTTGTGGCATTTTCTAATTTTATCAGTCTGTGTATGATATTCTCAGTTTATACTTGAACGGTAGAGGAGCAATCTTGTATGTATCCAATGTAGTAGGTCCGCAACTGCCGTTTCCAAGACCTCTTACCTGAGCATCAAGGTGAAGCACTATATACGGACGTTTCTGCAACTCCCACATATGTTTGGCATTCATAAGATCTGTATCCGTATATCTTAGAGCTGAAAATGATACAGATCCTTCTGTCTCTATGCGTATTCCACAACCGTCTTTACCAGTCAGTTTCAGTTCGCGCAAAGACTCACGATTGCCCATACTCTGAGGTTTCATATATCGTTCCACCATATCGTCTACAGTAGTAGAATAACGTCCCATCATACAACCTTCCTTACGGTCTATATAATTCTCCCAAGGACCTAATGCATAGTAATCCACTTTGTTAAGGCCTGCATTTACAGCACATACCAGTCCGGCACGGTAGAGTTCCTTAGTCTTAGGAGTAAGCTTGACATCCATATCTAGTATTCCGTTAGGCAGGAATGTATATATGATTTCAGAATCACAAAGCGTTCCTCCGCGAGATGTAGTAACCACTACCCTGCCATCTGACTCTTCTACCACATTACAATTACCTGTTGGTTCAAGTCCATTTTCTGTCTTAAATGGGCCACGGTCATTCTCTACAAAACGATGATTGTCGTACAGGAATCCCTGCTTACCGTATATCACGTCCAGACCATTCAGGCGCAATTCTGTCATACGTCCTGTTGTCACATCAAAAGCTGCAAAGACAAAAGCATTACCCACTGTTATTTCCTTCTCGTTCTTTTCAACATTAAGTCCTGCCACTTTAGCCTTTGATTTAAGTTCCGGAAGAGTTCCTCTTGACAAAAGTTCGAACTGTTTCTGTGCCACTGTATGTCCGGCAGTCGACCATTCTGTCTGTTTAGTATTGCGTACATAAAGATTCAGCATAACTTCACTTCCATTCTTTTCTGCATTCTTCAAATTTGTTCCCTGAAGTTTCAATGTGAAATCTTGCGACATGTCAGGAGCAATAGCAGGCAAAAGCATACTGTCTTTTCCTACTATGTTTCCATTCTCTACAGTTTCCCACAAAAGTTCGTAGCCGTTCAGTGTAATGAAATCATACGTATTGTTAATATTGATCGATACAGTGTTCTTCTTTACATTCTTTTCAGTCATAGCAAACTTCACATACTGATAAACAGCTTTAACCTCTTTCAATTTCGGTGATTCATGACGAGTGGCAGGAACTATACCGTTAGAACAGAAGTTACCCTGATGAGGACCAGGGAAATCATAACCTGTGTGGAGTCTTCCTTCATAAGTTCCGTTCAATATGTCTTTAGGTTCATATATAGCCTGATCCACCCAGTCCCATATAGCTCCACCAATAGTGGAATTACTGCTTTCAATACTTTCCCAGTATTCCTTCAAGTTACCGATGGCATTACCCATGGCATGAGCATACTCACAGATAAACATAGGTTTGTCGAACGAATTGACATACTTGTCCATCCAGTCCATACCAGGATACATCTTCGAATAAAGGTCGCTGAATCTGTTACCGCCATATTCCTTTCCGTCACGGGTACTTTCGTGATGCACAGGACGTGGGTCAAGACGTTTTGCGGCATCATAACAAGCCTGGAAGTTGTTACCGCCTCCACACTCATTACCGAGGCTCCAGAAAATCACACTCGGATGATTACGGTCACGCAATACCATACGGTCAATACGGTCTACGAATGCAGGAATCCAAGAAGGCATATCGCTTATCGACTGGTTGGCATGGTCTTCAAGGTCAGCCTCATCCATAGTATAAAGTCCGTAATAATCAAACATTGCATACATCTTTGCAGCATTTGGATAATGCGATGTACGAATAGTATTGATATTGTTTCTCTTCATCAGCAACACATCCTCAAGCATTGATTCTGTAGTAACCGCACGTCCGTACAAAGGATGAGTGTCATGTCTGTTCACACCCTTGAAGAATACTCGTTTCCCGTTGATATAAACTAGGGATCCCTTTATTTCTATATCACGGAATCCATATTTGGTAGAAAATGCCATTTCGTCCTTACCTCCGTTACGTTGTATCACTGACACTGTATAGAGATCAGGTGTCTCCGCTGTCCAAAGCAACAGGTCCTTCAAATTGAAACTTACATTCAATTTATCAGTACGTTTCTTTCCGGTAAAACTTACTGAAAGAGTTTCTTCAGCAACAGTCTTTCCGAAAGGATCTGATAGTCTTACTACTATATCCTTATCACCGGTCATACCGTCACGATTGTCAAGAGTAAGTTCAACATTCATCTTTCCGTCCTTATAACCTGATTCAGGAGTAAGTTCGGAAGTTATATAATGGTCTCTTACACTGACCAAAGGAGTGGAATAAATGAATACATCTCTGAATATACCACTCATGCGGAACATATCCTGACATTCCAAATATGAGCCGTCACTCCAACGGAACACCTGCACTGCAAGCTTGTTGTCTTTCTCTCTCAAAAGTTTTGTGATATCAAATTCGGCTACATTGTTTGCTCCCTGCGTATAACCTACATACTCTCCATTGAGATAAACAAAAGCGGCGCTATATATACCTCCAAACTGAATGAAAGTACGCTTTCCATCCCAGTTTTCAGGAAGGTCGAAGAATCTGACATAAGAACCTACAGGATTTATACCGTAGTTCTTGCCACCATCATTAAATCCCTTGCGGGCATCAATATATGGCGGAGTATTAGAGTGAGGATATTCCACATTACAGTATATAGGTCTGTCATATCCATGCATTTCCCAGTTTGAAGGAACAGGGATAGTAGCCCAACTTCTTATGTCATAATCCTCTTTATAAAAATCCACAGGACGTTCCGAAGGCTGTGGCACGAAATTGAAATACCAGTCTCCATTGAGGAATTCTACGGATTTACTCTTTGTATAGACCCATGGTGTCGCATAAAATTCTCTGTCTGCCATCATTTCTTTCTCGCTCACGTATGGGGTATAAGTGGCATGACCTTTTTCCTTGTTTTCTGCAAACATTGTTTCGTCTTCCCAATATACTTTCTCGCGTACTGCTGTCTGAGCGGATGCAGGCGCAGCTACCTTAGTCTCTGTAATTATAAAAAGTGCCGCTTCATCATTTTTTGCCTTATCGGCGTCCATCAGAACCACACTGCCATCTTCCTTACAGACAGCCATCCATTGTGCTTTGTTCGATGGAATCAAACGTACATATTTACCTTCAGGTTTAATAAGCCAGAGCTGCATTTCGTCTGACCCGTTAGTCTCTACAGCCTGTACGAAACCGTTCTCACCGGCCTGTATAGCCTGATTGTCGAACGGATTGACAAATCTGTAACTTCCGGACAAGTCTGCAATAGACCAAAGTTGAGCCTTATCTGCTTCATTAGCTGAAGAAAGCTTGATTTTAGGAGCTACTCCGGCATAAGTCCATACCTTTCCTTTATACTTAACGGAACTTACTGAATAAAGTTTCTTACTGTCGAAACGTTTTTGTGCATCAAGTCCTGCAAACGTAAAAGCGAATACCAACGTAGCAAGAATAAATAATAAACGATTTCTCATGGTAATAACAAGTTTAAAAGAAGTGACAAAGTCAATTCTATGGCAATGTCACTTCTTGATTATACAAATTTTATAATTTCTCTTTTAGTTTCTCTTCAATAGGGTCTTTGTACTGAGCTTGAAGCTTTCTCAGTTCCTTAATCATGTCTTCAGTTATCTGTTCATAACCTTCCTTGCCGTATAGATTATTCATTTCCTTTGGATCTTCCTGTAAGTCATAGAGTTCCCAAGAATCGATATCATTATAGAAATGAATAAGCTTGTATCTCTCTGTACGAACACCATAATGACGTTTTACCATGTGTTCTGCCGGATATTCATAGAAATGATAGTAAAGAGACTTACGCCAGTCTGCCGGTTTCTCACCCTTCAGCAAAGGAAGTACAGATACTCCATGTATGTCTTCCGGTATCTCGGCACCTGCAAGATCAAGGAATGTTGCAGCATGGTCAATATTCTGTACCATCTGAGGAATTTCACCTTTAGCCTTAGTCTTGAAATCATCTGGGATACGCATTACGAGTGGTGTACGCATTGATTCTTCATACATAAAACGTTTGTCGAACCATCCGTGTTCTCCCATATAGAATCCCTGGTCTGAAGTATAAACTACAAGAGTGTTCTTCAGCAAGCCTTTCTGTTCAAGATAATCAAGTAGCTGTCCTACATTGTCGTCAAACGATTTCAGCACTTTGGCATAATCGCGCATATATCTCTGGTATTTCCATTCCGCCAGTTCTTTTCCCTTTGGATTCTTTTTGTAGAACTCATCTATGATAGGTTGATAGAAATCTTCATAAACCTTACGGTCTTCAGGATCAAGTCTGTTAATCATAGCCTCATATGTTGACTTCAGACGGCTATCCATGTCGACTCTATACATCTTTGTGTCATACATAATGTCCATATCCTTCATGATACTCATTTCCTGAGTCTTTGCAGCTTCCCTACCTTCATAATCGTCATAGAAATTGTCTGGCATCTCAAAAGTCTTGTCTTCATATAGAGACAGATATTTCAATTCAGGCAACCAGTTACGATGGCAAGCCTTGTGATGTACGAACAGGCAGAAAGGTTTATCCTTGTCCCTTTGGTTCTCTAACCAATTAATACTCTTTTCCGTAATTATGTTGGTCAGATATCCTTTCTCTGTAATAGTATCATTATTCATCTCTATAAAACGAGGGTTATAGTAATCACCCTGTCCCGGCAATATCTCCCAATAGTCAAAACCTGTCGGCAGACTCTCAAGATGCCATTTACCTATAATCGCAGTCTGATAACCGGCTTTCTGAAGCAACTTTGGCATCGTCTGCTGCGAACCGTCGAAAATACATGTAGTATTATCATAAAATCCGTTTGCATGACTATGCTTTCCTGTGAACATACATGCGCGGCTTGGTCCACTGAGTGAATTAGCTACAAAACTATTAGTAAACTTCACACCGTCTGCCGCTATACGGTCAAGGTTGGGTGTCTCGACATAACGATTGTCATAACAGCTCATCATCTGCGATGTGTGGTCGTCAGTCATTATATATACTATATTATACTGCTGTTCCTTTTCCTTTTTCTCTTCGGAACATGAAGTTGCCGCTAGCATAGCAGCCGTACCTGCAACATAAACCGGCAATCTATTATACAAGGTATTCATGATATTAATTAATAATTAAAAAATTAAGAATTATAAATTAGCTGTAAATTATAATATTTCATCGGGAAACGGAATAATCTTTCCAGTAGCTTTCATCGATGGTCTCTGTGCGTCCCTTTCTCTAAGATAATCGGACAATTCGGCGGCAAGCTCTTTAACCTTCTCCGGCATCTTTATTGCCAGATCATTCTGCTCACCTATGTCATCTTTAATATTAAACAGGCGCAAGGCTCCGGTTTCCCAGGTATATATTAGATGATAATCACCTTTTAATATAGCCGAGTATGCTCCGTATCCTTCCTCTTTATTTTGAGTCTCCCCCCACAGATTCGGGAAATGCCATACCACAGCCTTATCCTTGTCTGTAATTTTTCCTTTCTTCAAGGACTTCACAAAGCTCTTTCCGTCAATTTCCTGTATAGTCTCATACTTTCTGACACCTGCCATTTCAAGAATCGTCGGAAAGAAATCCTCTATGATAACCTTTTGTTCACACTCCGTACCGGGTCTTGTCACACCAGGCCAATATACCATCATCGGTTCTCTTACACCACCCATAAAGGCAGAACCTTTTCCGGCACGTGCAGGATAATTCTGGTCGCGGTTTTCCACTCCCTGACGAATATTGTTAAGTCCCTGTCCACCATTGTCAGACATAAAAAGCAGAATTGTATTCGCTGCCACTTCAGGATTCTGTTCCAGATAATCAATGATATCACCCAGGCTCTTGTCCATACCCTCAACCAGTGCTGCATATCTGGCTTCATTCTCATTCATTCCTGCTTTCAGCTGCTCATCATATTTACCCCTGTACTTTCCGGCAAAACGTTTATCTTCATCGTACGGGCTATGAACAGCATAATGAGACATATACAGATAGAATGGTTTGTTCATTTTTACAGACTCTTTCATCTCTCTGATAGCCTCAATCGTAAGAGCTTCAGTCAGGAATATGTCCTGTCCGTAGTATTTCTCAAGTCCTTGGACTGCAAAACGAGTCCCCTCGCCAAAATTCTTTGTACCAAGATAACCTCCCGGCGCGCCATTAGGTCCTCCGGCAATATTTACATCAAATCCCATGGTAGAAGGATCGGCACCCGGAGTTGTTCTTGCCCCGAAGTGTGCCTTCCCGCAATGTATTGTTCTATAACCATTGTCTTTAAGAATCTGCGGCAATGGCGTTATGGCAGTAGCATTATTTATTTTACCCTTCTCATTGGCAGGCTGAATACCGTTGAAATTCCATTCCGGCAGTTCAATCACGTTACTTTTACTGTCCGTTTTTTGGTTCAGTTCCAAGGTCCAGTTTGTTACACGATGTCTTGAAGCATTCATCCCCGACATCAGGCTGCATCTTGTAGGCGAAGAAATAGCGCAAGCGTATGCCTGCGTGAACTTCACTCCCATTTCTGCCATTCTCACCATGTTAGGGGTGTTGAAACGCTTATTCAATGGAGTTTGTTCGTTATTATAAAACGGAACAGACGTATCCTGCCATCCCATATCATCAACTAGGAACATTATTATGTTAGGCTGCTTCTGACTTGCCATTAAATCAGAAGTCACAAGCAGCCCACATGAAATTGCAGTAATAAAAATCTTTTGCATTTAGTATTAAATTAGATTTTACTTTTTGACATTAACTCCAATTTCATTAATATCAACCTTAGCAGCTTTTCCATTTACAGAAACAGCATCCAGACGTATGAACCTGATATTTGCGGCTCCATCAACAGAAACAGTCTGAGGAATAGGATTATTCATTATATTACTGAATTCGCTGTCTTTCTTTATTGTTTTCCAATTCTTTCCATCAGTGCTAACCGCAAAAGAGTACTTGAATGCCATATCAGGTTTTGCCTCAGCCTTTGCAGGAGCGTATGTAAATGCCGAAAGAGATACTTTCTGTCCGAGATCTATTACCAACGGTGATTTTGAGACAACATTCCATCCATCACGTGACAGATTATTCCACTCCTGACCAACCGCATCATCGGCAACAGGTTCTGCATAATATGCAGCTACATTGCATATATTAGCCTTGTTTCTTGAAGCGGTAAGAGTGACACGTACCTTTTCTGCCTTTACAGCAGGGAATCTGAACATTCTCTTATATCCTACAGTTGTACCTTGTGCAACATTTTTCCATTGTCCGTCAGTCAGTGTCTCTACATTAACACCTTCCACTCTCTGACCTTTGGATATATCTTCCTGAAGCATTATCACATTGATTTCAGAATTATTTTTAAGGGCATATTCCTTCTGCTCTCCCTGTACCGCTTTCCAAAGCTTATTACCGTCAACAACTTTATTATCGGCAAAAGCTTCGTCAATATAAGCCTTGAATTCCTTAAGTCTGTTCACATCGGCTTCGTTGATAAGTCCTCTTGTGTCAGGAGGAATATTAAGAAGCAAAACAGAGTTATAGCCGACAGACTGAAAATAAATATCAACAAGATGTTTCAGAGATTTCACCTTGCTGTCCTCATATTCATGATAGAACCATCCCGGACGAATAGACACATCTACCTCGGACGGATACCAGAACAGTTCTTTTGCCTTTGCAAGAATATCCCTTCCTCCAAGGTCTTTTGACATATTATTAATATTCAAGGCTTCGTTGTTCTTAGCTGCGCGTGCATATACTCCAGGAGTAAGTACTGTTGCACTCCATTCAGTCTCACGTCCGAGACCTTTTTCATTACCAACCCAACGAACATCATCACCCATAATGGCAGTTACAGCCTTTGGCTGAAGAGTACGTATTGTAGAATAAAATGCATCCCAATCATAGACCTGTTTCTTTCCGTTCGGACCCTCACCGTTAGCTCCATCAAACCATACCTCATGTACTTCACCATAATTGGTCAATAATTCGGTAAGCTGCTCAATAAAAAATTTGTTATATGCTGGAGAATCTCCATAACATTCTGCATTCCTGTCCCACGGAGAAAGATAGACACCGAACTTCATTCCATACTTGTCACATGCCTCACGCAATTCTTTCACAACGTCTCCCTTACCGTCTTTCCATGCAGACGATGCTACAGAGTGCTTCGTTGTCTTTGTAGGCCACAGACAGAAACCATCATGATGCTTTGCTGTCAAAATAACCATTCTGAAACCGGCATCTTTAAGATTGCGTACCCATTGCTCCGCATCTAGTTCGGTTGGGTTAAACAAAGCAGGATTCTCTTTTCCGTCACCCCATTCACGTCCGGTAAAAGTATTTATTCCAAAGTGTAGAAAAGCTGTCAACTCCATTTTCTGCCACTCCAGCTGTTGCGGTGTAGGAACCAGACGAGATGCCATATCAACTTTCTGCTCGATTGTTATACCTTCCGGGAACTCCAAATGTTTTGTGTAATATTCTTCACTTGTTGTACAAGAAAAAAGAGACAAGATAGGACACAATGCTACAGTCCTGATAATATTCTTACAGTTCATATTTATATATAGTTTTGGAATTTCCAAAGAGATGTATAAACTATCTTAGGCAAAAGTCATATAATCAAATTTTAAAATTTAAGGTTATTATTTGCCATTATTTAATTCTACCATGCAAATATATAAAATAAATCCAACAATAATGGCATCAATGCAAAATAATTTAAATAAAAAACATTAGAAAACAAAATTCTACAAATTTACACAAGTCTAGAAGCATTACTGTTGCAAACTGCCATCAACGTAATTCTTTTTATATTGTGTAGGAGTAAATCCCACCTCATCCGAGATTTAATTAAAATTCAGGCTACTTTCACTTATTAGTTTCATAGCCTGATAACAATCTTAGTTTAATGGGTCCTGAAGTACATTTTGTGATGAACCGGGTGAAGATATATAACCTATTTGATTATAATACCGGAACATCCACCACCTCACCATCTTCCCAACCCTGCAACCCAATTTCCACAGTAATGCCAGTCGTAGTCTTTTTCAGGTTGAATATACAGTAGCTGCCAGCCTGGAATCGTTTCAACGTCTGGCTTGCTGCGATAGGAAGCTCAGTGATGAACTCACCTCTGTCAGTCATGGCTCTAACCCTTAACTGCGATGCTGAAAAAACGCCGGTAGGAAGAACCGGAAGATAAGCCTTCTTCATTTCCTGCGATGCAACCTGCATACCATTAGCGTTAAATCGCATAGCTACAGCTGCAGAAGGACTGCCGCTGACCACTGCTTCCGTCTGACTCTGAGGATTGAAAGAAGCAGACGAATAGAACACTGCATTTCCATCAGAAGTTGAAAGTTCTATTGAATTCAGATTGAAAGTTTCGTCAGTGCCATTCGTCACTTTGAATATTACAAGCGATGTAAGATGCCTGAATACTACTCCTTCCAACACATTTCCACCATCTTCATTCTGTACCGGCGGTGCATACATTGGTCTGAACTGTCCCAAATGATGTGAGTCGTCAGCTGCCGCCTGGCTTATAGTCCCGTCTATCGCTACATTCAATTGAACCTCACCATTTGTTGCTATTTCCATTGGCGGATATATACCATAATAATAATTTGTCTCAACCCTGTCGCCTATGTATTCAAAATTTCCGGACCCCATTGAAGGACCTCCTATCAGAGAGAAATCACAAGCCACCACATCATCAGGATTACTTCCAACCATCATGCGCACCTTGTCGCCTTTATCCCATCTCACCTGAAGACTTCCACCATTCGACGGAAGGTTCTCATCAACAGATGCCCTTGACTTTCCTGACAAATCCGATACTGTCATTGACATCCTGAAATCTTTATTATCTACATTGCTATCTACATTACCAGCCTCATCCTTACTACATGACGTAGAAGCTAGGAGCAAAGCCATAATAACGAATACCCTATTGATTCTATCCATAACTATAGCGATAAATTACCATTCACCCATAAAAAAGTCATCCTCAGATCCAAACCTTCCTCCATCAGATTGTATACCACTGGCACACAATATTCCTTCCGAAGAAATTTCTATACACTCACACAAAGGTGCTACATAAGTCTCTTTAATCTCAATTTTTTCAGATTTCTGCTTCATAAAAAACTATACCTATTAATTTATCATACAGTTTAGAATACAAGCGACTCAAATGATTTGTTCAATATTAATTATCAAATGCTTACTTTTTGCAGTTTTATTGATTTGAATCAACAAAAATCCTCCATACATCAACACTCGATTAATGTATGGAGGATTATTGTATTACATCAGCAATTTATCAGAACATATAGGCCAGCGACACCTGCCATGAATTCTTTCTTACACCAGTACGCAAATCTACATCCGAAGCATCCAAGACCATATCTCCAAGTTTGCTTGCTCCAATATTATAATTAACTCCAACCTGAAGATGGCGTATTAATTTCAGTCCGACACCGATATTTACACTAACAAAACTCTTATTAGATTCTTCCATCAACTGCTTCCATCCATCGTTTAAACTGAAGCCAAACTGAGGACCAGCAGCTATAAAAAAGCCTAATGTACTTCCAAGTCCCAGTGTCCACTTAAGGTTCACAGGGATTTCAACAGACTTCAATTTCTCTGAATTTTCATTGTTCACATCCATACCTGATTGTGAATAGAGAGCTGCTACATCAATTCCCAAACCAATAATAGGCAGAGTAACATCAATCATAGGGCCAACGAAGAAACCGGTTCTATTATCACTAACCTTAGTGTCTAATTTGGAAATATCCAAACCACCTTTAAAACCAAACTTTACCTGAGCCTGTGAAGGAACAGCACATAACAGGCATAGCATAACCAATAAAGTTGAAACAATTTTTTTCATAACTCTCATGAATTTAGAATTTACATTGGTAAAAATAATAGTTTAAAATTAAAAAACAAGCTCTTTCATAATATTTTGTAGCCCATTCAGCAAACGATGCGGAAATTAGGAATAAGACCAATCTCCATCATCCATGGTAAAAATACAAACAAATTCTGAGCTAATCACACATTTTGGTAAAATATTTTCAATAATAAAGCAATTTGATATTATCAGACAAGTCGTAATTGATTAAAAAAAATTATAAATAAATTTATAGGCCAAATTACCGAAAACATGTTTGCATATATCCGAAAATTTTGCGAATATTGCATATAGGTTGTGTATAATACATTGCTTATTAAAAGTTTAACGACACCTATATACTAAAGAATTAACGATATAAACAACTTTCCAAGCATGAAAGCATCAAAAATTATTTTATTAGTATCAGTAATTATTATTGCTCTTACTTTCATTGTACCATTTTGTATCTTCCTGGTACTTAATAATTATTTCCTTACACCAAACAAACTGACAGAAATGGTACAAAATGAAATCAACAATAATACAAACTTAGATTTCAGCTGTAAAACAGTCGAGCTGGAATATTTAAGCTCATGGCCTAAAATAAGTCTTTCTATCAAAGACGGCGAACTGTCCATAGGCGACAATAACAGCGACTCCATATCAAGTATTGATGTGAAATTCAAAAAGGTTTTCAGCACAACAGACCTGAGCGACATTATAATTGAAAAAAAACTTAATCTGAGCACCATTACAGTCGAAAGTCCTAAAATTGACATTATTATAAATAAAAACAAGCCTCAGATAATTTTAAATAGGAAAAACATTAAAAAGTCCGAGAACACAATCCAGCTTAATATCAATAAGCTACTTGTGAACAATGGAGTAATAAAAGTTAAAGACAATATTACAAAGAACGACTTATCATTTAATAACACAAATGTCATTTTAGATGGAATAGTCAATTCGTCAAATGGAGATTTTACTCTTTTTACTGAATGTAAAAACGTTGAGGTTAGAAATAAAAACTTCAACAATGATTTTAATTTTACTGTCAACTGCAAATGTTTAACCCCCAACAAATATAACGACATAAAAATCAAAGAAGCTGAACTGCTAATAAATAATATTCCTTTTGAAATATCAGGAGAGATTAGCGACTTACAACATAAAAAAGAGACATTCGCAAACGTTTCTTTTAAAATGAAAATACCTAAACTAAAAGACTTCATAGACTATATACCTTCGCAATATTCAAAATTCAAAGATGAATATTCCATTGACGGAGAAACACTATTAGAGGGTAAATTATATGGTAAGACTTACGATACCATACCTGATTTATTTATAAAAGCCCAGATTAGTAACGGAAAGGTGTGTTATAAACCTAAAATGAGTGTTATCGACAATATAAAGATGAATGCAATATTCAATTATAGCAACAATCCCGATTCCTGTTATATTGAATTAAAGGACCTTTCAATGTCCGGACTAAACTCTGAAATCAAAATGCACAATAAAATCACCAATTTTGACAATCCTTTTGTTTCAGGAGAATTGGTAGGCAATATAGATTTCAATAAAATAGGCAAAGAGTTTCTATCATCAAACGTAATTGACGTTGAAGGAGATTTTTTGTCCAATATATCTTATGCATTTAACTTGAATGATTTAAAGAAAGAACTCTACAATAAAATATGGATTGACGGTAATATTAAATCTGACAAGATTTATGCCAATGCCAAACAATATGATTTAAATATTTATTCGTCAAATTTTAACCTGAATATTGGTTACAAAACCAATAAAAGCAATTTTATCGACAACAAAGAAGTCTTAAGCGGAACTATCAATATTGATACATTATTAATCGACTATAAAAATAATATCAATATCAATATTTCCAAATCTTTTATCAGGACCAATACTGCCATGTCATTTGACAATAAAGATGCCGTTCCACCTGTCACTATTCATTTGAATTGCAATGAAATAAGTTCCAAAATAAAAGACAATACCCTAATAAACGGTAAAAACTTAGAAGCTCATATTGGTACAAAAGAGAGAAAAAATAAAAATTCGGCAAAAGAAGGAGCTTTAGTTATAAACGCCAAAGAGCTTAAATATGCAGATTTAAAGAATAAGAATATTTTAGCAATAAAAAACGGCAACTTTATTACTGAATTTCATGATAATAACACTCAAAAATCTTCAAACTCAAAACAATCGTCCTCAATAAGTAATTATGCCATCAAGGGAATGATAAATTATAAAGAGGCGTTCATATTTGCCAAGTCATTTCCACAAACGATTAAATCCAATAATGCAAGACTCACATTCAAGAACAATGAAATTGTTTTAAACCGAGTGGAACTCAATTCCGAAAAATCAGATTGCGTTCTTACAGGAATTATTTACACTTCTAAAGACCAACAAAACAAGAGCCAGATAAATGGAAGCTTGCGCCTGATTTCAAACAATATGAACTACAACGAGTTATACAATACGTATATTGATGGCTCGTCCAATTCAAATGAAAATAATGAAGAAATAAACATGTTGATAAAGAATTACAATAACATATTCAATAATAAAAGCAATACAAAAACACAAAAGCCTGAAAGCACCCAGAAAAAACATCCTATATATATACCTAAGAATCTGAATTTAGACATTAATTTGAGTGTAAACAATATGGATTACAATGATATCAATCTTCAGAATGCAAACGGTAATATAATTATTAAAGATCAAAAAGCTTATGGAGATATAGGCACCAGAACAAACTTAGGCAAGATAAATTTAGAAATACTTTATAATAGTCAAAACAAGAATAACGTAAATTCTATTTTTGATTTGAAGATAAACGATTTACTGGTAGGGCAAATCAGTCAAGTATTACCATCCATATCAACCATACAACCATTAATAAAATCAATGGATGGTCTTATAAACAGCCACATTACGGCTGAATGCTCACTTCTCCCCAATATGCTTCCTGATTTATCTACAGCGAGAGCTGTATGTACGATAGACAGTCATAATATTACATTAAGAAATGATAAAGTATTTGCTGAGGTATCAAAAAAATTAAGATTAAAGAATAGAGAAAAAAATATTATCAATAGCATTTCTATGAATATCGTTGTTCAAGACAAACAGATTATGGTTGTTCCTTTTACTTTAGAATGGGATAGATACAAGACAATCATCGGTGGACAACATAGCACAGATTTGGTATTTGATTATCATGTTGATGTCTTAAAATCACCAATACCAATAGATTTTGGGCTTAATATACATGGAGCTGTAGATAATTTAAAGTTTAATATAAAGAAATGTAAATACAAAGACTTATACAATAGAGACAATGGATTAAAGTTCCTTAATAATACATATTCAAAAATGGAACTCCTGCGAAAAGAGATTTCAAAGAAAATCAATTTATAATAAAAGCTACTTTATTCCGGACGCTTACGTTAATGGTTACGTTCCGAATGATATAATCTGATGCTATTAGTCCCGACTCAGAGGCGAATCTTACGAATCGTACCGAGTCGGGACTAATTTTCTATTTTGAGATACGTACTTTACCGGTTTGTTTTACGATATCAACACGCTATTTTGTCAGAAACAGAAACCGATACCAAAAACATGTCGTGTCGATTTTATCTTATCTTCATATTCTTTTGATATGGCAAAGCGATATTGGAATGTGTAACGTAAAACAATAGGACCAATCTTGCCAAGCAAACCTACTTCCGGAGAAATTGCGCTATAAATCTTAAATGTAGGATTATTATCATCACTGTCGTCTGTTGTATCATAAGATTCAACTCCTTCCTCTTCTTCTTCGCCTACGTATCTATCACCATTTTTATCAACAAACTCTCCAATACCAGTGTATCCAGGTCCAAAGAATATCCACACCGGGAAAGACGAAACCGGATTGATAGTCCAACCAAAAGACACATTCAATTCAGGTTTTTCAACCTCCGCATAATCCTTTTGGAAAGCTTTAAACAAATCTTGATGAACACTTAAACTAAAATAACCTCCTACTTTTTTATTCTTGTACGAACCTGTTGTTATTCCTATCGGAGTATTCTTACTATATTCATAAGCATACACCTTTACTCTTTGTTTTCGGCTGTTCATTAATATACGTATTTTTTTAGCTTCAGAACTTGCGACCAATGCATTTGCACAATTCTCGCTAACTATTTTATCATATAATTCCAAAGCTTTATCATATTCTCCGTTGGTCTTATAAACTTCGGCCATATCGAAATACTTCTGACAGTCATTTGAATATTTAGTAATGCTCTCATATCTTTTCTGCGAAGCCTGGGCATCAGAAGGATTCAAAGTAAGAATCTTAGAATATAATACTGAGGATTTACGGTAATCCAGCAATTCATAAGCTTCATCAGCCTGCTTCTGATATAAGAATATAGAATCAATATTTGCAATCAGTTCATCAAGATTTGCATTTTCGGGACAATCAGAACATTCTTTAGCAATTAAATATTGTTCTTTAGCCTCATCATACATACATTTCTGAAAGAACTCAGTACCTCTTTTTCTATATTCATAATAACAGCCATAAACAAATTCAGCGTCAGGATCAATTATTTTATATTGCTTCAATTCTTTTGGTTCAAGTTCAGCAATAATAGTTAAAGGCAAGTAATCATTTGTAATAATAGTAAGTTTTCTTCCCCTATATCTTTT
>NZ_JADYTF010000341.1 GCF_021530995.1 Bacteroides caecigallinarum
CGGCAAGCTGCCTTCTGTACCCCCCATTGTAACACGTGTGTAGCCCCGGACGTAAGGGCCGTGCTGATTTGACGTCATCCCCACCTTCCTCACATCTTACGATGGCAGTACCGCCAGAGTCCTCAGCATTGCCTGTTAGTAACTGGCAGAAAGGGTTGCGCTCGTTATGGCACTTAAGCCGACACCTCACGGCACGAGCTGACGACAACCATGCAGCACCTTCATACATGCCTTGCGGCTCATCTGTCTCCAAATGAT
>NZ_JADYTF010000342.1 GCF_021530995.1 Bacteroides caecigallinarum
GTTCCAATACTTGAAGACAACTCAACTTGCAATTATGCCGTTTCTCAACACCAATGCAAGACGAACGCAGATTGAAATGACGGATTGTTGTCATAATACAGTTTATTGCCTTGTTGCAATCATTTTTGTGGAAGAACGTATTGAGTTCTGAAATAATATGTGTATTTTTGTTCATAGCTTTTAGTATGAGTTCTTTGAAGGTGGTACTTAAAGATACTCATTTTCTGTGACATACAGAACTAAAAGCTATATTTTTTT
>NZ_JADYTF010000343.1 GCF_021530995.1 Bacteroides caecigallinarum
TGGCCAACGCGTTGTCAAGCCTCGTCTTATACTCCTTGTCAAAGATGTCCACTCCATTGCTCAGCAGCAGGTAGCGTGTGCCTTTCAACACCTTACGTTTGTTGATGTCTTTTTCCATGTGGTATTGCACCCTGCGTATTTCATCCAGCTTCTCGTTCATAAGCTTTACCACATGGAAATGGTCAAACACGTGCACCGCATTTGGGCAATTCTCATATACAGAGGAGATAAAGGCGGCAGAGAGGTCTGTTGCAATA
>NZ_JADYTF010000344.1 GCF_021530995.1 Bacteroides caecigallinarum
GGCAAGCTGCCTTCTGTACCCCCCATTGTAACACGTGTGTAGCCCCGGACGTAAGGGCCGTGCTGATTTGACGTCATCCCCACCTTCCTCACATCTTACGATGGCAGTACCGCCAGAGTCCTCAGCTCAACCTGTTAGTAACTGGCAGAAAGGGTTGCGCTCGTTATGGCACTTAAGCCGACACCTCACGGCACGAGCTGACGACAACCATGCAGCACCTTCATACATGCCTTGCGGCTCATCTGTCTCCAAATGAT
>NZ_JADYTF010000345.1 GCF_021530995.1 Bacteroides caecigallinarum
GGCAAGCTGCCTTCTGTACCCCCCATTGTAACACGTGTGTAGCCCCGGACGTAAGGGCCGTGCTGATTTGACGTCATCCCCACCTTCCTCACATCTTACGATGGCAGTACCGCCAGAGTCCTCAGCTTTAACTGTTAGTAACTGGCAGAAAGGGTTGCGCTCGTTATGGCACTTAAGCCGACACCTCACGGCACGAGCTGACGACAACCATGCAGCACCTTCATACATGCCTTGCGGCTCATCTGTCTCCAAATGA
>NZ_JADYTF010000346.1 GCF_021530995.1 Bacteroides caecigallinarum
TCATTTGGAGACAGATGAGCCGCAAGGCATGTATGAAGGTGCTGCATGGTTGTCGTCAGCTCGTGCCGTGAGGTGTCGGCTTAAGTGCCATAACGAGCGCAACCCTTTCTGCCAGTTACTAACAGTTTTAGCTGAGGACTCTGGCGGTACTGCCATCGTAAGATGTGAGGAAGGTGGGGATGACGTCAAATCAGCACGGCCCTTACGTCCGGGGCTACACACGTGTTACAATGGGGGGTACAGAAGGCAGCTTGCC
>NZ_JADYTF010000347.1 GCF_021530995.1 Bacteroides caecigallinarum
CGAAATATGTAGTGGGTCTGTTAAGGGGCATGACCTTGAAAGACGCGGCTAATCTCCTGGGCGTATCCTGGGATACCGTCAAGGAAATCCATACCCGTCATCTTGAATACCATTACGCGCCTCCTTCTCTTGAGGGAGTGGACAGCATCGGCATAGATGAATTCGCAGTCAGGAGAGGGCATGTGTACAAGACAATCGTGGTTGACTTGAAGAGCGGCCGTATTCTTTATGTCGGTAACGGCAAGGGAGCAAATG
>NZ_JADYTF010000348.1 GCF_021530995.1 Bacteroides caecigallinarum
ACACGCTACCTGCTGCTGAGCAATGGAGTGGACATCTTTGACAAGGAGTATAAGACGAGGCTTGACAACGCGTTGGCCATGAACAAGCCCCTGTCGCAGGCATACTACCTGAAAGAACAGCTCAGGGAAATCTGGACGCAAGTCAATAAGAACAATGCTGAAATGGTCATGCTGGATTGGGTAAAGCAAGCCCAAGAAAGCAAAGTGCCGCAACTGGTGAAGATGGCAGCCACAGTAATGGCACACAGAACAGGC
>NZ_JADYTF010000349.1 GCF_021530995.1 Bacteroides caecigallinarum
TGATAATCCGTATGAAAGTCCAACGCTATAGGTGCAAGAACAAGGATTGTGATTATGACCGTCAGGAGAGCATACCCTTTGCCACGGGTAGTTGCGGCTACACCCACCGTTTCGCGAAATATGTAGTTGGTCTGTTAAGGGGCATGACCTTGAAAGACGCGGCTAATCTCCTGGGCGTATCCTGGGATACCGTCAAGGAAATCCATACCCGTCATCTTGAATACCATTACGCGCCTCCTTCCCTTGAGGGAGTGG
>NZ_JADYTF010000350.1 GCF_021530995.1 Bacteroides caecigallinarum
AGGAGTTAATCCGTGGAAGCTATGTTCCCGAGCCTGTCATCCAGCAGCTCAGACAATACAACAGAATGATGTTTGACCTTAGCAAGGATATATCAAGAAAGCTTGTAAAGCTTGACACATGTCTGCAGCGCTGTAACATCAGGATAAGCAACTATATATCCAATGTGGATTCCAAAAGTTACCGTATGGTGGCCAAGGCCATATCTCAAGGTGTCACAAAGCCGGAAGAACTTATAAAACATATACATGGCAGGA
>NZ_JADYTF010000037.1 GCF_021530995.1 Bacteroides caecigallinarum
AAAAATAACAAGAGGAAATCAAGCCTTAAGGGTAAAAGAAAAATGGCGGGATGGAGCGATGAGTTTCTTGCTGAACTTTTAGATGCACCATGGCAAAATGAAGATATTAAGTAATGCGTCAGCCCTGGGAAATTCAAGAAATAGAATCATCGTAATCATCCAGACGATCATTCCACAAATACTTTCTTGTTTCTTTGACTATCACTCCCGACAACAACAAGAGTGAAATAAGATTAGGTACTGCCATCAGTGCATTTACAATATCGGCAAAGCTCCATACAAGAGAAAGATTAATGACAGAACCTACATAAATCATGATTATCCATACTATCCTGTAGGCAAGCATTACTTTTCGTCCTCCAAGATATTCAACTGCTTTCTGAGAGTAATAAGTCCATCCAAGAATTGTACTGAAAGCAAATGTCACTATACCGAACGAAAGAATAGGTGTTCCAACGTATGGAATCTTGGCAAAAGCCATCTTTGTTAAAGCCGCATCACTTGTATGATCTATATCCGGATAGGCAAGTATACTGCTTACAAGAACCAAACCCGTAAGAGCACAAATCACCACTGTATCCCAGAAAGTTCCAGTAGAAGAAACAAGAGCCTGTCTTACCGGATTGCGCGTCTGTGCAGCTGCAGCCACAATAGGCGCCGAACCCAGTCCGGACTCATTGGAAAAAAGACCACGGGCAATACCATATCGGGCAGCCATCATAACGGTAGTACCAACAAAACCACTACCTGCAGCTCTTGCCGAAAATGCCGATTCGAATATAAGATTAAGAGCCTGACCTAAATAAGCATGATTGACAAAAAGAATATAAATACATCCCAACACATACATTATGGCCATAAAAGGAACAAGAGCTGTACAAACTTTTGCAATACCCTTTACACCAAAAATCACCACAAGAGCTGTCAGGACACTCATACACAGACCACTGATATGTGGAGAAATACTATAAGACTCATTTAGCAGAAGTGATATTGAATTAGCCTGAACAGTGTTACCTATACCGAAAGCCGCTAAAGCCGTAAAGACACAAAACAATATACCCAGCCATTTCATACCAAGTCCTTTTTCGAGCGCATACATAGGCCCTCCTATCATTTCGCCGGAAGAATTTTTCACCCTGTACTTCACTGCCAGAAGACCTTCGGCATATTTTGTTGACATACCAAGCACACCGGTAAGCCAGCACCAGAAAACAGCTCCCGGACCTCCCAATGCGACAGCCGTTGCCACTCCAATGATATTTCCCGTACCAATGGTTGCAGCCAACGATGTGGCCAACGCCCCGAACTGACTGACATCACCATCAGCATTCCCTTCTTTCGAGAAGGACAGTTTCAAAGCCTTGAACAAATACAACTGAGGGAATCTTAACCTTATAGTCAGAAACAAGTGTGTACCCAAAAGCATTATTATCATTGGCCATCCCCAAACCAACGAACTGAAATCATTGAAAAACTTTACTAGTGCCGATAAATCCATTTGCTATTATTTTTGGTGCAAAAATAGCAAATAAATAGAAAAACCAACAAAATACAAAAATAAAAACAGCAAAACAGAGTTTTTAAATAACACATAAGCTATATTAAACAATAGGACACACCTTTTTCACCTGCTCTTCAAACTCTTCTCTGTTTCTGGCCTTGTTCTTCACCATGGTGCGATAATTATAAATGGTTTGAGGTGAATAGAACAACAAAGTGGCAATCCTTGAACTATCCTTTATACCAAGTCTGACAAGAGCGTAAATCCTTAGTTCCGTATTCAATATCTCTCCTTTTGCGGGAACAATCTCTTCTCCCTCTCTCAGAAGCTTATTAAATTCGGAAACGAAATTAGGATAAAGTGTAAGAAACGCAGTATCGAAATTGACAAAGAATTGTCGCGCATCACTATCCGACATTTTACTGCTATTGGCAATCTTGAGCAAATCATCAACCTGTTTCGCCTTTACCTTTCTCTTCACCAAGTCCTGGTATTTGTTCAATTTGTCAATATATGCTGCGCACAGTTCTATAAAGAGGCTTACATATTCCTCACGTGTACGGTTTGTTTTCAACAATTCAGAGTTAAGCTCTTTAAGCTGCATATTCATATCTGTCACAATGGATCTTTGAGCCCTCAACAATTTCAGCTGTCTGAAGATATACAACATGGCAAGCACAAGCAGAATACCCAAGAAACTTATGAAATAAATAGACCTGACCAGTATCCTGTTCTTCTCAATCCACTTATTCTGATATGTGTTCACTATAGGTGGAAACTTCTTTGCTATCTCAAGCATCCTCAACCTATTGTTATAGAACACGGCATCTTCCATGGAATAATTGATATATCTGTTCGCTCTAGCCAAATCCGGATCAGGACTCTGATACAGAAACATAGCAAGCTCCTGCATTGAAAGATTCTCCTTTAGCGGGCATGTTATATCCGAAATGGCAGACATTATAAGACATCTTTCATAATCCTTCATGTTACCCTGTCTCTTATAAGCAAATGCCAGGCCACATGTAACACACGCATAAAGCCTTGTATCGACTCTTAAACCATCCAAAGCCTTTTCATAGAACTTTTGTGCCTCATACTGATTTCCCTTTCTGGCGTTCAACTCGCCACTCCAATACATAAACTCTTTTGACGTAGGCTCAAGAACCTGTAACATTGAGTCATTGTAAAGCATTTCCTTGTTTCTGAAATCAGTTGCAAATGCATCGTCGGCCGAATATTCACTCCATACACTATACACCCATTCGTATGCCGAATAATAATCAAACATAAGAGAGGTATCAAGCCGGTCCCTGTCTATCTCATTCAACACATCAAGC
The DNA here is from genome assembly GCF_021530995.1 of Bacteroides caecigallinarum. Classification (GTDB taxonomy): domain Bacteria; phylum Bacteroidota; class Bacteroidia; order Bacteroidales; family Bacteroidaceae; genus Phocaeicola; species Phocaeicola faecigallinarum. Next base: position 2,845 of record NZ_JADYTF010000037.1, read on the forward strand.
GACTGAGAAAAATATCCGGTAGTAGCAAGAAGCAATGAACGGTTTATCTTACACATATCTATATATTTTTCCACCGACGATCTTACCGCCATCTCTTCGGCAAGCGACAGATAATAGAATGCTGAATCCGACCTGTAAGTATAATATTCGAGAAAGACATCATTATAAAGCCCGAACAGTCCGGAGTAACCATTCACTCCATCTTTCAAGTTTTTTATACTGTCAATACAAGCCTCCTTTGCACGGCAGAACTCATCCCTTCTAAGAAGCAAGGCATCAAGCTCGTCATAAAGTTTTCCGGTATCATCCGCAGCAAATACAGACGATACACCAACCATAAGCAAAAACAACAAAGCAAATTTATTCATAACTACTATATATCGATGAGCTGAATACAAAAATAAATAAAGTTTCCAATAAATCAAAATCTACTTTAAGCCATATATCATATATATCTAAAATATTAATTATCTGATAATTATATATACGTAGTAACTACCTGCAATCTACCTGACATCTACTTGAACAAGGAACATGAAAAAAACATAAATACATTTGCGACATGAGAAAAATACAAGCTACTGCTGTGAATTTTAACACTACATTATATCTAATCCTTAAACAAATTATCATGAAAAAGAAAATCTTTTCCTATTTGGCACTTGCATCAATATTGCCAACAATGACAATGCAAGCAAATGAATCGGATTTCAGAATTTCTGAACAGGATTCACTATCTACAAAAAAAGCTGATGGCAGCGAAAGAAACGTAATGCTCAATGCAGCCGATGCTACCAAACCTCGTGAAATACAGATAGGACTTCCAAGTGAAGATGTAAATGTATATGAAAACGGACTGCCTGCAGTATATTCGTCGGCAGTACACAAACTTCAGTACCACTGGCGAAGCGATGCCAGCCTTGGCGAAGTGGGATTGATGACTCCATCGGAATCAGCTATCAAGACAGGAAATATTGCTTACTCAGTAAACTCATTCAGCAAAATAGGTGATAAGAAGTTCAAAGGTATAGTGAACTACCGTTCCAATCATTTCGGACTACAGCAGTTCGACATGAACGTTACAGGCGGTATAGGAGACAAATGGAGATACTCAGGTACAATGTATCAGACATTCGACCCGGGAACATTCAAGGTTAAGTTCGACGAATATGCCGACCGCACACAGATCTACCGTGCAGGTCTGACCAGACTGTTCAACGACAACAAAGGCAAGATCAGCCTTCTCTACAAATATGCATACAGCAGAAACTCACTGAACCAGCTCAACTCAGCGCCATTCATTTATGTGGGTGACGGTTCTATAAAAGAGTTACCGGGTTTTGAACCGGGACTGGCATCATACGGTCCTGCCAGCGGAGAATTCGAATATATGGACATCATGGACGGAAAAATGAAGACATGTAACCTAAGAGACATGGCAGACAACCGTTCGCACGAAGTTACATTACTTACAGACTATACTTTCGACAACGGTCTGAAATGGAATCTCGACTTCAAATACATGAATGCACCTGAAGCAAACTATGTAGACTTCGGTGGCAGTACAATAAGTGAAGTAACCGAAGAAGACGGCTACACACTGTCAGACGGCACTCCATACAGCGGACTTATAGAAGGACGCCGCACATGGCTTCATATAGGTAAAGTAAGAAATATACTCCTTACTACAGAACTTGAAAAGACATTCGGAAACCACAGAATGAATCTCGGTCTGAACGAATGGTACTATCATCTAGACTATCACTCATCATCAATGCAGTGGACTGCTACAGTCCAGGAATATCCTGAAATACTTACCGCAGCCGACGGCAGCCGTTTCCGCGGATTCAACGAACTTAGCCCTGAATATACAAAAGGATATGAAAACAAACTGGCTTTGTATTTCACAGACGACTGGCAGATCAATCCTAAACTAAACCTGTTCTACGGTGGACGTCTGGAATACTACAGAATGTCGGCCGACCAGATTTCACACCCACGTTATTCAGGCTTCTATATCGGCGATACAGCTCCTGACGGAACAGTAATCACTCCTGCAAACGTAACTAAAGACAAACTGAACTATGCAGCTACAGCAAGAGTGACATACAACATGATCAAAGGATTCGGACTTACAGCCGACGGTACAATAGCTACACGATTCCCAAGAATAAACGAATATGCAGGAACAGGTCCAACAGAAGAACAATATAACAGAGTAACCATACCACTGGTGCGTGGAGGATTGTTCTACAAGAACAGCTGGCTTGACCTTACTTCGATGGTTACATATATAGCTAAATCGAACAACATCGACCAGCAGAATCTGACCAAACCGGGAACAAGCGAAGGAAAGACTGTACTCCTTATATATGATATACAGACACTGGGATGGACAACATCGGCAGAAATAGATCCATTCAAAGGTTTCCACCTGCACGCACTGTTCACTTATCAGAAGCCTGTATACAAGAACTATAATGCAAGCGTAACATTCAGCGATGGCTCACAGATGGGAGTAAATGCCAACAACATGATTGTAAAGGAAATCCCTCAGGTACTTGTCGAATTGGACCCAAGCTATAACATAACAAAAGACTTGCGTTTGTGGTTAAGTTTCCGTTACTTTGGAAAAACATACGCCAACCTTCAGGAAGCTCTTTACTTCAACGGACGCTGGGAAACATTCGGAGGTATCAACTGGACTGTAAACAAGAACTTTGACCTCGGAGTGACTGTAGTAAACTTCCTGAACCAGAAAGGAGCCAAAGGAACAATCAACGGTTCGGAGCTTATCACCAAAGACGAAGCTTCAAAATATGCAGGATGCTACATGAGTGGTACTTATCTCCGTCCGTTCACAGTAGAATTCAGCGCAAGTATAAAATTTTAAAATCATAAACCCACAATATTATAACCATGAAAAAGTTAATTATCGCAAGTGCACTGGTATGTGCAGCATTTCAGGCAAATGCGGAAAACAAAGTATTCCGTATATCAACAAACCAGACAGACCTTATCCTCCAGGTAGGAGACAACGGACGTCTGTATCAGACATATCTTGGTGAGAAACTTCTTCACGAAGAAGACGTAAACAACTTCCAGTGGGATATACATGCCGGTTCAGACGGCAGCGTAAGCCAGCGCGGATGGGAAGTGTACAGCGGCTCGGGCAACGAAGAGTATTATGAACCGGCAATAGCAATCACCCACAACGACGGTAAGACATCTACATATTTATATTATGTATCTTCGTCTACTAAAGAAGTGGAAGGCGGAACACAGACCACTATCAATCTGCGCGACGACAAATATCCTGTAGATGTAACTCTCCACTATGTGGCATATCCTGAAGAAAACGTAATCAAGACATGGAGTGAAATCAAGCATCAGGAAAAGAAACCTATCATTCTTTCTACATATGCTTCGACAATGCTCTATTTCAACCGCACATCATACTATCTGACTGAATTCAGCAGCGACTGGGCAAAAGAAGCACAGATGAGCAGCCAGCAGCTTCAGTTCGGAAAGAAAGTAATCGATACAAAACTGGGAAGCCGTGCAGCTATGCACACACACCCATTCTTTGAAGTAGGATTAGACCAGCCAGTAGCAGAAAACCAGGGTGATGTACTGATGGGAACACTGGGATGGACAGGTAACTTCCGTTTCACTTTCGAAGTTGATAACGTAGGCAACCTTCGCGTCATTCCTGCCATCAACCCATACGCTTCAAACTACGAACTTCCTAAGAACGAAGTGTTCACTACTCCTGAATTCATCTTTACTCTGAGTAGCAATGGTACTTCCGAAGGTAGTCGCAACCTCCACAACTGGGCTAGAAACTACAGTCTGAAAGACGGTAAAGGCAGTAGACTTACATTGCTCAACAACTGGGAAAATACAGGTTTCAACTTCAATCAGGAAATCCTTGCAGAACTGATGAAAGAAGCAAAACACCTTGGTGTGGATATGTTCCTTCTGGACGACGGATGGTTTGCAAACAAATATCCTCGTAAAGATGACAAAGCAGGACTTGGCGACTGGGAAGTGACTCACAGCAAATTACCTGGTGGTGTTCCAGCACTTGTAGATGCGGCAAAAGAAGCCGGAGTGAAATTCGGTATCTGGATTGAACCTGAAATGGTAAACCCTAAGAGCGAACTCTTCGAGAAACATCCTGAATGGGCCATCCACGATGAAAACAGAAAGATGTACTACTACCGTAACCAGCTTGTTCTCGACCTGAGCAACCCTGAAGTACAGGACTACGTATACAGTGTAGTGGAAAACCTGATGAAGGAAAATCCTGAAATAGCATTCTTCAAATGGGACTGCAACAGCCCTATCACAAACATCTACTCTCCATATCTGAAAAACAAACAGGGCAACATGTATATCGACCATGTACGCGGTGTATATAACGTTATGAAGAGAGTGAACGAAAACTATCCTAACGTTCCTATGATGCTTTGCTCAGGTGGTGGCGCACGTTGCGACTACGAAGCACTGAAATATTTCACTGAATTCTGGTGCAGCGACAACACAGACCCTATAGAACGTATCTACATTCAGTGGGGATTCTCACAGTTCTTCCCTGCAAAAGCCATGTGTGCACACGTTACAAGCTGGAACAAGAACACTTCAGTGAAATTCCGTACAGACGTAGCTTCAATGTGCAAGCTCGGTTTCGACATAGGTCTTAAGGAAATGAGTGCTGAAGAACTGGAATACTGCCAGACTGCCGTTAGCAACTGGAAGAGACTGAATCCAGCAATCATGGACGGCGACCAGTACCGTCTGGTTTCACCATACAAATCAAACCACATGGCTGTGAACTATGTTAGCAAAGACCAGAACAAGGCAGTATTGTTCGCATACGATATCCACCCACGCTATCAGGAAAAACTGATGAATGTGAAACTTCAGGGACTTGACGCAAACAAGATGTATAAAGTGAAAGAAATCAACCTTATGCCTGGAACAGAATCAACATTCAAGTCAAACGGCAAGGTTTATTCAGGTGATTATCTGATGAAAGTAGGACTCGAAGTCTTCGGCTTCGCTCATACTCAGAGCCACGTAATTGAGATTACAGCAGAATAACACAAAAACTAAATACTAGACTAAATTTCTCATTAGTTAAAATAGGCTGCCTCAAATATTTGAGACAGCCTATACTTATTTATAAGAACTTTTAAGTTCAGCTTTATACTACATTAATAATCGGTTTCATTTGCCAAATTCCATACATTAAGAAACGAGGCTTTGGTAATATCCACAACCTTTTCCCAATTCAGACGGTCTGCATGATCCGAAGGTTGATGATAGTCAGGATGTCCGTCCGTATGATACCAGATGATAGGAATATCATGTACTGCAAAAGACGCATTATCACTGCCACCTACCGGACGATCCCATGGACGATAATCAGGCTCCAAACGGAGACCATAGCGAGTTATATCATCTTTAAGCCACTGACCAAAAGCCGGATGTGAAGCAGTATAAAAGTAAACCACATGATTAGGATAATCAGGTTTGTTGTTACGTCCAATCATATCAAAATTCAAATATCCTTTGATTTTTCCGATAAAATCGCAACTTTGGGCAAAATAACGTGAACCCAGCAATCCTTTCTCTTCACCATCCCAAAAGGCAATTATAACATTTCGCATAGGTTTCTTACCACTAGCCTTAAAGGCACGTGCTATCTGAAGGACAGCTGATACTCCTGAAGCATTATCATCTGCTCCATTATAAATTTGGTCATTGGCAAGAGTCTCATCAACTCCCAAATGGTCGAAATGTGCACCAACGATAACATATTCATCCGTTCTCTCTCCAGGAATGATACCTAATACATTAGCCATATTAAGTACACGATACGTTCCCTTCTTAAAAACATTTATAGAATCAGGATGTACTTGCCAACGTGCCCCTTTCTGTTGTCTTTCTTTCGCATAAGCCTCAAAAGGTTGAAAATAACTATCACCATAAAGAGGACTGATACCAGCCTCCTTAAGACTGGCAGCCAGATAGTGTGCCGCAATACGTGAATATATCGTTCCGGCTTCACGACCTTGCAATTCATCATCTGCCAGAAAACCTATTATAGTCTCAGCAGAAACACGGTTAATACTATTCAGACCTTTTTCAATAGCAGTCTGTGCACAAACGAAAGACGTTCCATTCTGAAAAACGCCACACATCATGAGGATGGAAATTATTATTTTTTTCATAGTTAAAGGAAAAATACTGATTACATTCCAAAGATAAATAACATACTTCATATAAAGTGTATAATCCTCGAGAAAAATAAAAATTTAATCCATCTTCATCATAAAGCCTTTACTGTCTTTCTTAATTTTATATCTTTACTTGAAGCACCTATCATAAACTCAAACTCACCGGGTTCGACTGTCCATCGCATATTACGGTCAAGTAACTGTAAATCCTCAGGAGTAAGTTCAAACGTAACCTGTTTTGTTTCGCCAGGATTTAAAGAAACACGTTCGAAACCACGCAAAACAGAATCGTATGCAACGACACTACTATACTTGTCGCGCACATAAAGCTGAACGATTTCATCTCCCTGACGTTTCCCAGTATTGGTGATATTAAAAGTTATGGTATAATTTCCCTGAGTAGCCTGCTCAAGTGGAGTTACCGTCATATCGGAATACTTGAAACTTGTATAGCTGAGTCCATGACCAAATGGATAAAGCTCACCCAGTACACGCGTAGAGCCAGAACCATTAGGACCTGATTGTGGCTGAGTTCCGTGTGAACCTGGTTTGAAAGGAAAATTCAATTCTATCTGACCTATAGACTTAGGGAAAGTAACAGTCAGTTTTCCACCTGGATTATGATTTCCAAACAGTGTTTCCGCAATTACAGTTCCCCCCTGACAACTTGGAAACCATGTTTCAAGAATCGAAGGTATATGTTTATCAGCCCAGTTGATAGTAAGTGGCTGTCCGTTTATTAATACCAATACTACAGGCTTTCCTGTTGCATGCAAGGCCACGAGCAATTCCTGTTGACGACCAGGAAGATCCAGTGAAGTACGCGAACGGCTCTCACCTGTTCTCCATTCATCCTGTCCCAGCACTGCAATAATTACATCTGAATCTTTTGCTTTATCAATAGCTTCCTGAATACCAGCCTTTTCTGAATCAGTAAGAGCTTCTGGCAATATCTCAGTAGAAGGCCATCCTTTATTTATAACATCACATCCTTTGGCATAATCCACTTCCGCAATACCTTTTAGGTAGTTACGCAAACCTTTCAGTACTGTAACTTTCTCCAGTCTGTTAGGACCATAACGGCTTTCCATAAAATTACTTTCATCGGCAAGTGGACCTGTTACAAGCACTTTCTTTATCTTGTTCTTGTCAAGAGGTAAAAGATTTCCGTCATTTTTAAGAAGAACCAAAGACTGTTGCTGTATCTGTTTTACGAAATCTATATTACGGTCTACCCCTCCTACTTTATCTGATTCCTTAATTTTCTCAACATAAGGATGGTCAAAAAGTCCGAGACGGAATTTAACACTCAGCACTTCAGCCACACGCTTGTCTATAGTAGCCATAGATATTTTCTTTTCTTCAATAAGACGGCGTATAGGCTTAATAAAATCAGAAGGCGGAGTGAAATGGGTTCTGACGTTTAATCCGGCTTCAAGAACCTGACGTACAGCCTCATCGTATGTTTCTGCCACACGATGTTTCGTATGAACATACTCTACAGCCTCGCTGTCGCTCACTACATATCCGTCGAAACCATATTCTTCCCTCAATAGTTCAGTAAGGAAATAATAGCTTGCAGTTACAGGCACACCGTCCCAATCATTATAACTGCTCATTACTCCCATAGGATGTGCTTCCTTGATTACTTTCTTGAAAGGATATAAATGTATCTGATGCATCTCTCTAGGAGAAACATGCGGGTCTGTTCTGCAATTACCGTCTCTTCCACCTTTTGGAACACTATATACAGCAAAGTGTTTAAGTGTAGAACCAACTCCTTGCGACTGTATTCCATCAACCATCTGTATTCCCAATGATGCAACAAGATAAGGATCTTCGCCGTAACATTCCAGAGTTCGTCCCCATCTTTGGTCACGAACCACATCCAGAATAGGAGCATAAACATTAGTATATCCCAAAGCCTTAGCCTCCTGTCCCACTATCTCTCCAGCTCTATATATAAGTTCCTTATTCCATGTACTTCCTATTGCTATAGGAGCAGGCAAAGGAGTAGCTTTGGTATGATTAAGACCGTGGATACCTTCATTACTGAAATCAACCGGAATACCAAGTCTTGTTTCTTCTACAAACCATTTTTGGATTTTATTGATAGCTTCAGCATGATTACTGAATGGATATAACATCTGTTCTACCAACTTCGACTTTCCTCCAACGCCATTCAGCATCTCGTCTATATTGGCTATACCATCCTTCCATATTTCATTTTTCCAGTTTTCTGTAGGAAGAGAGTCTTTAAGTACTCTTCCATAGCCATATAGTGTTGCCAAATGACATGTCTTTTCATTGATGTTCATCTGTTGCAACAGGTTTTCAACCCTTTTTTCAACAGGCTGTGAAGGATCCTCATAAATATCCTTTATACCATTCTTGTTGAAATCTATCCAACCTTTGTGATAGATATTTTTGTTTTGTGCTTCTGCAGGAAAAGCCAACAGCAAGCCTCCTAATAATAGATTTACGAATTTGTTCATAGATGTTATAATTATTTCAGCTTCAATTCGACTATACAGTCAATTTCCAGCTCCAGATTGTCTGTATGCAGAACTATTCCTCCTTTTATTTTTTCATAAGAAACCTTGGTACCCGTATTCAGATTCACTGCACTCAATACTTTATCTTTCAAAGGCAAGGTAACAAACTGAGGCATATTATCTGTAAGTATATGTACATATAATGTATTTCCTTTTCTGGTTGTAGTACCCCAATCGGCTGTCATAACATCACCTCTTGTAGTGCCATAAACTGTTTCGCCATATTTGGAAAGCCATTCACCCATTCCTTTCAGACGCTCCAAAGCTACAGCAGGAATTTCACCATTAGGCTGAGGACCGACATTCATCAGAAGATTTGCTCCCTTACCTGCAGCACTGACAAGAAGTCTGACAAGTTCGGATACTGATTTATAATTCTGGTCCTGAATCTTATATCCCCACATTCCGTTCATAGTCTGGCAAGTTTCGAGAGGAAGATGTCCTATCTCTGATTCAGATGACAGACCTGCTTTGTTCTCACCTGGTAAATCACGTTCGAACATCTGGAAATCCTCACCTTCTATAGGTTTCTTGTGATGATTGTTTCCAATCAGACATGCCGGCTGGAGTTTATGTATCAGTGCATACTGCTCGTCAAGACGCCAGTCGAAATCATCCGGCTGATCCCACATTCCATCAAACCAAATTGCGCCTATAGGCCCATAATTGGTCAAAAGCTCTGTCAACTGGTTGTTCATGAAATTAAAATAATCATTCCAGTTTCCATGTTTTGTACGACCAGTATTTCTTCCAGTTCGTCCGTATGGGTAATAATCCTCGCGTGTCCAGTCAAGATGTGAATAATAAAGATGGAGTTTTATCCCTTGTTTCTTACATTCCTCTGCCAGTTCCTTAACAACATCACGTTTGAAAGGAGTAGCATCTACAATATTATAATCTGAATATTTTGTGTCGAACATGGAAAATCCGTCATGATGCCTGGTTGTAAAACAAATATATTTTGCACCGGCTTCCTTTATGGCAGAAACCCATTCCTTTGCATCAAAGCGTATAGGATAAAAACCTGAGGCTGCCTTGGCATATTCATTACAGTCGATACCTGCATTAGTCATATACCATTCACCCTGACCAAACATACTGTAAATACCCCAATGAATGAATACTCCAAATTTACTGTCGCTAAATTCTTTACGGGCCTGCAGATTACTCTCTGAAGGAACATAAGATGATTGTGAAAAAACCGGCATTGATACGGCAATGCTATTTAGGGCTATAAAAGCCAAAGTTTTAAGTTTTAATGATTTCATAATTATACGACTAAAAGGTTATTTGTCTTAATTTATTACTATCAGTTATTGTATCGACAAATATACAAATATATATAGAATTATTATTTCGAATTAAAATAAATCATGTGTATAATTGTTGTTTAAAGAATGAACTGTCATTTTATTTGAAATGAACTGTCGTTCTGATCAAAATGAGCTGTCATTTTTTACAATGTATCAAAAAGAAAAATCTGAATAATATACTACGAAACGTATGGACATAAAAAAAGGAGTACCGCTGTACTCCAACCTTTGTTAACCTTAAAATCTAATACTATGAAAAACACAGTACAAAGGTACGGACTTTCCGGTAATATGCAAGTTTTTAAGCCAAAAATCCATGTTTTATAACATAGTTTAATAAATAAAGAAAATGCTCCACGTTTGTTAACAATATGGAGCATTTATGTTAATTGTTAAAATACAAATTTTACAATCCAAGGTTTGCTGATATATCAAGCATACGCTTTATAGGTTTGATGGCTTCTTTTGCTATTGCTTCGTCTACTATAACCTCAGGCCATTCGTATTTTAATGTATTATAGAGTTTCTCCAGAGTGTTCAGACGCATGAAGTTACATTCATTGCAAGCACAAGTGCTGTCCTCAGGTGGTGCAGGAATAAAGTTCTTTTCCGGACATTTGCGTCGCATCTCGAAAAGTATTCCGCTTTCTGTAGCTACTATGAAGTCTTTCTTGTCGCTGTTCATCGCATGTTTCAGCAGTCCTGCTGTAGAACCTATCTTGTCTGCCAGCTTGGCAACAGCTCCCTTACACTCAGGATGTACCAGCACGTCGGCATCAGGATACTGCTTTTTAAGTTCTATAATCTTTTCTACAGAGAATTTTTCGTGCACATGGCATGCTCCGTCCCAAAGAAGCATATTTCTGCCTGTAACGGAATTTATGTAGTTTCCAAGGTTCTTGTCCGGACCGAAGATTATCGGCTGATCGGCAGGGAAACTTTCCACTATCTGCTTGGCATTGGTAGATGTAACCACAACGTCTGTTACAGCTTTGACTGCCGCACTTGTGTTGACGTAAGAAATTACGGTGTGGTCAGGGTGCTGCTTAACGAACTCGGCAAACTTGTCTGCAGGACAACTGTCGGCTAACGAACAGCCTGCGTTGAAATCCGGTATGAGAACTTTCTTGTCGGGACACAGTATCTTCGCAGTTTCTCCCATGAAGTGGACACCGCACATCACTATTATCTCGGCATCGGTCTTTGCCGCCCACTGGGCAAGCGCAAGGCTATCGCCAATGAAATCGGCAATTTCCTGTATTTCGTCCGCCTGGTAGAAGTGCCCTAGTATCACAGCATTCTTTTCCTTACGGAGCTTATCTATCTCGGCTTTCAAGTTCAGTGTCTTATCTACGGGTTCATCCACATAACCCTTTTTCAACCATTCTTCTTTCATAACTATAAATATTTTATTTTTTCTTCTTTTTAAAAGAAATCCTATGATGCTATTAATAGGCTGTTGATTGTGTTAGCAAAAATAATACTGTATTTCTTGCTTTTTAAGTTATTAATATATGTGCTTACTGTATCAATAACGATTCAACAGCGTTAAGTGCTGATAATTCAGTACTTAGTCAGTATATTAACATTTTGTTGATATTGTGCAAAGTTAAAAACTTTCTGTTTATCAACTATTCATTTCTTATCAAAATTGTGTTCAAATTGTTTAGGAAACTTTCCGGTAAGTTTTTTGGATTGTTGGTTTCCGGATTCTTATAAATGTTTGATTCATAAATGCAAGAAATAGTTTTAAAATTCTATTCTCACGTTTTCTACACCTTTTCAACAGATTTCAACAGGGTTATTAATATTGTTTTTATCTTTGCGGACAGTAATTGTAAATAAATAGGTATGTCTGAAATAAGAAAGCTTAAAATAACGGAAATGAACCGTCTGACGGTGGAAGAATTCAAGGAAGCGGACAAGCTTCCTCTGGTTGTGGTACTTGATGAAGTGAGAAGTCTGCACAATATTGGTGCTGTATTCCGTACTTCGGATGCTTTTCTTGTCAACAGGATATATCTTTGCGGAATTACAGCCACTCCTCCTAATGCAGAGATGCACAAGACAGCTTTGGGAGCAGAAAATACCGTTGATTGGAAGTATTGTCAGAACACACAAGATGCTGTAAATGAGTTGCATGAGGTTGGATATACAGTATTGTCGATAGAACAGTGCGAAGGTAGTACTATGCTTGGTGATATGGTTCTGGATAGGGACAAGAAATATGCCATAGTAATGGGAAATGAGGTGAAGGGAGTAAAACAGGAGGTTGTTGACATGTGTGACGGATGTATTGAGATACCTCAGTATGGTACAAAACATTCATTGAATGTATCTGTAACTGCAGGAATTGTGTTATGGGAGTTTGCAAATAAGCTGATTGAGTTTAGAAATAACTGTTGATAACATTATTAATAAAGTAATTATCCACAATATAAACATTTGTAAATCATGTGTTTATATTGTGGATAAATGTTTTATAGCTGTCCGTTTTCAACAAGTGTAATAACACGTTCTACCATCTCGTCTTCGTCTTCCGGTCTGTATTCTTTTTTGAGGCTTGCACCGAACAGTGCTGCGAATGTCTGATAGAATCCTGCTTTGAAAGGTCCCATGAAAGCTTTTACAAGTTGATATGATGACTGGTTACATTCACGGTTTACTAACTTTATCAACAATTTACCCTGTGAGAATGTCAATTTCTTCATTCTTGGGGTATATTGTTCTTTTAATCCTTTCTCTACAGCCTTGATATGTTTATCTTTAGCTTTTTCGTCAGGAAGAGTTTCTAGATATTCGTATGTCTCTATTACAATATTTCTAATTTCCTTGGCTATAGGTAGTGTTTTCTTTACGTCTCTTACCAGACGATAATAATATTTTTCCTGTTTTTTATTCTTGAATTTCATTTTCGGATATACATACACATTGCGCAGAGTTATATATGGTATCGTATCTCCTTCATATACACAAACCTTTACCATATATCCTTTGTGTTGGGAAGTATCTTGTGCCTTAAAATCTTGTATTGTTAAAAAGCACATAATAATTAATATGTATGTGTATTTACTCATCGATGCAAAAATAGAAATAAAAACTATAATATTATCGATAAAATTACTAATTTTATTGTTGATAAAGTAATAAACAATATGTGGATGAATAGGCTAATTATTTATATTTCAGTGAGTTGTTGTTTTATAACTTGTTTATATTCACAATCGGACATTATTGATTGGCAGGAAATGTCAATTGATGATGAAAATATTGCAGCATGGTTTGAACAATATGAAGAACTGTCTGAAATAGTTGAAAATCCGTTCAATTTTAACACCTTGACAAAAGAACAGCTTGAGCAATTGCCTTTCCTTTCGGATAAGATGATTGAAAACATACTTTATTATGTTTATAAGTATGGCCCTGTGGTAAGTAAAAATGAGTTGTTGGGGGTTGTGGGAATGGATTGGCAGACAAGGAAGTTTCTTGAATATTTCATTTATGTAGGTCCGGCAAAGGAGGAAGAAGAGCAGTTCAGTTTCAAACGTATGATGAAATATAACCGACAGGAATTAACAACACGTGTTGATATCCCGTTAAATCAGAAGGCTGGATATGCGGATTATCCTGAAAATGTGCTTATTGGTAGTCCTAACAAGAAATACTATGGTAGTTCGTTTTATAATAATGTCCGTTACAGGTTTGAGTATAACAAACAGGTTTATTTCGGACTGACAGCAGAAAAAGATCCTGGTGAACCTTTCTTCAGACTATATAACAGGAAGGGGTATGACTTTTACTCTGCATATTTATATTTGCAGAATATTGGTAGATTCAAGTCTTTGGCTTTGGGTAATTATAAAGCATCGTTTGGATACGGACTTGTTATGAACATGGGTTTCAGTATGGGAAAATATACTTCATCTTCATTGCTTAGACGTACGGGGCAGGGAATATCGAAATATACTTCTACAGGTGAATATAATTATCTGCAGGGGATAGCTGCAACTTATAAGATTTCGAAAAGATGGGATGCTACGCTTTTCTATTCATTCAGGAACATGGATGCACGTGTTGAAAACCAGTTAATAAGGTCGTTAAAAACCGATGGATATCATAGGCTGTATAAGGATATGGAAAAGAGAAATACTATATATAATCATGTGATTGGCAGTAACTTAACATATAATGGAAAGAATGTTGAATATGGATTAACAGCTGTTTATAACTGTTTTGATAAAGTGTTGAATCCTGACTATCAGCCTTACAATCATTATTATCCCCGCGGAAAAGATTTCTTCAATGCCGGTGCATTCTATAAATTTTTCCTGAATAAGATTATGATTTCCGGTGAAACTGCAATTGATAAAGGGGGAGCAATCGCTACAATCAATTCTGTATGTTATTCACCGACTGTTGATACTGATATAACACTTATCAACAGGTATTATGATAAGAGGTATCAGAGTATATATGCAAGTTCCTTTGGTGAGAATTCAAGGATACAGAATGAGACTGGTGTATATTTAGGACTGGAAACCAGTGCTATACGGAATACAAAGTTATTATGCTATGTTGATTACTTCTATTTTCCATGGAAAAGATATCGTGTTGATATGCCAGGAACATCTGGTATAGAAGGAGTATGTCAGTTGAGTTATTCACATAGTAATTCACTATCTATGTTGATAAAGTATAGTGTGAAAAACAAGGCTCAGAACTATTCCGCAGACGATGGAGAGAAGTATGTTTTGCCGTATATTCGTCATAGGGCAAGGTATCAGGTAAATTATTCACTTAATGATAATAACTCTGTTAAATTTCTGGCTGATTATACCAATACTGGATATTGGGGACAGGGAACAACAAACGGTTATCTGGTTTCCACAACGGCCAATTTAGGTCATGAAGCATTTCCTGTAAAAGTATCCGTAAGCGGTGCATGGTTTTCAACAGATGATTATAACTCACGTGTATATCTATATGAACCTGGATTGCTTTATGCTTTTTCTATGTCTTCGTTTTATGGAAAAGGAACAAGGGCAGCTTTGAAATTGCAGTATAATTACAGGAAATTCCTAATGCTTCAAGCTAAATTAGGATGGACACACTATACCGATAGGAACATTATCAGTTCGGGCACAGAAGAAATACAGGGAAACAACAAGGCAGATATACAGTTTCAGTTGAGAATAAAATGGTAGCCGCATGTTGATAACGTACTGATATTTTCCTTATTTTTGCACATAACTAATGAATATATAACCAACAAAACTATGTCAACAATAATATATCCATCTCCTATCTTCGGGCCAATACACAGCCGTCGTCTTGGAGTATCATTGGGAATTAACCTTTTGCCTGCAGACGGTAAGTTCTGTTCTTTCGACTGCATATATTGCGAGTGCGGTTATAATAAAGACCATCGCCCGAAGCAGAAACTTCCAACACGTGAAGAGGTAAAGGCTGCTCTCGAGTCAAAGCTTATTGACATGAAAGCAAACGGACCATTTCCTGATGTATTGACATTTGCCGGAAACGGTGAACCTACCGCTCATCCACATTTTGCGGGAATAATAGATGATACGATAGAACTTAGGGACAAGTATTTTCCACAGGCTAAAGTAAGCGTATTGAGTAATTCAACATTTATTCATAAGCCGGAAGTTTTCAATGCCTTGATGAAAGTTGACAATAATATTCTGAAGCTTGATACGGTTAATATTGACTATATAAACACTGTTGACAAACCTGTTGCAAACTATGATCTAAACCGCATAATCGACTGTATGAAAGCGTTTAACGGTCAGTTGATAATCCAGACCATGTTCCTGAAAGGAACTACTGACGAAGGTGTTGATATCGATAATACACACGATGATTATGTGCTTCCGTGGCTTGAAACTGTTAAGCAGATTGCTCCTCGTCAGGTAATGATTTATACCATCGATCGTGAGACACCTGACACTCATCTTCAGAAAGCCACTCATGAGGAATTGGACAGAATATTACATCTGCTTGAAGATGCAGGAATAAAGGCTAGTGCTTCGTATTGATAAATGGTACTTTCTGTAGTTGATACGGAATATAACCGAAATGATATAATATTAACAGCTGTTTAAACACTATTCAAATGCTATTAAAACAGTGTTTAAACAGCTGTTATTATATATCTATATTTTGTCGTTTTCAGTAGAAACACTGCTTTTTCCTACAGGCTTGTCAAACGTTTTTCCACAGTCCTTACAGATATATTCCCAGTGTTCTGTTCCGGGAGGAGCTGCTGCAAGCATAGCAATAACTGTAGAAATTATAGCACGTAGCCTATGTTTCTTTCTTAACTCGAATTTGATATTTTTCGAACCGCAATACGGACAGTAAATAAGTCTTTCAGGAATCATCTGATTGTTCTCAAGTTTTGATAATTTTATTTGCTCCAGATATGTTCTATTTCGAGTATAATCATCTTGTGGTAATTTCCATGTCCTTCGCCATACCATTTGCCGTCAAGTGATTTATCTATGAAATTTTCCGGCTTTATATCATCTTCATAAAGCTTTCTGCATTCCAGTGTCAGACGCGACTGACTGAATGTGATGTTTCCGTTTTCTGTTGAAACAGGTATCAGACCTGTTTCTGCTATTTTGTCTGTGTTTCGTCCTGATTTTGAGCCGCATACCTTATGTATAGCCTTGTTTTCTTCGCCTAGGAACGACAATGTAAGAGTGTCACATTTTTCTATATATTCATATGTATAGCGTTCGGGACGTATGAAAATAAATGCAACTGTTTTTCCCCATAACACTCCGGTACCACCCCAAGACGCTGTCATAGTGTTGAATTTATTCTGTGTACCTGCAGTTACAAGCATCCATTCTTTTCCGATGGCTTCAATCATATTGTCTGCCAATTGTGATACGTTTATTTCTTTCATATTCTATATTAATAATTTGTGTTTGGCAAAAATAGCTAAATACTGGCGGAAAGACAAATGTATAATAAGAAAAACGGATGGCAGATATTTCTGTAAATAGTAATAACTCTCGGTATAATTTTTAGATGCCGACAATCGTGGACAGCATTGCTGACCATCGTCAGCAGCATTGCCGACTATAGTGGGAAGCATTGCTGACGATGGTCGACACCCAAAATATAGTAGTTGTCTTGTTAGGAATTTTCCTAACTTGACCATTATACTTGGTTTATTACGTCAAACAGTATATTTTTGTAGTGAAATAAAATCAGATTTTTATGGGACGTACAATAAAATTACTATTGCTGTATTTTGCCTATCAGCTGGCGTTCTTCTGGGTGCTTGTCGGAGTGTATATGCTGAAGAACGGGGTTATGGAAATGCCGGACGTGTCAGGTAGTGAATATATGTCTGTCATTATGTGGGCACAATTTCTTTCTACCTTGTCTATAGGTCTTCATGTGATTCTAGGAAAATATGTATCTGTTGATGTTTTCAAATTGAAAATCCCTAATAAATGGAGTATATTGATAGCTTCTGCTGTGTTTATTGTAGTTATGGGCTTGTGGACCAATTATTTCAGTGAACTTGCCGGACTGCCTGACAATATGAAAGATGTGTTCGAGCAGATGATGAACAATCCGTTGGGAATAATATCCATAGTAGTGATGGCTCCATTGGTGGAAGAGCTGCTGTTCCGCGGTGCCATACAGGGACATCTCATGCGCAAGTGGAAAATGCCATATCTTGGTATAGTAGTATCATCGCTGATATTCGGTGTGGTGCATGGCAATCCTGCTCAGATACCTTTTGCATTCGTAGTCGGAATGTCTCTTGGGTGGATGTATTATCTCACCGGAAGTCTTATTCCGGGAATATTGATGCACTTTATCAATAACGGCAGTTCCGTGCTGCTTTATGCCTTGTCCGGCGACCCGAATGCAACTATGATTTCATCGCTCGGCGAGAATGGAGCTCTGGCTTTGGCTGTGTCCGGAATCGTTCTTACTGTGGTCTGCATTTTCATTATCAGAAAGAAGATAGTGAAAGAACCGGTGCAGTGGAACGAAGAAAATAACTTGCAGGCATAAATGATATTCGTGGATTTTGGAGTATCTTTGCGCGACAATAAAAATATATCAAATAATATAAAAGAAAGGATTTTACCGTGGCAAAAGACAGCGAAGTAGTAATGACCCCCATGATGAAACAGTTTTTCGACCTGAAGGCGAAGCATCCGGATGCTATCATGCTTTTCAGATGCGGAGACTTTTATGAGACATATTCGGAAGATGCGGTGGCAGCATCCGAGATTCTGGGCATTACCCTTACAAAGAGGGCCAACGGACAGAACAAGACTATCGAGATGGCAGGATTCCCGCACCATGCTCTTGATACATATCTGCCGAAGCTTATCAGAGCAGGACGACGTGTGGCTATCTGCGACCAGCTGGAAGATCCTAAAACTACCAAAAAACTGGTGAAACGCGGTATAACCGAGCTTGTTACACCAGGTGTGGCCATAGGTGACAATATTCTTTCTTATAAGGAAAACAACTTTTTGGCTGCTGTTCATTTCGGAAAGACAGCTTGCGGTGTGGCTTTTCTGGATATTTCTACAGGCGAGTTTATGACAGCCGAAGGAAAACTTGATTATATCGATAAACTTCTCAATAATTTTTCTCCTAAGGAAGTGCTTTTCGAACGTGGAAAGAAACCTATGTTCGAAGGTAATTTCGGGAGCAAATTCTTTACTTTCGAGCTTGATGACTGGGTTTTCACAGAGACCTCGGCTGTGAAGAAACTGCTCAAACATTTCGAGACCAAGAATCTGAAAGGTTTTGGAGTAGAACATCTGAAGAATGGTGTAATAGCTTCTGGAGCTATTCTTCAGTATCTTGAAATGACTCAGCATGAGCATGTCGGGCATATCACGTCGCTGTCGCGCATCGAAGAAGAGAAGTATGTGCGTATAGACAAGTTTACTGCCCGTAGTCTGGAACTGATGGGAAGTATGAATGACGGCGGAACGAGTCTGCTCGACGTGATAGACCATACCATCAGTCCGATGGGGGCACGTATGCTGAAACGCTGGATTATATTCCCACTGAAGGATGTGCAGCCTATCAACAGAAGACTGGACGTAGTGGAATACTTCTTCCGTCATCCTGATTTCAAAGAGGAGGTTGAGGACTGTCTTCACAGGATAGGTGATTTGGAGCGTATCGTGTCTAAAGCTGCTGTGGGGCGAATTTCTCCACGCGAAGTCGTGCAGCTCAAAGTGGCTTTGCAGGCTATAGAACCTATCAAGATGGCTTGTCTTGAGGCCGATAACGAGAGTCTACGCAGAATAGGCGAACAGCTCAACCTGTGTGTATCAATCCGCGACAAGATAGCAAAAGAGATAAAGAACGACCCTCCCCTACTGATAAACAAGGGTGGTGTGATAGCCGACGGTGTGTCCGAAGAGCTGGACGAACTTAGAAGTATCGCATACTCAGGAAAAGATTATCTGCTGCATATACAGCAGAGAGAGAGCGAGCTTACGGGAATTCCAAGTCTGAAGATTGCTTATAACAACGTGTTCGGTTATTATATCGAGGTACGTAATGCACATAAAGATAAAGTGCCTGCCGAATGGATAAGAAAACAGACTCTTGTGAATGCGGAAAGATATATTACTCAGGAACTGAAGGAATATGAAGAGAAAATCCTTGGGGCTGAGGACAAGATTCTTACTCTTGAAACACGTATTTATAACGAGCTGGTAATGTCGTTGGCTGAGTTTATTCCTGCCATACAGATAAATGCCACTCAGATAGCTGTTCTTGACTGTCTGCTTTCGTTTGCATCGGCTGCGAAGGCCAACGGTTATATCCGTCCGGTTATATCGGAGGATGAAGTGCTTGATATCCGCCAGGGAAGACATCCGGTGATAGAGAAACAGCTTCCTTTAGACGAGAAATACATTGCAAATGATGTTTATCTTGACACTGAGAAACAGCAGATTATCATAATTACCGGTCCTAACATGGCGGGTAAGTCGGCTTTGCTAAGACAGACAGCCCTTATCACTCTTATGGCTCAGATAGGCTGTTTTGTGCCGGCCGAGAGTGCGCACATAGGTATCGTGGACAAGATATTCACCCGTGTGGGTGCGAGCGACAATATCTCTGTGGGAGAATCTACATTTATGGTCGAGATGAACGAGGCTGCCGATATCCTGAACAATCTTTCGCAGCGTAGTCTGGTGCTGTTCGATGAGCTCGGACGAGGTACTTCCACTTATGACGGTATATCCATAGCCTGGGCTATCGTAGAACATATACACGAGAATCCAAAGGCAAAGGCGCGTACTCTGTTTGCAACCCACTATCATGAGTTGAACGAAATGGAGCGTACCTACAGCCGCATAAAGAACTATAATGTATCTGTCAAGGAAGTAGACAATAAGGTGATTTTCCTTCGTAAGTTAGAGCGAGGCGGAAGCGAACACTCATTCGGTATTCATGTGGCGAAGATGGCTGGTATGCCTAAGTCTATAGTGAAACGTGCTGATGAGATTTTAGCTCTTTTGGAGAAAGAAAACCGTCAGGGATCTATATCCGGAAAGGAAAAGGAGATAACTTCGGAATTAAAGAAAAAGAAAGGGGCTTCATCGTCGTCAACATCAGACGGTATTCAGCTGAATTTTTTCCAGCTTGATGACCCCGTATTAAGCCAAATAAGGGATGAAATTATCAATTTGGATATCAATAATCTCACCCCTGTTGAAGCTTTGAACAAATTAAATGAAATAAAGAAAATTCTTAATTGACGAAATTCTTGGCTCTCACGTTTGTCATTTCCGGATTTGCCGGAGTTGACTGGCGTGTGCAGTAGTCAAACTCGTGGCTCTTTTCGCCGCTGAATGAATTCCATATAAGTTTCAGTTTTACAGTCTCTCCTTTTGTATCAGGAAGTTGGTCCAGTCTGAATGCAACAAGTCCGTCGGCAGGGTGTCCGTAAGTATCTCCGTATGCATTGTGGCGGAATTCCACTTCGTATGGATTTTCAGGATTGTTTGTCGAAATCAGGTTTACGAAATGTTTCACGCCTGTATTGCCCCATGCGGTGCTGAAACGTAGTGTCAGATAACCGTCTTCTGAAACTGTCATCCAACTGTTCATAATCTCTACCGGGTCATTTCCATATATTTTGTCATTTTCCTCTTCTCCCAGGTTTGCGGCTATGGGTTTAGTCAGGATACTGTCAATCCAGTTGATGTGTACAGCCTTACTGAAACCTTCTGAAGGGTCTGTTGTCTCTTTGTAGTTTACCAGTGCTCTTACTTCTTTTTCTCCAAATGGTGATTCTGTTACGTTTACTGGAAGTAGTGTTGTTTCATCGTCAAGTTGGAGGAAGAAAGTATCATTGGCATCTGTTTTTACAGTAACCAGTGCGTTAGGAAACATAAGAGAGTAGTCATAATCATCGTCATTGTCGCATGACTGGAGTGAAAATATGGCAACCGAAGCTACCAATGCATGTTTAAGAATTGAACGTAGTCTCATAATAATTTAATTTTTTACGTGTTAACTTTGAATATTTGTTTATACGTTAAATGTATTATTATCAGAAATCGTGCATCGAAAAGTGTTAAAAAGATATAATCAATATATAACAAAAAACCTTCACCCGAATGAGCGAAGGTTTATGCGGTGCGTACGGGACTCGAACCCGTGACCCCATGCGTGACAGGCATGTATTCTAACCAACTGAACTAACGCACCAATTATTTCTAACTGTTTATTTTTTTTGTTGGCGGTGCGTACGGGACTCGAACCCGTGACCCCATGCGTGACAGGCATGTATTCTAACCAACTGAACTAACGCACCAATTATTCTCGGCTTTTGAGTTATTGTCTTTCTCAATTGCGATGCAAAGGTACAACAAATTTCCGTATTTGCAATAGTTTGACCGATTTTTTTTCAAAAAAAGTGATTATCACCTCAATTTTTACCGAAATATGGCATTTTTGAGGTGATAATCGTGAAATTACGGGCAGGTTATTTTATTCTTTTATATCCGTATTTTGCCAGGTCTCCAAGTTCCTCTTCGATACGGAGAAGCTGGTTATACTTAGCCATTCTGTCTGAGCGGCTCAAAGAACCTGTCTTGATCTGTCCGCTGTTAGTTGCTACTGCTATATCGGCAATTGTAGCATCTTCGGTCTCACCTGAGCGATGTGATGTCACAGAGGTATATCCGTGTCTGTGTGCCATTTCTATTGCATCGAGTGTTTCGCTCAGCGAACCGATCTGGTTTACTTTTATCAGGATTGAGTTTCCGCATCCCATTTCTATACCTTTTGAGAGGAATTCCACATTGGTAACGAACAGGTCATCGCCTACCAGCTGGCAGCGGTTGCCGATTCTTTCTGTAAGTTTCTTCCATCCGTCCCAGTCATTTTCGCTCATACCGTCCTCTATTGAGTCGATAGGATATTTGTTTATCAATTCTTCCAGATAGTCAATCTGTTCGTCGGAAGTACGTTTCTTGCCCTTTTCTCCTTCAAAGATTGTATAATCGTATATTCCGTTCTTGTAGAATTCAGACGAAGCGCAGTCCATACCTATCATGATGTCTTTTCCCGGCTCGTAGCCTGCAGCCTTGATGGCAGAGATTATTGATTCAAGAGCGTCTTCTGTACCGTTAAGTGAAGGTGCGAATCCACCCTCGTCGCCTACTGCAGTGCTCAGGCCTCTGTCGTGGAGTACCTTTTTAAGGGCATGGAAGACTTCTGCCCCCATTCTAAGTCCTTCGCGGAATGACTCTGCACCTACAGGGCGAATCATGAATTCCTGGAAAGCTATAGGGGCATCACTGTGCGAACCTCCGTTTATGATATTCATCATAGGTACTGGCAATGTGTATGTGTTCACACCGCCAATGTATCTGTAGAGAGGAACATCAAGATAGTTTGCGGCAGCTTTTGCCACTGCAAGCGATACACCGAGAATTGCGTTTGCTCCGAGTTTTGATTTGGTCTTTGTGCCGTCCAGTTCAAGCATCTTGTTGTCTATAGCTCTCTGTTGCAGGACAGACCAACCTACAAGTGCGGGTGCAATGACGTTGTTTACGTTATATACAGCTTTCAGAACACCTTTACCTCCGTATCTGCTTTTGTCGTTGTCGCGCAGTTCGAGAGCCTCGTTTTCACCTGTCGATGCTCCTGAAGGAACTGACGCTCTACCTGTTATTCCTGATTCCAGACGAACTTCTACCTCTACTGTCGGATTACCGCGTGAATCCAAAATTTCGCGTCCTTTGATTGATTCTATTCTCATAATCTTAAATTGTTTAATTGTTTTATATTTATCTGCAAAGATGTAAATACCTATCATTATCTGCAATACCTAAAAGTAGGTATTTTACACTGTATTATAAAAAGAAAACAGGTTGCTGTGGTAAATGTAGGTACATTTAACCAAGGCAACCTGTGTATCTATATGTTATAAAGAACTGTTATCAATAGTTGTTTTTCTTAACTTCGAAATAAGCCTGTGGGTGAAGACATGCAGGGCAAGTTTCAGGAGCCTCTGTACCTACGTGTACATAACCGCAGTTGCGGCACTGCCATACTGTTTCAACATCTTTCTTGAATACTTTGCCTTCTTCGATGTTCTTAACGAAAGCTCTGTATCTTTCTTCGTGTCCCTTTTCAGCTACAGCGATTTCACGATACATTTTTGCGATTGCAGGGAAGCCTTCTTCGTCTGCGATGTCAGCAAAACGTGGGTAATCCAATGACCATTCTTCGTTTTCGCCGGCAGCTGCTGCTTTCAGGTTTTCAAGTGTTGTACCGATTACGCCTGCTGGATAGCTGGCTGTAATTTCTACCATTCCGCCTTCAAGCCATTTGAACATACGTTTTGCGTGTTCCTTTTCCTGATCTGCAGTTTCAGTGAAGATTGCAGAAATCTGTTCGTAACCTTCTTTCTTTGCTACACTTGCAAAATAAGTGTAACGCATTCTAGCCTGTGATTCACCTGCAAATGATATTGCCAAATTCTTTTCTGTTCTTGTTCCTTTGATGCTTTTTTTCATAATTGTAGTTATTTGTTGGGTTTGACTTCTTGTTTCATTTTCACATTGCAAATATAATAT
>NZ_JADYTF010000351.1 GCF_021530995.1 Bacteroides caecigallinarum
TGGGTGAATCACGGTTAAGGAACTAGGCAAATTGACCCTGTAACTTCGGAATAAAGGGTCCCTCCTCGCAAGAGAGGGCGCAGAGAATAGGTCCAGGCAACTGTTTAACAAAAACACAGGGCTGTGCCAATATGAAAGTAGATGTATACAGCCTGACACCTGCCCGGTGCTGGAAGGTTAAGAGGAGATGTCATCTTTGGGAGAAGCATTGAATTGAAGCCCCAGTAAACGGCGGCCGTAACTATAACGGTCCTA
>NZ_JADYTF010000352.1 GCF_021530995.1 Bacteroides caecigallinarum
TTAGTATATTCAACCCGACTACGTGTGTCCGTTTGCGGTACGGGTACCTTCAATGTTAAGTTTAGCGGATTTTCTCGGCAGTCTGATTACCCACACTATCACCGCGACCCGAAGGTGTTGGTGTACTGTCAAGTTCGACTCTTCCCGTGGATTTGCCTGCGGGAATCAACGTCTACACTCTTTAACCGGCTATTCCGTCAGCCGGCGGTGGTGTCACTGCTGCGTCTCCACGTCACCATTGGAGGTAGTAACGGA
>NZ_JADYTF010000353.1 GCF_021530995.1 Bacteroides caecigallinarum
TCCTGCCATGTATATGTTTTATAAGTTCTTCCGGCTTTGTGACACCTTGAGATATGGCCTTGGCCACCATACGGTAACTTTTGGAATCCACATTGGATATATAGTTGCTTATCCTGATGTTACAGCGTTGCAGACATGTGTCAAGCTTTACAAGCTTTCTTGATATATCCTTGCTAAGGTCAAACATCATTCTGTTGTATTGTCTGAGCTGCTGGATGACAGGCTCGGGAACATAGCTTCCACGGATTAACTCCT
>NZ_JADYTF010000354.1 GCF_021530995.1 Bacteroides caecigallinarum
TGAATCGGGCACGCCAGTGTTCGTGGAGCCGCTGTTGAAATACGACCCTTCGTTTGTTTGAGTTCTAACTCATGGATTGAGGACATTGCTTGGTGGGTAGTTTGACTGGGGTGGTCGCCTCCAAAAGTGTAACGGAGGCTTCTAAAGGTACCCTCAGGCCGATCGGTAACCGGCCCAAGAGTGTAATGGCAGAAGGGTGCTTGACTGGGAGACTGACAAGTCGATCAGGTAGGAAACTAGAGCATAGTGATCCGG
>NZ_JADYTF010000355.1 GCF_021530995.1 Bacteroides caecigallinarum
CACCACCGCCGGCTGACGGAATAGCCGGTTAAAGAGTGTAGACGTTGATTCCCGCAGGCAAATCCACGGGAAGAGTCGAACTTGAGAGTACACCAACACCTTCGGGTCGCGGTGATAGTGTGGGTAAGCAGACTGCCGAGAAAATCCGCTAAACTTAACATTGAAGGTACCCGTACCGCAAACGGACACACGTAGTCGGGTTGAATATACTAAGGCGCTTGGGTGAATCACGGTTAAGGAACTAGGCAAATTGAC
>NZ_JADYTF010000356.1 GCF_021530995.1 Bacteroides caecigallinarum
TCCGCATTACACGGAAGCATTCGCTTTCTCCGCAATCCTTTACCCGCACCCCATTCGGCTTCTCTTGCGATTGGCTTACCTGCCCGATAAAGGCAGGAGAAATACGGGCTTACCAAGTTCCGTACAAATAACTGACGACCGACTTAGAGTCCGCCCATCCACCGGCAGTACTACATCCGTGTAGTCCTATCAAACAGAGAACTAACCTGACTGCCCGCCTTTTGGCTATAGCTTGTAAATATCCGTAAGCTATTC
>NZ_JADYTF010000357.1 GCF_021530995.1 Bacteroides caecigallinarum
TTACTACAGCTGCCACCCTGATGGTTGAGCTTGATGATATAGTGCGTTTTAAGAATGCTGACCATCTGGCTTCTTTCATCGGTCTGGTACCAATGTGTCATTCGAGCGGTGAAAGTAACGGCACAGGAGATATAACTGTACGCCGGCATTTCATGCTTCGGTGTCTTTTGATAGAAGCCGCATGGATTGCAATCCGCAAGGATCCTGCAATGACCGTAGCCTATACGGAATACCGTAAACGTATGAATCCTCAGA
>NZ_JADYTF010000358.1 GCF_021530995.1 Bacteroides caecigallinarum
ACATCT
Organism: Bacteroides caecigallinarum; assembly: GCF_021530995.1. GTDB lineage: Bacteria > Bacteroidota > Bacteroidia > Bacteroidales > Bacteroidaceae > Phocaeicola > Phocaeicola faecigallinarum. The sequence goes on from NZ_JADYTF010000358.1 coordinate 7, forward strand.
TAGTACCTGCAGGAAAAGAAAATAACAATGATTCCCCCAGTAGTGGCGAGCGAACGGGGAAGAGCCCAAACCACCCATGTTACGGCATGGTTGGGGTTGTAGGACCACGACATTGCAAGAACTCTTGTGAGAAGAACGATCTGGAAAGTTCGACCATAGAAGGTGACAGTCCTGTATTCGAAACAAGACGAAGCATAGTGGTATCCTGAGTAGCGCGGAACACGAGGAATTCTGCGTGAATCAGCCGGG
>NZ_JADYTF010000359.1 GCF_021530995.1 Bacteroides caecigallinarum
GGGAGCAGTTGGTCAAGGACGAAAAGAATTATCTGAAGTCCAAAGGCAAGTTCTTCGGACTTGTGTTTACCGACAACCTTATTCTTGTAAAGGTCATTGAGAGTGTGGCGGAAATGCAACTTGAAGGTAAACTGATGCACCATTGTGTGGGAAGCTATCACAAGAGGACAGACTCCCTTATCCTATCCGCAACCATTGACGGCAAACGCATTGAAACGGTGGAGGTTTCACTGACAACATTCAAGGTGGTACAGA
>NZ_JADYTF010000360.1 GCF_021530995.1 Bacteroides caecigallinarum
TATAAGGCCCTCATGCTGTGCTGGAGCGATGGTCGCACCCAGTTCATGCTCGACGTTTCCCTTCATGGCGAGAAGGGTAAAGTGGAAGGCAAGGAACAGGGGATGACGGCCGAACAACGCAAAAGGCACTATGAGCGTAAACGCGATGCAGGCTCCCACGCAGCCGGACGTAAAGAAGAATACTTCATGGGTAAGGGCGAGAAGCTGATAGAGATGGTCAAGGCCGCTATCCGCTACAGGATTCCTTTTGATTAT
>NZ_JADYTF010000038.1 GCF_021530995.1 Bacteroides caecigallinarum
TAAGACCTGCTGATTACAATACTAAGGACTCGCTTTTCTATTGTACAAACAGGGCACTGGCATCTGTAGGTACGAACTTATTTGTGAATTACTCATATGTATAAAATTAATTTTGAATAGTTACTTAACAAAAACCTTTCTTAAATTTGCGCTGCCAAAAACTTAAAAATGAATACAATATCTACATATACACTTGAAAACGGACTGAGGATAATACATTGCCCCAGCCCTACCGACGTGGTCTACTGCGGATATGCCATAAACGCAGGTACACGCGACGAAAAAGACAACGAACAGGGAATAGCCCATTTTGTGGAACATCTCCTTTTTAAGGGCACCACACACCGCCGTGCATGGCACATACTTAACCGTATGGAAAACGTAGGCGGCGACCTCAATGCCTATACCAATAAGGAAGAAACCGTTGTATATAGTGCCTTTCTGAAACAACATTTCATGCGTGCCGCTGAGCTATTGACGGACATTGTATTTCACAGTACATTTCCAGAAAATCAGATAGAGAAAGAAGTGGAAGTCATAATAGACGAAATACAGAGTTACGAGGATAGCCCTGCCGAACTTATATTCGACGATTTTGAGGAACTGATATTCCCCGACCATGCACTGGGAAGAAATATACTTGGAAAACCGGAACTGCTCAGAGGCTTCGGTACTGAAGACGCACTGCGTTTCACAGGAAGCAGATACAAAACCGGGAACATGGTATTTTTCGTTTTGGGAAATATCCCATTCAGGAAAGTTACAGACACCATCGAAAAACTTACCCGCAACATTACGACACATACATCGCCTGTAGGCGAACGCACCTCTCCTCTGGCTTACGTTCCACGAAACCTCACCCTGCACAGAGATACCCACCAGTCGCACGTCATGATAGGAACAAGAGCCTACGACGCACATAACAACCGGCGTACAGGCCTCTATCTGCTTAACAATATACTTGGCGGTCCGGGAATGAACAGCCGTCTGAATGTAGCCCTCAGAGAGAAAAACGCTCTCGTATATAACGTAGAATCAAACCTCACATCATATACCGACACCGGAGTATTCAGTATATACTTCGGCTGCGATCAGGAAGACAGAGACCGCTGTATAGAACTGACTAGGAAGGAGCTTAAGAAATTGAGGGACAATCTTATGAAAGATAGCCAGCTATCGGCTGCCAAGAAGCAGATTATAGGCCAGCTGGGGGTGGCATCCGATAATTTTGAGAACTGTGCTCTCGACATGGGAAAATGCTTCCTGCATTACAACCGCTACGAGGAAAAAGAAGAGGTCTACAAGAGAATAGAAAGCATCACATCGAATGAACTTCTTGAGATAGCCAACGAAATTTTCAGTGAAGAACAGCTATCAACTCTTATTTACGAATAATCAATCTGCTATACTTTTTCTGTAATATTACCCCATAATTATATAAAACTCTCACCACTAATATTTTCCGGTGAGAGTTTTTTTATTACCTAATTCCCAATCAGTCGATCTCATAAATCAATACATACAAAAAATATTTACCACTTAAGTACGATTTTTTACCACATAGCACATGAATCGTACCTAATAGTAACAATTTACAAAAAGCACATTTGTAAAAGCGTAAAACAAGGAGTAACTTTGAAATAAAATAACAAGGCTATATATAATCTATTTACAGCAGAAAATCAATGAGATATGAGTGATATGAAGAACATAAGAAAAGCCAAAGACAGCGAAAAAATCAGACTTCTTGTGGATGAATGGATAAAAAAGAAAGAATATCTGAAAAACGATATTGGAGTCGAAAAACTGGGTAAAGAACTGGGAATAAACCGTACATACATATCTAATTACATTAACGATACTTATAACTACAACTTCAACACATGGATACACCAGATGAGAATTGTCGATGCCAAACAAATAATTATCGACAATCCAGGAATAACTATGGGACAAATAGCAGTAATGACTGGTTATACAGACCAGGCACATTTCAGTAAGATCTTCAAATTCATTACCGGAATTTCACCAATGAAATGGAGAAAAAGTAACATTGAGAAATAGTTGAAGAATAAACAACCATACAGCACATTTAGGGCTACTTACTAACCATTATATTCCACACATGTTTCTGATTATCACTTTTTATTAGTACATTTGCAGCATTATTATCCGGATAAACAATAAAAATTAGAATAAATGAAAATAGAAGACAAGCTGACAGCTGCGATACTGCAAGGTATCAAGCAACTGTACGGACAGGATGTGCCTGAAAAAATGGTACAGTTGCAGAAGACTAAGAAAGAGTTCGAAGGTCATTTAACCTTGGTTGTATTTCCTTTCCTGAAGATGTCAAAAAAAGGTCCTGAACAGACTGCACAGGAAATTGGTGAATATCTGAAACAGAACGAACCTGCAATAGCAGAATTCAATGTAATCAAAGGATTCCTTAACCTTACAATAGCATCGGACGTATGGATAGAACTGCTTAATACTATCAACAAGGACGAAAAATGGGGTATTAAGGAAGCTACAGAAAATGCGCCACTGGTAATGATTGAATATTCATCGCCCAACACAAACAAGCCTCTTCATCTGGGACACGTACGTAACAACCTGCTTGGTAATGCACTGGCTAACGTTATGGCTGCTAATGGTAACAAGGTGGTAAAGACCAACATCGTGAACGACCGCGGTATCCATATCTGCAAGTCTATGCTGGCATGGCTGAAATACGGCAATGGTGAAACTCCTGAATCATCAGGTAAGAAGGGTGACCACCTGATTGGTGATTACTATGTAGCCTTCGACAAACACTATAAAGCTGAGGTGAAGGAACTTACAGCTAAATTCATAACTGAAGGCATGAACGAAGAAGAAGCTAAGGCTAAGGCTGAGGCTGAATCTCCACTTATGCTTGAAGCACGCGAAATGTTACGTAAATGGGAAGCAAACGACCCAGAAGTACGCGGTCTGTGGAAAATGATGAACGACTGGGTTTACGCCGGTTTCGACGAAACTTATAAGATGATGGGCGTAAGCTTCGATAAGATATACTACGAATCAGAGACTTATCTGGAAGGTAAGGAAAAGGTTATGGAAGGACTTGAAAAAGGTTTCTTCTTCCGTAAGGAAGACGGTTCTGTATGGGCAGACCTTACTGCCGAAGGACTTGACCATAAGCTTCTTCTCCGTGGCGACGGTACTTCCGTATATATGACTCAGGACATCGGTACTGCGAAACTCCGTTTCCAAGACTACCCTATCAACAAAATGATCTACGTTGTCGGTAACGAACAGAATTACCATTTCCAGGTACTTTCTATCCTGCTCGACAAGCTTGGTTTCGAATGGGGAAAAGACCTTGTACACTTCTCATACGGTATGGTAGAACTCCCAGAAGGCAAGATGAAAAGCCGCGAAGGTACTGTAGTCGATGCCGACGACCTGATGGAAGCAATGATTGAGACTGCCAAAGAAACAAGCGCTGAACTTGGAAAACTTGATGGTCTGACTAAGGAAGAAGCTGACGATATAGCACGTATAGTAGGACTTGGAGCATTGAAATACTTCATCCTTAAGGTTGATGCAAGAAAGAACATGACTTTCAATCCTAAGGAATCTATCGATTTCAACGGTAATACAGGACCATTCATACAATACACTTACGCACGTATCCAGTCTATCTTAAGAAAGGCTGCAGAAGCAGGTATCAGCATTCCAGAAACACTTGCCACAGGTATAGAACTTAGTACTAAGGAAGAAGGTCTGATACAGATGCTGGCCGACTTCAGAAACGTTGTGGCACAGGCAGGAAGCGACTACAACCCTTCTATAATTGCCAATTATGCTTACGATTTGGTTAAAGAATACAACCAGTTCTATCACGATTTCAGCATCCTGCGCGAAGAAAACGAAGCTGTCAAGATATTCCGTCTTGCACTGAGCAAAAACGTAGGAAAAATTGTGAAACTGGCTATGGGTCTTCTTGGTATCGAGGTACCTGAAAGAATGTAATAATGGCAGGAAAGAAATATTATACAGTCTGGAAAGGTGTCAATCCTGGTGTATATGACTCATGGACTGACTGCCAACTTCAGATAAAAGGTTTCAAAGGCGCGCTCTACAAGTCCTTCAATACAATGGAGGAAGCAGAGCACGCCTTTGCTTCACCTGCACATGAGTTCATGAATCCTCCCGGCAGAAAAAGTGCAGAAAACACAGCAAAAAAACAGGAAACAAATCTTCCGGAGAATTTCAACTTCGAATGTATAGCAGTAGATGCCGCATGCAGTGGAAATCCGGGAATGATGGAATATCGCGGTGTATATCTGAGAACTGGAAAACAAATATTCCACTTCGGACCTGTGTATGGGACTAATAACATAGGTGAATTCCTTGCCATAGTACACGGACTGGCATTGCTCAAACAGAAAGGACTGGACATGCCTATATATTCGGACAGCAGAAACGCTCAGCTGTGGGTGAAACAAAAGAAATGCAAGACCAACCTCGTGAGAAATGCCAAAACAGAGGAACTGTTCAAGTATATAGAAAGGGCTGAGAACTGGCTGAAGAACAACTCCTACTCCACTCCTATCCTGAAATGGCAAACAGACTTGTGGGGCGAAATTCCTGCCGATTTCGGACGAAAGTAATAATAATAAAGAACGCTGCTTAAACAGTATTTACAAACCTCTAAAATACCGTTTAAACAGCATTTAATTTATATTAAAGGACTATATTATTCCCAATTGTCAGTACGGAACGGATACATAGGAAGCTCACGAAGATTTGCCACATTACCCGGCTTGAAATCACGGAAACAGTAACGAACTGCAACCGGATTCTTAACCTTGTCCGATTTAACCTTTATCTGAAGATTGTTATACACCTCTGCCTCTGCAGGATAAAATACTTTATCTTCTCCAGCAATTTCAAATCCTTCCATACCTTTCAAACGGTTGAAACCATCTTTTGCATAATCAAACGAAAGAATTGCAGCACCGTCTTTTATCTCCATAGATTTATACACAGGTCCCATATCTTCCATACCCTTGAATCCGTATGTACGGCTCAATGCCATATACGCCAGACGTTTACCCACATCTGTTTTGTTCTTTGGATGTATATTGTCTTTTTCGTATTCTTCCACAAGGTCGTTAGTAGAAATCATTCCACTGTTTGAGATTATTGACTGTGCCTTGAACTGTGCCTCGCGAAGCAATGCACTGCCGTTAGTCTCACGCGAACCAAAAGGAGCAATCTCAACATAATAGAATGGAAGTTCACCAAGTCCCCATTCCTTTCTCCATAGTTCAACCATTGTTTTCAGACGTTCAGGATATGTCTTGTGCTTTCCTACGTTGGATTCTCCTTGATACCAAAGAAAACCTTTTATGGTATAGTTCTGAAGTGGCTTGAGCATACCGTTATACATCAGTGTAGGGCTCATGTAATGCCACCAGTCATGTCCATCTTCCTTACGGATATCTTTTTTCAGGTCAATATCCTTATATTGTGCTACTATGTCACGTGGAAGCCAACCCTCGACGGTACTTCCACCCCAACTACAGTTAATTATTCCCACAGGAATATCCAGCACGCGGTTCATCATCATTGCGAAATTGAATGCTGTAGCACTGAAAGCACCCGCATTTGCCGGATTACTTACTTTCCAGCTTCCCTTATATCTATCCACAGGCTCTAACTGACCATTTTTTTCAACCGTAGCAACACGTATCCCCTTCCATTGTGAGGCTGTAGCTATAGTCTCGTTTGCTCCTTCTATTGGACAATTCCAAAAACCAGCCAGAGGCATTTCCATATTAGACTGTCCCGAACAGAACCACACCTCTCCTATCAATATATTATTCAATGTTGTGACCTCTCCATCCGAAAGAGTAATGGTATATGGTGTATAGCTTGCCGATGGTGTCTGTATCTCTGCTATCCACTTTCCATCATTATCCGTTTTCACGGTATAAACATTGTTTGTCCATGACGGACTTATACTTACTTCAGCATTTGCCTTAGCTGTTCCCCAAAGTTTAACTTCGGTTTGTTGCTGCAATACCATATTATCACTCAAAATCTCCGGCAAATCAACTTTTGCCCATGCGCCCATCTGCATCAGCATGAGTGCTGCTAACAATGTTTTTCTCATATCTTTAAAGTTTTCCACAAAAATAATACATCGCAGACAATTAATATGATATTATTATATCTAAAATTGTAACAATTTTGAAAAGGGAAATATACATAATCTTTACACCAGCGTTTCGACAATGTAATACACCAAAGATACTTTTGCACCCAGAAAACATTGTTTAACAACCAAAGAAATGAAAACAAAACTTTATCAAACTATTTTGATCTTTATGGTTCTGTTCAATTGCACAGGACTATTGTTGGCACAAGACAACAAAGCTATTATTTCAGGTATTGTCACCGATGAAACAAAAATGGGAGTAATAGGTGCTGCAGTACAAATTAAAAATGAGTCAACAGGTTTCAGTACCGGATCAATCACTAACGAAAACGGTGAATACACCATCAAACAGCTGCCTCTAGGCGGTCCTTACAGCATCACTGTCTCATACGTCGGCTACGGCGACCAAAAAAGGACAGGATATACGCTTAATCAGGGAGATGTAGTCCGCATAGACTTCCAGATGAAAGAAGAAAGCGTTACTCTTGAAACTGTTGAGGTTGTGGCAAACTCTCTAAAAAACACAATCTCCACTACTGGTTCGGCTACTTCTGTAACAGAAAGAGACTTGGCAAAACTTCCGGTCAACGGACGTAACTTTACTTCACTTGTCGATCTTTCTCCTCTCAGTACAGGTTCGAGCCTTTCAGGACAGCTTGCTTCGTCAACCAACTATACTATTGACGGTATGACAGCAAAGAATCCTACTTCGGGTGGTAGTACAACAAGCCGTAACGGTGTTCCTTACGCTATTTCAATGGAAGCTATCCGCGAATTCAAGGTAGTAACAAACCAATATGACGTAACTAACGGACGTGCCGGAGGTGGTACAGTAAGTACTGTAACAAAGTCGGGAACAAACACTTTCAAAGGTAGTGCATTTACATTTGCACGCGCAAACTGGCTGTCAAGCCCTTATGATATACGTGGAAACAAAAGAGATAATGACTTCTCAACTTATCAGTTTGGTGCATCGTTAAGCGGTGCCATTGTAAAGGATAGGGCACATTTCTTCATCGCTTGGGATCATCAGGCAGACTCTCGTCCACTATACATCGCTGATATTCAAAGCGCTGCAGACGAAAAGCGTTATAATCTAAGTACCGAGACTCGCGACAGATACTTACAGATTGCACGCGACAAATATGGAGTTTCACAAAATCCACAATTCGGAGCTTTTGACAAGAAACAGAGTACTGACGCCGTATTTGCACGTATCGACTGGCAGATAAACGCCACAAACCTGTTGACTTTCACAGACAACTTTGTGAACGACATGAACAACATGGGACTTGGCGACAATACCGCAATCAACATTTATGAATCATACGGAGACGTTCATTCGTTAAACAATAGTGCCATGGCCACATTGCGTTCTGTAGTAGGTCCTAAGGGTACTAACGAACTGAAAATACAACACTTATATACTCTGGAAGAGTCTATGCCGGGAAAAGAGCTTCCATCGGAAAACATTCCACGTGCTATTGTAAGCAATGTAGAATCACAGATTGACGGTAAGACTGCAGTTACAAGCATACAGCTTGGAGGACAACGTTACAGCCCTGAAAACTTCTACAACCACGTTCTTCAACTTGTAGATAACTTCTATTACAGTACAAACAAAATAAACTACACATACGGTATCGACATGATGTACACATACATGAACTCAAGATACGGTAGTGAGGCTAACGGACGTTTCTATTTCAACGGACTTGATGCTTTCGACAATCTTGAACCATACCGCTATGTACGTGAGGTTTACCTGACAGACGATGAACGTGTAAAACAGAATATCCTTAATGCCGGCGCATACGCTCAGTTGCAGACTAAACTGTTCAAAGGATTTGAGCTGGTTGCAGGATTGCGTCTGGACAATGCCACTTACTTCAATCATGGAGCTTTCAATCAGACTGTTTACGATGAACTAGGACTTCGCACAGACAACGGAATGTCAACATTCCAGGTACAGCCTCGTTTGCAGATTACATGGGATATAAACGACAAACACAAAGACATCATACGTGCAGGTGCAGGTATATTCGCTTCGGATATCAACAACTATGCAATGATTAACAATATGGTGTTCGACGGTACAAAGACAGCATCAATAGACATCACTCTTGACAAAAACAGTTCAAACTATAATGAGATGCTGAATCTGATAAGACCGAATTTCCCTTCATATCGTGAAGATCCTTCCACAGCACCGGGAAAAGAGCTGTTCGAGAATCCTAACGTAGAGAAGACTTCTACAATCAACATGAATGGGGCAGACTGCAGGGTTCCGGTAATCTACAAAGCCAACCTTTCTTACACACACTTCTTCAACGACCGATTGAAAATGAGCGTAGCCGGATATATGACTTTAGGACGCAACAACTATATGTATATTGACAGAAACATGGTGGACGATCCTTATTTCCGCATTGAAGCTGAAGGAAACCGCGGAGTATATGTACCTGCAAATACTATCGACGCCAAAGGTGTAGCAAACTGGAAGCAGGGTAGAAAGACCACTGAAGTGGGCCGCGTCCTTGAAATGGTAAGCGAAGGTAAGGTTAATCAATTCGCATTCGTAATTGACGGTACATGGAGATATTTCAAGGACGGAGAACTTTCATTCAGCTATACTTGGAATGATACTAAAGATAATACTTCATACAACGGTAACGTAGCCAACTCAGCAACTCGGTCACAGATGGTTGTTGACGATCCTCGCGACTTGAGCAAGATGTCTTACTCAAACAACCAGTTCCGCCACAAAGTGGTAGTTTACGGTTCGGCTCCTACATTCTGGGGTATCAGCGTAGGCGCACGCTTCTCTGGTATTGGAGGTACACGCTATTCACTTATAGTAGACGGTAATGTAAACGGTGACTTCGTTGACTCTAACGACCTGGCTTATATCTACGACCCGAACGATCCTAAGACTCCTGAATATCTGCGTAACGGCATCAACGATATCCTGAACAACCCTGATGTGGAAGAAAGTACAAAAGACTATATCAGAAAAAGCTTCGGCAAAGTGGCAGAACGTAATGGCGGTGTAAACGGTTTCTATGGCACACTTGATTTAAGACTTGCCAAAAAATTCAAGATTTACAAACAGCAGAATCTCGAACTGTCAGTTGATATCTTCAACGTAGCAAACCTCCTGAACAAGAACTGGGGAGCGGGACATAACCTTGGAGCACAGAAAATATATAGCATAAAAGGTTTTGATCAGGATAAAAAAGAATATATTTACAACGTAAATGCTAATACAGGCGTATCAAGCCTTAACGGTACTCCATATCAGTTCCAGATTGGTTTGAGATATGCTTTCTAATAAAAACTGATATATTAAACAATAAATATTATGGAACTTAAAAACATTCTTTTGGGATGCACACTGGCATTCATGACTTACACTGCACAGGCACAGACACAGATAATAGCTCATCGCGGATACTGGAAAACAGAGAATTCTGCCCAAAACTCAATTACCGGACTGAAGAAAGCTGCAGAAGCCAAAGTTTACGGCTCGGAATTTGATGTTCAGCTCACAGGCGACGGAGTGATTGTAGTGAACCACGATGACAACGTAAACGGAATAACAATTGCCGAAGTTCCTTACAGCAAACTTAACGGAATAAAGCTGAAGAACGGAGAAAAAATCCCGACACTGAAAGAATATCTTGCAGAAGGAAAGAAATTAAAGGATATACAGATGATACTGGAAATCAAGCCTCACAAGACAAAAGAACAGGAAAAGGAAATTTCAGAGAAAGCCGTTAAAATGGTAAAGGAAGCAGGAATGGAAAAACAAGTGGAATACATTTCATTCAGCAAATACATTTGTGAGACCCTAGCACAACTAACTCCAGAATCCGAGATAGCATATCTGAAGGGGGATATCTCGCCTAAAGAGCTTAAGGAAAAGGGAATAAATGGTATAGACTATCATTACAAAGTATTCGAAAAAAAGCCTGAATGGGTAAAAGAAGCACACGAGCTGGGTATGAAAGTAAACGTATGGACAGTAAACAATACGGAAGATATCAAAAACATGCTCAAGCTGAATGTTGATTATATCACTACAGACCATCCTGTAGAGGCTGCCGGACTTGCAAGTAACAAGAATTAAACAAAAACATAACACTTAGGAAATAGGGGTGTAATATTGCATCCCTATTTTTGTATCGTGAAATTAAAACATGAAAGAGATGAAAACAACAATTTTCAAAGGTATTATTTTTGGATTATCTGTATTGGGACTCTCACTATCTGCAAATGCAGAAGACTATGTAAACGAAAACAGCAATGTTTCTACAAAGAAGGTACTTGTCATCGGTCTGGATAACGTAAACTCAAACTACTTTCCACAAAGTATGATTACAGAAGAAACAGGGATACCAACCGACAGCATCAGCTACACTTATAACAAGATTATCACAAACAACATTATCCAGTCAAACAAAGACAAGGATTATACGTTTGTTTCCCCGGTTGTTTCATCCGAGATAAACGAAATCATAGACGACATTCAGCTGAAAGGGGAGGAGGAAGAAAGATATATCGACCTCAGCAGTATCGACAATAATGAATATCATCGACTTATTGATGCCTCAAACGCCGACTATGTACTGTTCTTGAATCAGCATTATTTGAAATGGCAGGAAAAGCCTCTAAGAACACTTTTCCACTTTGTAAGTTACTCGCTGTATGACAAAAACCAGAAAGAAATCACAAAGGGAAATAACTATTTCACTTGCATGAACCTCGAAAAGGCAGACAAATTGAGCAAGGCTAGCCGTAAGAGTTCATCAAAAATAGCCTCAACCGTAATAAAAAGCATAAAGAAGTAATTGATTGAAATTCTTTTAGGGACACTTCTAATAATTACCATATCATAGTTATGATACGATCATGCCGCGACTGTTGCATGTATCGTATCATTTTTTTATTTAACGCGTCTGTTCAACTGATTGTTGGCCTTTTCTGGCTTGGACTTTCCAATACGTTTGCCACTGCTTTTTTTCTTCACTCCTTGTTTGGCCTTGAAAGCAAACGGATTATTGTTCTTTTTTATCGGCATAAGAGATATAGTATTATGTTCGACACAAATTTACTGCATTTTTATTTCATGTCAAAACCAGTATCAAGTCAAAAAATATTCATTTTATTACCAAAATAAGAAAATATACTTTACATTTGCCAATAATATCATAAAAACCAAAGCAATATGACCTTATTTGATTATTCTCACATACTAACAGATACTGTGGACAAACTGTCGGACAACAACTCTTACCGCGGACTTTTCCATCAGCATAAGGACGGTGAGCCTTTGCCATCTGGAAAAGCACTTGAGGAGATTATAGATCTGTCTAGAGCAATATTATTTCCTGGGTATTTCGGAAAATCGAATATCAACAGCCAGAACATAAACTATCACATAGGAGTAAATCTGGAAAGACTGTTCGAGCTGCTTACGGAACAGATTCAGGCAGGATTGTGCTTCGGAGTAGAGAACAACGGCATGGAAACCAAAGACGAACCGTGTCGCGATACTGCCGCACGTCTGGCTTCGGAACTGATAAGACGTCTGCCAGAGATTAGAAGTATACTTGCAACCGATGTAGAGGCTGCATATTATGGCGACCCTGCAGCTACATGTTTCGGTGAAATAATCTGCTGTTATCCGATTATAAGAGCTATCACAAACTACAGAATAGCACACGAGCTATATACTCTGAACGTTCCTCTCATTCCAAGAATAATTACCGAAATGGCACACTCGGAAACGGGAATAGACATACATCCGGGAGCTACGATAGGGCATCACTTCACAATAGATCACGGAACGGGCGTGGTAATAGGAGCGACATGTATAATAGGCAACAATGTGAAACTGTATCAAGGTGTTACCCTCGGCGCGAAGAGTTTCCCAATGGACGAAAACGGAAATCCTATCAAAGGAATACCAAGACATCCTATACTTGAAGACGATGTTGTTGTTTATTCAAACGCTACAATTCTGGGACGTATCACGATAGGAAAGGGGGCAACCATCGGAGGAAACATCTGGGTTACAGAAAGCGTTCCGGCCGGAGCACGCATAGTGCAAAGGAAATGATACAACATTTAAACATACAGAAATAAAATACTCCAGTACATCACTAACAGTTGTACTGGAGTATTTTTAGTTTATAAAATTGAGAAAGTTTACTTTAAAATCCATTCCAAAGATAAAGAAATGAAATTCATAGAATAATGGTCACTCATTGTTCCGCCCTAATAGTATATACATTTACAAAAATAAGAAATTTATTCAATCTGACCTTAAAATAATCAGCAAATATCAGAGCAAAAAAAGATAAATGTCTTTAAGTATTCTATAAACACAACTTGTGTTTTTATAAATACAAGTTATATTTATAAAGATACAAGTTGTATTTACATATATATAAGATATATTTATAGAAAATTCCTAGATGTTTTCATAAATTGGAGTAATAAAACAGTTTTAATATTTTTCGAATATAACTGCTATTGCCTACCTTTGTGACTTATGAATAGATTAACCTGATTATAAACTGACAATATCTGAGAATCATGAGAAAATTAAGCTTCCTATTTTTATTGTTAATATCCAATATCATTTTAGCACAGGATTTATACGAAAGAAAAGTTTTTGTGTCTCAAAGTGGTGACAGTCTTAACTATCGTTTGCTGACACCTGAAAATCAAATAAAAGATAAAAAATATCCATTGGTATTATTTTTACACGGTGCCGGAGAAAGAGGCAGCGACAACCAAAAGCAGTTGACTCACGGTGGACAGATGTTTTTAAATCCTGTAAATCGTGAAAAATATCCGGCATTTGTCTTATTCCCCCAGTGTCCTGAGAACGCTTATTGGGCATATAGTGCTCGTCCCAGCACTTTTATACCTGAACAAATGCCACAAAACGAGGAAATGCCTATTACATTTCAGACGGTAAAAGAAATGTTGGATAGTTACTTAACAAACCCAGCCATCGATAAATCAAGAATCTACATAATAGGACTGTCTATGGGTGCCATGGGAACATTTGACATGGTAGTCCGTTTTCCTGATATTTTCGCTGCTGCAGTTCCTATCTGCGGTACGATAAATCCTAAAAGATTGTCTGCCGCAAAAAATGTAAGTTTCAGAATTTTTCATGGAGATACAGACAATGTTGTAACGGTAGAAGGATCAAGAGAAGCATATAAAGCTTTGAAAGCCACAGGCGCATCAGTGGAATATATAGAATTCCCGGGATGCAATCATGGCAGCTGGAATCCAGCCTTCAATTATCCGGACTTTATGGAATGGATTTTCAAACAAAAGAAAAAATAAACTTATAATCTGTAATCACCCATTCCTGGCAGCAATATACACCCCAAGCGTTACCAGAATAACACCTGTTACGGCATAAACTGTCAATGTTTCATCGAGGAATATGGATGCGGCAACAGTTGTGAACAATGGATTAAGATATAAATAATTTGATGACATTATAGTACCTATTCGCACCAACACAACATTCCATACGGCAAAACATACAAGAGAAGCCAAAAGGCTAAGAAACAAGATATTAAAAAGCACCTCATGACGAAGAAATCCTTCGATAGGAAATGAAGGCGGATAAACGACAAATGTAGGCAGCACACATAAAGCCCCGTAAAAGAATACTTTCCTAGTAATAAACACCGAATTATATTTCTTCGAGAGCTTGTTTATTATCAGACTGTAGAATGCCCAGGATAATGCGGCAGCAAGTGTCAGCAAATCTCCTGCAGGCGACAACTTCAGAATGACACTGCCGTTGAATATAAGAATAGCCACGCCTATCAGCGCTATAAAAGAACCTAAAGCCCAACCACGCCCAACTTTACTATCCTTGTTTACAAGAATAGACATAGCAGTAGTTATCAATGGAGTAATACATATAATGAAAGCCACATTAGTGGTTTGGGTAAATTGCAATGCCGTATTTTCCGTGATAAAATACAGTGTACCACCGGTCAGTCCGGCAGCCAGTAAAGTAAGCTCGTCTTTCACGCTTTCGGAAAATATCCTGCGAGGTGAAATGAACCATATTCCAATATACGCAATTACAAAACGTATAAAAAAAATCTCATGAGGAGTCAAGCCATTGTTTATCAGAACTTTTGTAGATATAAATGTTATTCCCCATACAGCTACAGTCAGTATCGCCAGAATATGATATTTGGCATTTTGCAAACTTGTCATATCGTTTTCATAAATTTACACTGCAAAATTAGATATTTTTCAATATTAATCACTGATAAATTCTACTATATAAAAGTTATCATGTATATATTTGCACCCGAATTATAAAATCGAACAACAATGCTATACTTTTATACAGACTATATGGAAGGGGCACACCCTGAAGTGATGCGCCGACTGATGGAGACCAATCTTGAACATACCACAGGATATGGCTCCGACCAATATACACAGAGAGCCAAACAGCTTATCAGAGAGGCTTGCGGACAACCTGAAGCCGCAGTTCATTTCCTCGTGGGAGGTACACAAACCAATGCAACAGTGATTGACGCACTGCTCATGCACCATGAAGGAGTATTGGCTGCAGAAAGCGCACATATCAACGTTCACGAATCGGGAGCGATAGAGGCTACAGGACATAAGGTGCTGACTCTTCCTCAATATGATGGCAAAATAAAGGCTGAGGATATAGAGAAATATATATCCGACTTCTACCGTGACGAGACTTACGAACACATGGTCGCACCGGGAATGGTATATATCTCTCATCCTACGGAATACGGAACACTATACACACTTGAAGAACTGGAAAGCATCAGCCGTGTATGCCGCAAAGCGGATATTCCACTGTTCATGGACGGGGCACGATTAGGCTACGGGCTGGCTGCAGAAGGCACTGACGTCACTCTGAAAGATGTGGCAAGACTGTGTGACGTGTTCTACATTGGAGGAACAAAAGTAGGCGCCCTCTTCGGCGAGGCTGTTGTAGCCGCAAATCCGAAACGTCTGCCTCACTTCTTCCCTCTGATAAAACAACACGGAGCATTGCTGGCAAAAGGCAGACTGCAAGGTGTTCAGTTCGAGACTCTGTTCACCGATGGGCTATACCTGAACATAGCAAAACACGCTGTACGAATGGCAATGAAGCTGAAACAGGCTTTCAAGGACAAAGGATATAAAATCCATATTGACTCGCCTACAAACCAGCAGTTCGTTTGCCTGCCAAATGCCGAAATAGACAGGCTCTCACAATTCGCTGGTTTTGAACTTTGGGGACCGCGCGGAGAGAAGGAAACAGTAGTAAGATTCGTCACCAGCTGGGCCACACGCGAGGAAGACGTGGACGCTTTTATAGAATTATTATAAGAAACACAGCTAAATCGTTGATTAAGCGACTGAAATTACGTAATTTTGTACCCTAAAACAAAATTACGTAATTTTTTTTCAAACATGAATCAAGAATTCGAGCTTATCGCCAAAACATTCCAAGGCCTGGAAGAAGTATTGGCACAAGAACTCACAGAATTAGGAGCCAGCAATATCGAAATTGGTCGCCGCATGGTTTCTTTCACAGGTGACAAGGCAATGATGTACAAAGCAAACTTCTGCCTGCGTACTGCAATCCGTATTCTTAAACCAATCAAACATTTCACTGCAAACTCGGCCGACGAAGTATATGACGCCGTAAAAGCTATTGAATGGGATCAATATCTTGACAATATGAGCAGCTTCAGTGTCGATGCTGTAGTATTCTCGGAAGAATTCCGTCATTCAAAATTCGTTGCATACAAGGTAAAAGATGCCATTGTGGACTATTTCCGCGAAAAGACAGGAAACCGTCCGTCAGTACGCATCAGTAAGCCTGATTTGGGCATCAACATCCACATTGCAGAAAACCAGTGTACTTTGTCACTCGACAGTTCCGGCGAGTCTCTACACCGCCGCGGTTACCGTCAGGAACAGGTGGAAGCTCCGCTTAACGAGGTTCTCGCTGCCGGAATAATATTGATGACTGGTTGGAGAGGCGAGTGTGACCTTATCGACCCAATGTGCGGTTCGGGGACAATTCCTATTGAAGCTGCACTCATAGCACGAAACATCGCTCCAGGTGTGTTCCGCAAAGAATTCGGATTCGAAAAATGGAAAGATTTCGACCGCGAACTTCTCGACTCTATCTATAACGACGACTCGCAGGAAAAAGAATTCAACCATAAGATATATGGTTACGACAACAATCCTAAGGCAAACGAAATTGCTACTCACAACGTCAAGGCTGCAGGTCTGAGCAAAGACATTGTGCTTAAGATTCAGCCGTTCCAACAGTTCGAACAGCCTGCAGAAAAGAGTATCATCATAACAAATCCTCCTTACGGTGAAAGAATTTCATCGGACGACCTGCTTGGTCTTTACAAAATGATAGGAGAGAGACTGAAACATGCCTTCACAGGTAACGACGCATGGATATTAAGCTACCGTGACGAATGTTTCGACCAGATAGGACTTAAGCCAAGTGTGAAAATACGTCTGATGAACGGTGCTCTGGAATGTCAGTTCCGCCAGTATCAGCTGTTTGACGGTAAGTTCAAGGCATTCAGAAGCGGTGAGGAAGGCAAGAACTTCAAGGTTAAGAGCGAAGAAAGAAGCGAAAAGCCAAGAAGAAGGAATGAGAAACCTGATTTCGGCAAAGGCGACCGCAAGGACAGAAAACCTTTCGGCAACGACAAAAGTGATAGAAGAGACCGTAAAGACGGTGATGCAAAACCGGAATTCAGAGGAAGAAGAGCTGGCGATGGAAAAGAATTCACACGCGAAAGAAAGAGCGAATTCAAATACCGTGACGAAAACAAGCCACGCACTCCACGCCCGTCAACAGACGACGGACGTCCTAAAGGCGCGCCTGCACCAAGATATATGCACAGCAGACGCAAGCCGGAAGACTTGTTGTCAACAGAAGAAAACAACGTTGATTAATACATATCCTTGCTGGGTAAAAACCTTACCCTGCAAGGTTTCATATTTTTAAAACGATTCTATAACGTAACAGGAAAAACATGATTCTCAAAAACAAAATTATAACCCTATTGAGTATAATGGCACTTAATATCCCTACTACAGGAATCCTGGCACAGGAAAAGACTTCGTTCACACTGCAGGATGTAATACCGGGAGGTGATAACTATTTCAACCTCATTCCGAAAAGGATGTCAGGTCTGAAATGGTGGGGCGATGTATGTATCCGAACAGGAGTGGAAGAAATAGTATCTATCGACAAAAAGAACGGCAAAGAAAAGACTATCATCACCCTGGATGAAATAAATACAGCATTACAGGATGACGAAAAGACCAAGGGTATCAAACCTCTCCGTTCGCTCATGGGTGCTTCAATGCCTTGGGGAGATGAGAAAGAAATACTTCTCTCACACGATGGTAACATCATAGTCTATAACTTCGAAGACAAGACTGTAAAATCGGCTATCAAAATAAACAAGGGAGCTGCCAACATTGATTTCTGCAAGGAAAGCATGACTGTGGCATATACAGTGGGAGACAACTTGCATATAGCTTCCGAGAAGATTGCAGACAAGCAGGTTAATCCTGACATCAACATTGAAAAAGCTGCATGCGGTGGCAACGATATCCACGACATCGTTTACGGACAGGCTGTACACCGCAATGAATTCGGTATCTACAAGGGTACATTCTGGAGACCTGAAGGAAAATACCTTGCTTTCTATCGCATGGACCAGAGTATGGTGACAGACTATCCGCAGGTAAACACAACCACACGAATAGCAACACTTGAACCTGACAAATATCCTATGGCAGGCATGACCAGCCACAAGGTTACCGTAGGTATCTACAATCCTGAGACCGGAAAAACAGTCTATCTAGATGCAGGTGACCCTACAGACAGATATTTCACAAACATTTCATGGGCTCCTGACGAGGAAAATATCTACGTGATAGAAGTTAACCGCGACCAGAACTATGCTCAACTCGTTAAGTACAATGCCGAAACAGGAGAGAAAATCGGTGTACTGTACGAAGAATCTCATCCTAAATATGTTGAGCCTCAGCACACTCTGACATTCCTTCCATGGGATGAAACAAAATTCATCTACCAGAGCCAGAGAGACGGCTTCAATCATCTGTATCTGTTCGATACAAAGAAACCTAGACCTGTCACATTGGAACTGATAGAAGGTATGAACAAATACAAGGAGTATGTAGAAGTGAAACAGCTTACCAAGGGCAACTGGCTGGTACAGGACATTCTCGGTTTCAACGAAGCTAAGAAGGAAGTCATTATCGCATCTACCGAAGTGTCACCTTTACAGACTAACATCTACAGCCTCAACATAAAGAGCGGCAAACGCACTCTAATAGGCAAGGAGGACGGCCATCACAGAGCACAACTCTCTGCCGGAGGTACTTACATCATCGACAACATGACTTCGTTCAGCGTAGCAGGCGAAACAAGCATATTGCCTACAAACGGCAAAAAGGGTATTACTATCTTCACTTCAAGCGACCCTATGCCTGAGAAATTCAATATGCCTGAGATAACTCTTGGAACAATCAAGGCTGCAGACGGTAAGACTGACCTTTACTACAGACTTATCAAGCCGGTTAACTTCGACCCTAACAAGAAATATCCTGCTATAATCTACGTGTATGGCGGTCCTCACGCACAGATGATACACAACACTCGTTTCTACGATGCACGCGGATGGGACTTGTACATGGCACAGAAAGGATATGTAATGCTTACAGTTGACAGCCGTGGCAGTGATAACCGCGGACGGGAATTTGAAAACTGTACTTTCCGTCAGCTTGGTGTGGAGGAAATGAAAGACCAGGTGGAAGGAGCAAAGATGCTGCAGTCACTTCCATACGTTGATGCAAATAGGATAGGAGTACACGGATGGAGCTTCGGAGGATTCATGACTACAAACCTTATGCTCACTTATCCTGAGATTTTCAAGGTAGGTGTAGCCGGAGGTCCTGTTATCGACTGGAAATACTACGAGGTGATGTACGGCGAAAGATATATGGACACACCGGAAACAAACCCGGAAGGATACAAGAATTCTAATCTGAACCTGAAAGCTGGAAACCTGAAAGGACGACTGCTGATTATTATCGGCGGCGAAGATCCGACATGCGTCCCTCAACACAGCTATACATTCCTGCGTTCATGCATTGATGCAGGAACACATCCTGACTTCTTCGTTTATCCTGAATCTGGACATAACATGATTGGAACAGAAAGAGTTCATCTGCATGAACACATTTCGAGATACTTTGACGATTTTTTAAAATGAAAAACTTAAAACCAAAATATAATATGAAACTCTTACTACTTGGCTCAGGCGGCCGCGAACATGCTCTGGCATGGAAAATTGCACAAAGCTCAAAAGTTGAGAAATTGTACATCGCTCCGGGAAATGCCGGAACACGCGAAGTTGGTGAAAACGTAGCTATCAAGGCTGACGACTTTAATGCCATCAAACAGTTTGTCGTTGAAAACAAAGTTGACATGGTGGTAGTGGGTCCGGAAGATCCATTGGTAAAGGGTGTATATGACTTTTTCCGCGACGACGAGGCATTGAAGTCAATCCCAGTTATCGGTCCTTCTAAAGCCGGTGCAGTGCTCGAAGGAAGCAAGGAATTCGCTAAAGGATTCATGCAGCGTCACAATATCCCTACAGCAGGATATAAGAGCATTACAGCCGAAAACCTTGAAGAAGGTCTGGCTTTCCTTGAAACTCTCGAAGCTCCATACGTGCTTAAGGCAGACGGACTGTGTGCCGGAAAAGGCGTATTGATTCTCCCTACACTGGAAGAAGCTAAGAAGGAACTTAAGGAAATGCTTGGCGGTATGTTCGGAAGTGCTTCTGCCACAGTGGTTATCGAAGAATTCCTTAGCGGTATAGAATGTTCTGTTTTCGTTCTTACAGACGGAAAGAACTACAAGATATTGCCTGAAGCAAAGGACTACAAACGTATCGGCGAAGGCGACAAAGGCCTTAATACAGGAGGTATGGGCTCTGTTTCACCTGTTCCGTTTGCAAATGCAGAATGGATGAAGAAGGTGGAAGACCGTATCATACGTCCTACAGTGGAAGGCTTGGCAGAAGAAGGTATCGACTACAAAGGATTCATCTTCTTCGGACTTATCAACGTGAAGGGCGAACCGATGGTGATAGAATACAACGTACGTATGGGTGATCCTGAAACAGAAAGTGTAATGCTTCGTATCAAGAGTGACCTTGTAGACCTTCTTGAAGGTGTTGCAGAAGGCAACCTCGACCAGCGTGTTCTTGAGATAGACCCTCGCTCGGCTGTATGCGTTATGTTGGTATCAGGAGGTTATCCTGAAGCATACGACAAAGGTTTCCCAATGAGCGGTATCGAAGATGCAAAGGCTGGTGGAAGTATTGTATTCCATGCCGGAACAGCTGTTAAGGACGGACAGGTAGTAACAGCCGGAGGACGTGTCATAGCTGTAAGCTCTTACGGAGCAAACAAGGAAGAAGCCTTGGCTATTTCGTTCCAGAATGCTGGCAAGATACAGTTCGAAAAGAAATATTTCCGTTCAGATATAGGTTTCGATTTATAATATATCATGCGTAACCGCTTTCAATATCAGATAGCTACCGGGAGGCTGACACTTCCGGTGGCTATCGTATTATCTGTAATTCTGTGGATAGCAGCTTTCAACGACGAAATGGAAGCTGCATCTTTCCTGACAGGAGGTCTGGTAACATATCTTCTCATTGAGTTCAATACTTCATTTGCCCTTATAAGAAGTCGTTCATCGTTGCCCTCTGCCTTATTTGCCATACTTTATTCATCATCATTGTTCCTTCATGAATATGGCAAAGGGGAATGCTGGATTCTGTTACTTTTTATGGGAAGTCTTTACTGCCAACTCAAAAGTTATGAACAGAAAAATGCGTCTTCGTATATCTTCCATTCTTTCCTGTGGTTAGGTATAGGAAGTTTGATAAAGCCTGGATTGATTCTTTCAGCACCACTGGTGTTTATTCTCATGTTTCAACTCAGGTCATTCAGTTTCAAGACATTCTTTGCAGGTATCATAGGTCTTTGTACTCCATACTGGCTCATGACTGGTTATGACATGTATATCGGCAACAGCCCGATGTTTCTTACATGGTTCGATAATATTTTTGAATGGGACATTGACTTATACAGAAATCTGCCTATAAATCAAGCAATAACAGCTGTATGTGTATTATTAATATCTGCCGTAAGCGGAATAAACAGTCTTGTAATATCACAAAACGATAAGGTAAGAAACAGAATCATGATAGGAGTGATTAATACAATAGGGATATATGAAACAATACTCATGATTGCGCAACCATCTATGTTGAAATCCTTACTTCCTATTGTAATGACAATGTGCTCTATCCTTTACGGATATACCATGATACAGAAAACAAACAAGTTTACATATATTTTTATGATAGTTTCACTGGTTATCATTGTTCTTATGGCTATATATAACCTGATGATTCATTTTTAGTCTAATATAGGAGGATAATAAAAAGAAATGGATGCAATGCTTCAGTTTCTCACAGAATGGGGTTATTGGGGAATGTTCATATCGGCATTCCTGGCAGGGACAGTTTTGCCGTTCAGTTCGGAGGCTGTACTGCTAGCATGCATAGGACTAGGACTTGACCCTATATTATCCACACTATCCACCACAGCAGGAAATGCTCTTGGAGGGCTGACGTGCTACTGGATAGGTCATCTGGGAAAGATGGAATGGATAGAAAAGTATCTGGGAGTGAAAAAGAAACAGATGGACAAGGCAGAAAGGTTTATCAAAGGAAAAGGTTCATGGATAGCTTTCCTGTCATTTCTGCCGGTTATAGGTGATGCCATACTGGTGGTACTGGGACTGATGAGAGCCAACGCACTTATAGTTACAATATCCATGACTTTGGGAAAACTTGCCAGATATGCCATACTGATGGCAACAACCCTGAAACTGATATCCTTGTAATAAACAATTAAGGTTATGGAAATAGAAAAGACAGCAGATGGAAGCTATACACTGTTCGTTCCGGAACTGGACGAGCATTATCACTCTGTGAAAGGAGCATTGACAGAGTCGGAACACATATTCATCAATATGGGCCTTAAGCACTCACAGGCTACGTCACCACATATATTGGAAATTGGTTTCGGAACCGGACTCAATGCCTTCCTGACATCTCTCGAAGCCAAAAATGAGAAGAGAAACATATTCTATACCACTATAGAAAAATTTCCTCTTGATATGGAGACTATAAAGCTTCTTGACTATCCGAGACTTATCGCACCGGAAGAAAGCGAACTGTTTTACTCTATTCATAATGCAGAATGGAACTCACCGCAAACCGTTTCAGAACATTTCACTATTGAAAAAATAGAAGGTGATTTTACTGAATATAATTTCAGAAAAGGCTACGACATTATCTATTTCGATGCCTTTGCACCTGAAAAACAACCTGAAATGTGGAGCCAGACACTGTTTGACAATCTATATGAAGTATTGAACTACAACGGAATACTCACTACATATTGTGCAAAAGGAGTTGTAAGACGGATGCTTCAGGAAGCGGGTTTTATGGTGGAACGTCTGGCAGGTCCTCCGGGAGGTAAAAGAGAAATACTGAGAGGGACCAAAACGAAATGAAACCTTACTCAAAACGAAATGTGCAAGAAACAGCATAATGATTAATCTTTTAAATTTTGATTGTAACATGAAAACATTATTATCTATTATATGCCTGCTTATGGCTTTTTCATCGTGCAGTAACACAGAAAAAAGCGATAAACCTACGATAACCGTCACAATAGAACCATTAAGATATTTCACAGAAGTCATTGCAGGCGATAAATTCAAAGTAGTGAGCATGGTACCGGCAGGCAGCAGCCCGGAAACATACGATCCGACTCCACAACAAATGGTCAACCTGAGCAAGAGTGTTGCATATCTGCGTATAGGATACATAGGATTCGAACAGTCATGGACTGCCAAATTGCAGGAAAATCTTCCGAAGCTTCCATTCTACGACACTTCAGCCGGAGTAAATCTCATACACCAGCAATGTTCACACTCACATGACAACAGCGCACAGGAGGAGCATGTACACGGTGTGGAACCACACATCTGGAATTCTACAGAGAACGCTAAAATAATAGCCAATAACATCTGCAACGCACTGCAAGAACTGGACAGCAAAAACTCGGAATACTACAACAGCAGACTGGACAGTCTTACAAAAATAATAGAACAGACTGACGAAAAAATAAAGGAAATAATTACTGATGCAGACAAGACTTTCCTTATCTATCATCCTGCTCTGACTTATTTCGCAAGAGATTATGGTCTGGAACAGATCAGTATCGAGGAGGGTGGTAAAGAACCGTCGCCTGCTCATCTGCAGTCACTTATAAAACTGTGTAAGGACAAGAATGCAAGAGTAATATTCGTACAGCAGGAGTTCGACATGCGTAATGCAGAGACTATAGCCAAGGAGCTAGGAGTAGAAGTTGTTCCGGTAAATCCGTTGAACTACAACTGGACTGAAGAGATGATAAATACAGCAAAGGCACTACATACAAAAGAAGTTTCAACCAACGAATAATGAACAACTGCATAATAAAAATAGAGAACCTGTCCGCCGGATATGAGAATAAAACCGTCCTTCATGACATAAATCTGGAGGTAGCAGAAAAGGATTTCCTTGGCATTATAGGTCCGAACGGTGGAGGAAAAACCACACTGATGAAAGTGATACTGGGACTTCTGGAACCTACCGAAGGAAAAATAACCTATTATGACAACGGTATCCTCACAGAAAGACTGGAAATAGGCTATCTGCCGCAATATAATTCGATAGACAAGAAATTCCCTATATCTGTTTACGAAGTTATTCTTTCAGGGCTTAACAGACAGAAAAACCTGTTCAGAAGATTCACAAAGGAACATCATGAGAGAGTAAAGGAAACTATATCCATGATGGGACTCGAAGGAATGGAAAACAAGCCGATAGGACAACTGAGCGGAGGACAGATGCAAAGAGCTTTATTGGGCAGAGCCATTGTTTCAGATCCTAAGGCAATAATACTTGACGAGCCAAATACCTATATCGACAAGCGTTTCGAAGCCAGACTGTATTCACTGCTTGAGGAAATAAACAAGGAAAGGACCATAATACTGGTAAGCCACGACATAGGCTCAGTACTGCAAAATGTAAAGAGTATAGCTTGCGTAAACGGCACTTTGGACTATCACCCACAAAGCGAAGTCTCTGCCGAATGGATAGAAGAAAAACTGCAATGCCCTATTGAACTGCTTGGACACGGTGAACTGCCGCACAGAGTACTCAAGAAACACAATCATAAAGACTGATTGAAACTATAGTGGTTTTATACAGTAATTTTACTTTCACATCTTTCACAGATAGAATTTTACCCAAGACAACAATACTTTATTAATAAATATAGACCTGCAAGTACGAAAAAAGTTAAAGAAAATTTGGAAGATAACATAAAAAGATAGTATCTTTGCCACGCATTTCGAGAGAAAGCAATTAAGTTTGGACTATGGTGTAATGGTAGCACAACAGGTTTTGGTTCTGTTTGTCCAGGTTCGAATCCTGGTAGTCCAACACAAGAAAGCCTCAAGAGACAGTCTCTTGAGGCTTTCTTGTATCTATAATTGTGCAATAAAAATAAATATTTTTTCGTACGAAACGTATAGACATAAAAAAAGGAGTACCGCTGTACTCCAACCTTTGTTAACCTTAAAATCTAATACTATGAAAAACACAGTACAAAGGTACGGACTTTCCGGTAATCTGCAAGTATTTCAGCCAAAAATCCATGTTTTATAACATAGTTTAATAAATAAAGAAAATGCTCCACGTTTGTTAACAACATGGAGCATTTATGTTAATTGTTAAAAGCATTATTTTCTATTAAGCTCTTCCATCTCTTTTGTAGCTACAGCCAAAGCTTCATTTATGTTGCTACAGATATTTTCTTTACCCAAGAGTTCATAGAATCCTGATTTTTCAAGTGTCTTATGCACATTTTCGTTTACACCTGACAGGATGATATGTATATTCTCCTTCTGCGACATATGGCAAAGTGTAGTAAGGTTATGGATACCTGTAGAATCGATAAATGGCACCTTACGCATACGGATGATACGAATCTTAGGTCTGTCGCCCAGCTGCGCCATCATATCCTCAAATTTAGTCGCTATACCGAAGAAATAAGGACCGTTAATCTCGTACACCTCTACACCATCAGGAATAATAAGATGCTCTTCGTGCACTTCCATATCCGATTCCTTGTTTGGGTCAAGCTCATTCTTGATAACGGAAATCTGAGTAGTTTCCATCACACGTTTCATAAACAATACACAGGCAATGAGCAATCCCACTTCGATGGCTACTGTCAAATCGAATATAACTGTAAGGAAGAATGTTATAAGAAGAACTGTAACGTCCGATTTAGGGTTCTTGAGCAATCCCATAAATACTCTCCAGCCACTCATGTTATATGACACTATAACCAATACTCCGGCAAGACATGCCATAGGAATATACTGAGCAAGCGGCATAAGGAAAAGAAGTATAAGAAGAAGTATCACAGCATGCACAATACCTGAAACAGGAGATTTACCACCATTATTGATATTAGTCATCGTACGGGCAATTGCTCCTGTTGCAGGAATACCTCCGAAAATAGGAGATACCACATTGGCAATACCCTGAGCTATAAGTTCTGTATTTGAATCGTGTCTGTCACCAATCACACCATCAGCCACAGCAGCAGAAAGCAAAGATTCTATTGCTCCAAGAACTGCTATAGTTATCGCTACAGGGAAAAGATTCTGTATAGCCTCCCAATTTATCGCAGGAACAGCTGCCGAAGGAAGCTCAGCCTTAATACTGAAACGATCGCCTATAGT
The DNA here is from genome assembly GCF_021530995.1 of Bacteroides caecigallinarum. Lineage (GTDB taxonomy): Bacteria > Bacteroidota > Bacteroidia > Bacteroidales > Bacteroidaceae > Phocaeicola > Phocaeicola faecigallinarum. The sequence continues at coordinate 26,262 of NZ_JADYTF010000038.1, forward strand.
ATCAATACATGTGATTCCTGCATACTGCTTCAGCAAATACACTCCTACAGTAACCAGAATAATGGCAACAAGCGACCCAGGCACCTTCTTTGAGAACTTTGGAGTTATAGCTATGATAAACACACTGACTACACTTACTATGGCATTCCACCAGTTCACAGTATCAAAATGTCTGAAATAAAGCATCCATTTACCAATGAAATCTCCAGGAACCTTCTCTCCCCTGAAATCAAGGCCGAAGATGTCTGCTATCTGTGTAGTAAAGATTGTTACGGCAATACCACTGGTAAAACCTATAATAATAGGATAGGGGATAAACTTTATGACAGTTCCCAACTTGAATACACCTAATAATATAAGCAAGACTCCCGCCATCATAGTGGCAACCATAAGTCCGCTCAATCCATATTGCTGGATAATACCGTAGATGATAACAATAAAAGCACCTGTAGGACCACCTATCTGCACCTTACTGCCACCAAGGAAAGAAATGATAAATCCAGCCACAATAGCCGTAATGATACCTTTCTCAGGAGTTACACCTGAAGCAATACCAAACGCGATAGCCAACGGCAAGGCTACAATACCTACTATTATACCCGCCATCAAATCAGTCATGAAATCTGATTTACTGTAATTCTTGAGTGTAGAAAACAGTTTAGGATGAAACTCAACCCCTTTCATAAAACAATCTTATTTCTATTTATAAATATTTTTTTGCAAAATTACGTATTTTCTGCCATATAACATACTTTTACAGCTATATAAATTATGATTTGACTGTAAAAACTTAAAAG
>NZ_JADYTF010000361.1 GCF_021530995.1 Bacteroides caecigallinarum
TGAATGTCACAATCAAAGTATCATAGTATGCTGTCATAATCTGTCCTCCTTTCCTTTTATCCATTCGTCACGCAGGTGTCTGCACTCTTCCAATGTCGGTCTAACGCAAGAGAAAAGTTCTCCGTCCATGTGTCGGTAGTCATACTGGAAAAGGGTTGTTCTTTTCCGTCTGATAGTCGTTTGGTACTTTTCGTACTTCTCAGTACCTGCCGTCTGGCAGGTACTCACTCCGTTGATGGTCATTCTTGTTGTCAT
>NZ_JADYTF010000362.1 GCF_021530995.1 Bacteroides caecigallinarum
CCCTCAGCTTTGCCGCGCCGGCAGAAGAACAGACGGACCTGCCGTGTGCCCAGTTTCACATCGGTCATGGCATAGTGAATATGGTAACGTCTGCTGTACCTTATCTGTCTTGAGGATGAAAGCCTGCCGAGAATGGATCTGGCTGAAAGGTCTCCCCATGAGGTGGAATACTTTGTATTACCCATTTTCGCCATGCCAAGCAGATGAAACTTCTTATGGCAGCTGCATACAAAATCCACAAGCCCGGTATTTGTA
>NZ_JADYTF010000363.1 GCF_021530995.1 Bacteroides caecigallinarum
GATGGCGGTTTGACTTCTCCGACATACTGAGGACATTCCTTGTAAGCCAGTACGGACAATGGAGAGAATACAAGGCTATGGACAAGACGGCACTCCGCAAGATATTGTACGGAAGAATTGACAGAATTGTAGAACTTGACAAACGACACCCAAAATGACAGCAGCAATGAACATAAGACAGACAGCGCAATCCATTGGACTTGCAGTATTCGCATTTCTGTTGCGCTGTTTCCTTTGGATAGTCAATATCCTTTG
>NZ_JADYTF010000364.1 GCF_021530995.1 Bacteroides caecigallinarum
GAGCAGCGGAAGATGAACTATTCGCCAAAAGCTACCGCAACCCAGCCAAGAACATAGACGATTGTGTCACATACATTCTGAACTATGTGCAGAAAAGCGGTTGCAACGGCTTTTCAGACGGAGAGATATACGGACAAGCCATTCACTATTACGATGAAAACGAGATTGAAGTAGGCAAGCCTATACAATGTCAAGTAGTTGTAAACCATGTGGTGGAACTGACAGAAGAGGAAAAGCAGGAAGCAAGAAGAAAGG
>NZ_JADYTF010000365.1 GCF_021530995.1 Bacteroides caecigallinarum
ATGTACTCAAACATGAAAAGGAATATATACCGTGTGTTGTCAAATGATACAGAATCCTATAAGGTAAAACAGCTTTCTTTTGAGGGAAATACTATCATATTTATGCGGCTTTGAAGTCCGCTCAAAAAAGTTTGTAACCCTCATTAATGGTTTGACTGATAAAGGAACTTGCAGCCCCTTATGCGGTGTCTGCTGTGGAAAGTTTGTTTTACCATAGGATTATGGTTAGGTTTTCTTAGCCATATCAGACGATAT
>NZ_JADYTF010000366.1 GCF_021530995.1 Bacteroides caecigallinarum
ATGACAACAAGAATGACCATCAACGGAGTGAGTACCTGCCAGACGGCAGGTACTGAGAAGTACGAAAAGTACCAAACGACTATCAGACGGAAAAGAACAACCCTTTTCCAGTATGACTACCGACACACGGACGGAGAACTTTTCTCTTGCGTTAGACCGACATTGGAAGAGTGCAGACACCTGCGTGACGAATGGATAAAAGGAAAGGAGGACAGATTATGACAGCATACTATGATACTTTGATTGTGACATTCA
>NZ_JADYTF010000367.1 GCF_021530995.1 Bacteroides caecigallinarum
AATGCCGTCTCAGATAATCCACTGTGGCCTTCTTGCTCATGGGAGAGCATATTCTGGATACTACAAGATGACGTAGTTCCTCATCCTGTATGATATTGAATCCGATTTTATCGTAAACTTTATTGATTATTCTCTGAGGTGAATTCAGAGAAGTACTTATTATATTGGATACAATGTACTCAGTCATTGAATTCTCTTCCCGTCTTAGTTTTTCACACTCATCATCAGGGAAGCTTATGGTTTGCTGTCCACCGT
>NZ_JADYTF010000368.1 GCF_021530995.1 Bacteroides caecigallinarum
CGGAAAGTATTGAACTCTCCATACCTACAATGATGGATGATATATATGAGGAACATGCTCTGGAATTCAAACTGAGAGGTATTGTACTCTTTATGTCAATCATAGCACTTATCATCTCTGTGCTTGGAATTTATTCAGCAATAACTCTCGACACCGAATACCGCCGTAAGGAAATGGCTATAAGGAAGATAAACGGAGCAGGAGTTCGTCAGATAGTATTGATTTTTGCAAGGCTTTATATAGTGTTGGTTATCG
>NZ_JADYTF010000369.1 GCF_021530995.1 Bacteroides caecigallinarum
GAGACCAGCGTGGTGCTCTTTTCGTCTCTGAAGGTGATATACCATGCACTATCAATGTCAATTCTGACCAGTTGATGGAGAGTGAAGCGGAAGAGTCTTCACAGTCAATATCAGACAAACGGAAAGTTCCACTCTCAAGTCTCATATTATATATCACCAGCCCACCGTATTCGGCATGGAGTATTTTCATGTTGGTCAATGATTTATTGATAAATATAAATGCATCGCCTTCCTGTACATCCTTACCCATTTTCT
>NZ_JADYTF010000370.1 GCF_021530995.1 Bacteroides caecigallinarum
TGCGGTATGCTTCAAAAAAGTTCAGTCCGGTATTGGTGGAAAGGAATGCGTTCCATGTTCCTTTCCGTCCTCTTTTACAGAAGAAGATGCGGATTTTCCGGTTGGCATATTCAGCATCTATATAAGCATAATGACAATTCAGCTTGCGGCTGTACCTGACAGACTTTTCTTTTTTCAGTCTGTCAATGATGGCGGATGCGTTCAAGTTGCCAAACCTGGTCTTGTATCGGGTCTTGCCCATTTTAATCATGCCTA
>NZ_JADYTF010000039.1 GCF_021530995.1 Bacteroides caecigallinarum
TTTCTATAAACATCTGGAATATATCATTTAGCTCTTTATCCTAAAGTTGTTCTTTAAAATCCGTTATATCACATTCTTTTTTCTCGAGGAGTTAATAAAACCAACCGATACTCAATTTTATCATCTTCTTCTCACTTGCAAAGATAACATTTCTTTCTGAAAAGGTCATATACACAGACCGCATGTTTGGCTGTCGGAAGAATTGTGATAACGGTAGCGAACAACTATACAATAAACATAAGGCACGGTTCTTTCCTTCTGTATTTATCTGTTCCATCTGTTTTTCATCTATTTTCAATATTGTTGTCCTGGCTTGAGCCTTAGCTATTACCCGTTCAAAGTTCCAATATTTTACGTACCCCATAACACGTGCCAACTTACGCGAATTCCATCATTCCTTACCATCTGTCTTTTCCTGATTTTGGTTAACTGTTATAATAAAATCTGTTCACTCTATGTTCACTAACCGTTCGTTATGCGTTCACCGAGCGTATTGCAAACCTTTTGCAAAAGGTTTTAAAAGGCTTTGCAAAAACAAGTACATTATTTTATTCCTAATGCTTTAAAAGCCGCATCAACAGGATCAGAATATACATCCAGACTGAACTTAGAAATTAAATCTGCTGGTACTTTAGAATACTGCATCATGTCAGCCACCGGTATCAGAATACGTTTGGCCCCGGCATCATGCGCAATTTGTAATGCACCAGCCAAGTCACTCGTCGGAATTATTGTGCCGCCAATACTCATAGATCCCAGTACACACATCTGGCTTTGAATACTCCTTCCTGTTATTCCTGAAACAAGTGATATAAATACAGCCAATTCCAGTCCGGACAAAACACCAAGACCATTAATATCAGTGGCCTTTATATGCATTTCGCAATCTGCAAACCTTGCATTCTGGCTTATTCGGTTAAGATTGGAACGACAATAGTTTACAGCCTCTTTCAGTTCATCACTTATCTTTGTTCCAGAGCCAAATCCTGTATGCGTAAACTTACCATTACCAGGCATAATCTGCAAGTCAAGACGAACAAGGCCAAGATTACCTTCATCCGGCTGATTCGCTATACTGTAAAGTGCACCCGGCTGCAAGTCTCCCTCAGGAATAAGAGCAGAGCCACCATTCTCAGGCGTACTTACATACCGCTCTTCCCCATCCTCCAAATCTATATAACTGAAATGTACATCATAAAATTCCAAACCACCTATTTTCTTTAACTGCTCCTTTATACGTCTGCGCCCTACCAAGGCATATTCCAAACAAAGACGCACATCCTCCTTATCATACACTCCATCCGGGAAAAGGAGTTTCATCAGTCCGCTTACAGTCTTCTTGACAGCTATTACATCTCTTTGGTTAAGATCTTTTCCCAATCTGAAATACTTCTGAATGGCATCACTGAAATTCCGCTTTCTCATTTCCCTAAGACACTCAGAAAAATAATCAGAGATAAATCCGTATGAGTCTGTAAAAAATTCCGGTCTCATCTTAGGGATTTCCCATCCAGGAAGATAATGATGAAAACGGTCAAAGAAAGCAGTGTCAATCATATCTTTAGGGAATGGAGATAATAAATGACTGACTTTTACAAGATTCTCAATGCTACCATTGATGTTTCCAACAAAAACCATTGAAGTATTGGCATTTATACTTTCCTTTCCACGGCTGAAAGAACCGTTAGCCATATACCCCTTCATTATCTGAATACCATCCTTATCTTTCATATTGATACCAGCCACCTCATCGAAAGCCACTACATCCCATGTACCTACAAGCCCTACAGTATGGCGTCCCATATTATAGAAAAGATTTGCAACTGTAGTCTGTCCGCCAGATATCAAAATAGAATATGGAGACAGTTCATCATATACATACGATTTACCAGTACCACGAGGTCCAAGTTCACATATATTGTAATTATTCTCCACAAAAGGAATCATTCTTGCCACAAGATGCCATCTTGTCTGCTTATCAAGATTTGAAGGTTCCATACCAACACTACGACATATCACCTCTATCCATTCCTCCAGAGTAAAGAATTTCCTGTTACCGATATATTCCTCCACATCGGTAGCCGGCATCTGGATAGGTTTAAGATTCGCTATTCTGAATGGAGAAGTCCTTGAATTCTCGTCATAGACATATTCCATATCAATAATACACCAAATACCACCGCACAACAGTTTCTCATACTTTCTGATATAACTGTCATCTACAGTAATCTTGTTGATATTTATATTGAATATATGTCCCTCATAGCTGTCGGTATTCTCATTCAGTCTTGCTGATACTTTGTCTATAATCTTATAACGTCCCTTTTCGCGAATTTTTGATTTTATTTTTTCGGCCTCATCCGGACGAACAAAATTATCGGCAAGCACATGCTTGACCATTCCTATTCCCTGTTTTATATCATCTTCATTATCTGTAGCACAATACATTCCCAACAGGTATTCCAGAACATAGCTAGGAACATTTGCACCTTCCTTTATATTCTTTGTAAGGTCTTTTCGTACCACCTTACCCGCATAATACTGATTAAGCTTTATATCAAGTTCATCCATAATTACCATTCAGCTTCAAACATAACCTTTACTTTATAAATTTCTTCCTTATAAGGAACAAATTGACTTGTGTTTTCTACCTGTCTCTCCATTCTCAACACCACTTCCTGACCATTAAGTTGTGATATTATATTTTTGAATCGGAATGTATGTTTCTGCTCTCTTGATACCGATTCATTATTTCTGCTGTCAAAAGTCATAATAACAGAATCTGATATCATATCATTATCGGCATTATAGAAAGCCATTCGTAAAGTCACACCCTTGACTTTCTCCGTAGCCACATCAATCTGATAGAATTTAACAGACAAATTAGCGGTAGTAATGTTCGACTGTTTTCCCAATATATCCACATCCACATTCCTCACATCACCTGTTTTCTTTATATTGACACGCATAACAGGCACCACCACCTCCTGAGGCATACATCCACCATGAATAAAACGACTTCCCGAACCTTGTTTTCTGATACGGTTTATTCCCTTACAAATCTGAATATCAACACCCTCTTTCACTCCTACTTGCTCACTTTTCCAAGTCCTTACACCATTGCCCTCCCAAAGACCAGTACCAATCACGAATCTACGGTTTTCAATAAAGCAATTTCCACCTTGAGCCTTAAAATCAGTAAAGTCAGTTTCATCCAGATTCTCATTCTGGTAAATATACCCATGATCTGAAGTTATAATGATATTACTTCCGTTGGCAGTTCTGATAAATTTTACAAGACGCAGAATCTTATCCATCTCATCCTCGGTTGCCTTGAACACATTTTTTTCAGTTGCCAGAGAATCACCTACTTTATCAATCGTATTGCTATAAATATATACCAGGTCATAATCTTTCACCCATTCCTTACCATTACTTATGGCAAGCAATTCATCTGCCTTGATGGCAATACTTCTCTGTACAGCTGACTGCAATATTTTCGACCTGTTATCAGTTCCTTTAGTGCTTCTACCGTCGGCATAAACTTCATCGCTATGTTTTTCAAACGAAAGTTCCTTATGCGGCAGAAGGGCAGCCATACCCAACTGCGTATATGATGGCTGCACACACAGCATTGGAGGATTCATTATCGTCTCCATCCTGTTTTCGTGGGCTATACGATATTCCAACTCTTTCATAGTCTCATATCTTAGAGCATCACTTATTATAACAAAGAGTCTTTTGCCCTTTGAAACAAACTGACTGACATGAATATCAAAGAAACTCCTTTGCGATAGCACATCATCAATATTCCATGAAGGCATCTTATCAACTAAAGGTTGCCATTTCTTTGCAAGTTCCGATAAATACGCATTTGTATATGCCTGTTCTACTTTGCTTGTAACATCTGCCAACAAGTTATAGCTCTCAGCCTGATTTGCTTCTCTGAAATAATGACGGTAATGCAAATCAATGGTATATAATTCATTGACATATAGCCCGAAGCCCTCTTCAGGAGTAGATATAATCAGACCTTGTATTTTTTTTTCAATATCCTCAAAAAGTCTTCTCGCTTCGAGTAAAGCCAACATTGTATGTTGCGCCACATCAAAAAACAGCTTGTTACGCCTCAACTCCACTACAGATTCCACCATTTCGGCTGTAATCCCACCGTTAATAACCTCATTATGTAAATTTAAGGATATAACCTTATCCACACATGGGAAAGTATCAATCTGCACCAGTTTTTTCAACGGTTCACCCTTAATAAGCTGCATAACACCTAATTCATTTTCAAGCACCTCAGCCCACTTGCGATAAAGACTTCCCCACAAACGGCTATCCCTCCAGTCGCGCATGAAAATATGAGCCTCATTAGAAAGTACGGAATGGTTGAGTACACAGTTCAGTTCATCCTGAAACAGAACTATGATAAGACTTTTTATATTACGCTCTCTGTCATAACCAAAAGCCTCTTCCACCTTATCCCAGTAATATCCAGAAAGATTATATTTCTCAAGACGTTCAGCAATATCAGACGATTCGTTCATACACTCATCAGCCAAAACGTACGTCAGTTGCTCATAACCCGACGTATTACTACCAGATGCAATGGAAATCATCACTTCGGTTATCTCACTGACATTCATACCATTCTGCAGCAATTCAGAACATTTCTTTCTGTTTCTTGCCGATTTGAAGAACTCATAATGTCTGTCAATAATGGCAGATTTCAGTTCAAAAGGTATCCCACATTCCGCAGCATATATGGAAGACATATCTGCAGCAAAAATCTCCCCTTCCTCCTGGATATCCAACAGCCAGTTGTCTTCATCATCCGGTTTCTCGTCCTTGCTATATATAAGAAACCCCTTTACAGGTTGTTCACCGCATTCAATACGATACTTGACACCAAAAGGATTGCCATCAAGTACGACAGTTTCAACCCCATCTATATTTATATCAGAAGCAAAATCCTCCATTTCTCCTCCTGCATCATACCAGAATATGTAACGATGTTTTGTAAAGAGATTTTCTAAAATCTGCTGTATCTTTATTTTATTGGAATCACTCATCGCTTAATCTTTATTATACACCACCTTTACTCTTGAGCATCAAAGCTTTATATATTTCCAAAAGACTTGGAAAAAACTTGGAAAAAACTTGGAAAAAACTTGACCTATTCCATAACCAAACAATATTTCTGCTTACTGCTTTTAGGTTTATCCGGTATTGTCATAGCTACAACTCCGGCCTTAACCATCTTTTCCATATATTTAATTTTAAAATTACGTGTCTCATAACCAAGTTCTTTAGCCAGAAAACTTGCAGAAGCAGGCTCCTTAAGAAGGGTTATAATGCGCATCAGCTCGTCCTTCTCTTCTGCATTGAAGAATTCCGGAATCAACTTGGCTTCTATCCGATGGAACGTCATAGTTAAATCCTCTTTGTAATCCTGTAAATCAGAGTGATTTATTGCCGAATGACAAATAACTTCAAAAGCCGTAATTTTATCTACATTGAATATCGGTTCTTTTCCTCCATTCTCAACCATCATATTCTTTACACGGCTTATTCCTCTATTGAACATATTCACATAACCCAAAATTTTCAATGCCTGAGCAATGATAGGGTTCCTATAATCGTTCACTTCAGGAAAGTTCTCCGGACGTGCTTTGCCATACAGACCTCCGGGGTTCATTATCTCTATACGGTTTGAAAACTGATAAAAGCGAGTAGGCATATTCGACTGGTAATCCCTATGCATGCAAGCGTTCAGAATCAATTCCCTTAAAGCATCTGCAGGATAGTTTGACTGATTCTTTTCCCTTAATGTACTAATTGCTACAGGACGTGTTTTCATCACACCAAAATCAATGAAAGCCTCCAACTGTGGCATCATTTTGGCAAGACAGTAGCAGAATGGCTTTTCATTATCAATCTCCGCCCCCTTGTCCAACCCGTTAAAACGTACATATTGCAAATAAGCCCCATATAAGAACCGTTTCGGATTTTTTCCAAATAATACAATACAGGCATTTGTAGGGCAATTGTTCTCTACATCATACAGTCCTAATGCCGCCATTTGTTGCTCTATCGTCCTGTCATCATTTACAAGTTCTTCTGAACTGACAGCTTTAGGTATATATTCATTTTTTATTATATCAATATATACATCATCAATTGTGGCGTTATAGCAAGGAGAAGCATCAAAAGTAGCCATATTGCTCATACGCTTTTCCGTCAGGATTCTCTCTTCATCAATAGTAGCGATATCCCTTCGTGGACCTATACGAATAAAAGTTCTACCCCTGTATCTCACCGGAGTAGAAAAAGACGGTTGTACCTCAACTACAAGAATATCTCCCCCCTCCAGTTCATATCTTTCACAAGTCATCATAGGGATAGGCAAAATATTTCCATCACTACGAATTCCGGATATCTTCTTAAAAAGATTATCATCCACTTTCAGTCCTGACAGTTCACCATTGTCTTTGGCACCAATAATAAGATATCCATTCTGTCGTGAATTGGACATGTCATTGCTGAAGGCACAAATAGCTTCCTGAAATTTGTCCATATCACCGGTACTTACAGTACGTTCTACACGCGAGGTTTCAGTACTTTTCAACAATCTATATATCTCTTCCTTTGTCATAGCCATTATATTTTTATTCTTCCTTATCCAATCCCTTGATAGGCTCTACCAAAGGATAGAACTTCGGATAATTGACACGTACTCCGTCATCCAAATCGATGCTCAGTCTTTGACTTGCCATTTGCACGAGTTGCTGTTCAAATTCCTTCACTTCCTTAATTTTGTCCATAAACTCATCGGCTGTTTTACGGGCCTTATTGCGCTGCGCCTGGCTCAGGTCGTCACGCATCATCATGTCCTGCGCTTCGTTATACTGTTGCTCTATCTTGTCTATGTAAGGCACTACATAGTCTGCATGAAGTTTCGACAATGTATCACTCTCCAAGCGGTGCATATACACCAAAGCCTTGAAATATCCTTTTTTCTTTTTGTCTCCCATCTTCGATGAGAATAACCAGTATATAGGACGTTTCTGATACATTTTTCCGTCTATATGGTCAGTATAGAAATCCTTGAAAAGATATTCACGCAGCGACTTGCATTTGCCAAGATTATTATTGATATAAGAAAGATTCTCCTGATAACTTTCTTCACCAAATATAGTTTTTACTGCCTGCTCTATACGTACGGTCATATCGTCGGCAAAATATTCCACATCTAAGATAGGAATAATTCCATCATCATCTATCTGTAATCTGCCTTCCGCTCCATTGTCAAGTCCTTCAACTTTCAGTCCTAATTCGTTCAAGTCCTGATGCTGGCTGGCGATAATCAAGCCCGGTTTATCTATGCTGTAGCGCCCCATAAAGCAACCTACAAGATAACTGATGAATTGCTTCACTATAACATCATCATGCCATACTAATTTGTTATCTTCTATACTGATTTCCCCTTTCTGAAGAATGGTTACTTCATCAAGAGGAACATCAGGAGTAAGTTCATCCTGCAAACCGTATATTTCTATAAACTGACGGTTAAGTTCTTCTTCATTGGTATGGAGCTGATAGAATTTTTCTTCCCATAATGCTTTATATTCAAGTACAAGAGCATATAATGAAAAATACCTCAATACCTTAACATCTTCTAATCTAACAGATATTTCACCTAAACCTTCTTTTTGAAGACGGATAATTTCGTTTTCTTTAAAGTCCCATGAAGTTTCATGAGCATCCCAATCAAATTTGGAAATAGAAATATTTTTTTGTACTTGTTCATTTATAATACTTTGATTTTTACAGATGTATGGTAATCTAGCAAAAACGCCATTTGACAAATTAAGAGTTGGATTCATTATATTAAATAGTACCTCAGAAACTTTCGAATTAGATAATCCAAGTATATATAAATTCGTTTCAACTTCATCTGTATAACAGCACATACCACACATATTTGGTATAAATCCAATAGGATAAAATCTAAAATTTAGTTTAGTTGAACTAATAACGCTCCATGATACTGCAGCCCTAAAATAAAATGAAGGATTTCTAATAACAGCTCCATTATAGTTTTTTATTTCAATTCCATTATTTTCCCAATTAACTACATAATCCTGATTCCCATACCATTTTCTGAAACTACCTCCCTTATTATGAGAAAACCATTTTTTCTTAATTACTAAAGCTTCATCTGCTGAGTTACATCCAAAGCCAATCTTTCCAAGATTGACTTCAAACCATAATCTGAGAAATCTCGCATTGTCTGCTGTTGCTAAGCCCTGTGTTGGCTTGCAAACAGCAGACAATGCGAGATTTCCCGCGAAGCGGGAAAAAATTTTTTCAGAAACCCAGTATCCAATCGGTGAACCTGGAATTTTACTAAAATTATTCTGAGAAACATTAATAAACTCATTGTTTCTCTTCAAAAAAGAAATCTCTTTTTCTGAACTATTCTCTCCATCTATAAGACGATAATATGCTCCTCCAAATTCATCAGGTTTATGTTTGGCAATTACAAAAGTAGCACATTGAACTACTTCGCCTTTAATCTCATCAAAAGCATTCGGTCCTAAATGCAATAAAGAATCAATATTATATTTAGCCAATAAATCTTCCCTAAGCCTCTCGTATGAAGAAAGAAACATCCATGATTGCATATTTATCATACCTACCTTGCCATTATCAACACTAAAAGCAAGACAACGTTCCATAAATGTAGCCATGGTATCCGACTTACTGTTTGGATAATTTGCAATAATATAGCTTTTTAATACATCGCAAAATCCCTTACCCAAATACGGCGGATTAGTCACCACACAATGATACTTACGTGACAAAAACTCAGCCTGTTTCTTCAGCAAATCCAGGTTTGCCCCAAAAAGTCCACCTGCAACTTTTATTCTATCATACTCCTCAGCTTCAATCTGTAAAAGAGAACCTATAGTGTCAACATTCTCAAACTGCCACATTCCGGATTTCTTGTCCCAGTTTCCTGCAGCTTCAATAGTATCGCGGTCAATATTCTGCAATGCAATCACATTAGGTACTACAGCCTTGCGCAGATAGCGACTGTGATAGGCACGCGCTTTCATAGTAAGGGCAAAGGCTGCCAACTGATAACAGCGGCTGTCAATATCGATACCAAACAAATTGTTGGTAAGCACCATATAAGGTATCTCCCTCGTCTGATAACCTTCTTCCTCATACATCTTACAGAATAAGTCGAAAGCATAAACCAAAACATGTCCGCTACCCATGCACGGGTCGATAAATGTGATGTCACTTACCGAATTTATTCCTTCCGGTATGCTGTCTGTCTGCCCAGCAGGAGTAGGAATATAATAAGGCATATCCTCTTTCAACCAGCTTTCGGGATGAAGAGTCATCCATATACGACCCAAAGAATTTTCCACCATATAGCGAACCACCCAATGCGGAGTGAACAGCTGTGTGGCGGCGGCCTGCTCGTCACTCTTCAGTCCACCTTTCCTGCTCTTCTTTGCCTCGGCATCCGCTTTGCGGTCTGTTATATAGAACTGATACAGCCAGCCCATAACTTCCACGTTCAGACAGTCATCGTCTGTCATTCCATTACAAATGTCAGTCACAAAACTCTGATCCGAAAGCAGGTTTTCGGGTAATAACAACTCTGTATAATCACTGATATGTTCAAACAGGAATGGCATTGTTTCACCCAACACATTACATTTTGCAACCAACAGACGGCGATACAGTGCAGCTTCGGGCAACAGCAGTTCTTCCTTCTTTATGTTAAGTTCCTCATCCACAGCTCCGCTCATGGCATCCTGCAATATTTCAGGACGCATCTGCCCCGGAGCAGGAGTAACCACCATAGGAGAATTATAGCCGTTGGCATCCATAAAGCGCAGAGCCATCACACGGTTGAACCATGTGTAAGCCACTTCCTCTATCACTCCGTCCTCACCTTTAACCTCAATCCTCTCTTTCAGTTTGATAATCTGTGCTTCATATCCACGCAATTCTGCAGTATCCTGAGTAAGTACAAACTCCAGGCGTGTTCCTATCAACTGCAGAAGTTTTATTCTTGTCTGCTGTGCAAATGTCTTTAATGCTGATGTATTTGTTGCCATAAAAGTCTTATTCAAAATCAAGAGCCAGATTTTTAGACTGACTGTTTTTTAAACTGTAATATACTCTGTTTTTTATTTTATTCTTTTCTACCTGCGACATAGTCTCAAGAAATTTTTTCATTTTTGCATCAGACCAGTCTATATTAAGTCGAATAAGAATATCTTTAGAAGAACAAGAATCTACTGATGATAATATTTTTACAATCTTATCATTCAGTATTTCTGTTTCTTTCTGTTCCTCTGTCTTCAGATCTTCTGCATCAGGCTTGATAGTATTACCATTTATATCTACAGCCATAGCTCCTTTCTGGATAAGCTGCACATTAGCATTCTTTTCTCCCGTCTCAGGCCATCGAACATAAATGGCTCTGTTTTTCCTTAATCCATCCAACACACCGGACCACGTTCCTCCTTTATCATCACTCTGTGCCACATAAATATGCGAAGCCATACCATATATAATAGGATTTCTTGCCATAGCAAACTCTTTACTCCATGGTGCTTTAGGAGCAAACGAACTCATAACAAGAACATGTCCCTGAATGATATGTTTATAATATTGTTTAAATCCCGATGCAAACGTCATAATTCCCTGGGGTAGAACGATTATACTTTTACCGCCCGCTTCGAGTGCCGAGTCAAGCGCCTGTCTGTCCACTCCTTTTGCAAACCCACTTACAACAACTCCATTTGAAGCTGAAATACGTTTTGCTACATTATCTGTAAACTGTAATGATATTTTATCTGCATTTCTGGAGCCCACTATTGCTATTGATGATTGATTGAGAAGTTCCTTGTTGCCCTTGGTGAATATTACAGTTGGAGCAGCTTTACCAAGATTCTTCTTTAATATTTTAGGATACTCATCACAATGGATAGGCAAGATTTCATATCCTTGCGACAACATGTCTTCCACCATAAATGAATTGTTTGGCAATTGTTCATAAGCTGCACTGAAAAGTTCTTTTTCTTCGTCCGTCAACAATAATTCATCCCAACATGATCTGTCCTCAAATAAATCAATTACCGATATTTGAGGATTATGTTCAAAACATTTTACATATATTTCATTTTTTCTTCGAGTCCATATTTTCGGCATAAGTGCCAGAGTAACCCAATATGTCAATTCCTGATTTGTCATAACGTACCTCCTACTGTTTTTGCTATTACTATTGGAACAATCCATTTGGTGCCTCTTTCTGTCAATGTTTTTCCAATCTCTTTCAATGTGGCGCCACTATCATAAATGTCATCTATAAGAAGAATTGTTTTACCTCTCACCAACTCTGATTCTATAGTAAAAGCATCTTTCACATTATCTTGTTTACTATACGAATTCTGAAATATTTTCTGTTCCTCTGTTTCTCTTGTTTTAATTAAGCTATGCGAAATAGGAACTTTTATAGTATTTGCAAACTTTATCGCAAAGTTTTTTACAAGATCACCGGAATGTGTCGGAGGAACATATAATACGAGATCGAACTTTATTTCTCTATATTTCTTACCAAAAACAGAAAGAGTCTTTTTCAATAAGAAATCGGGGAAATCGCCACCTCCTTCGTATTTCGATCTGTGCAGGGCTGCTCCTATGTTCGATACTCCATAATAAGATGCAGCATATCCGTCAGTCAGTCTTGACGCGTTATGCTGATGCCTGTCAGACAAATCACGTAAAACACACGCTTCTTCCTCACCGAATTCACTGTAATTAATTTTATTGATATATGTACCCACAACTTCATTATTCCTCAATACCTCTACTACATTGGGATATGGCATTCTAATCTTCAATCCTGTTCCGGATTTCAGAGTATGAGCGGCCAATTCAAGTTTTGGGAAATAGGAATCTCTGAAATCTTCTAATTTTGCGGATATTTCTTCATCATATTCTACTTCTAACTTCTTTAGATTAGTATTGTCACAATTAGTATATACACTGTTTTCATCACTATCAAGAAACTTACACAAATATTCCATCCTTGGCATATCAGTATAAACATAATTCACCATAGAGTCTAAGTCCTTAATTTTAGCCTTTCGTAACTCCTCAAACTTAGACACATCGAGTTCATTAGCTTTATATTGATATTCATACTTCTTCTGCTTTGTTCCATACTGAGCTTCCTTAATGATTCCCTGGTCTATAAGATCTGCTTTAATCACTCTTATCTGGTTTTGTTTAAGATTTGCCCTCTTCATAATCTCTCTTTCCGAAAGAGGTTCTTGTTTCAACAAATCAATCACCCTTTCATATTTCTTTATTCCAGGACGTGAACCTTCAATAAACGAATATGGCAATGAATAATCAGCCGGAACACCATCTTCCTTACCTTTATTCTCGTTAAAAAATAAGATAATCCTTGTAGGCAAACCATCTCTTCCTGCCCTTCCTATCTCCTGATAATAATGTATTGGTGAAGCGGGAATCTGAGTATGAATGATAAAACGTATATCAGGCTTGTCAATACCCATACCTAAAGCATTAGTAGAGACTATACATTTCCACCTGTTCTCCATCAAACCTTTTTCGACTTCCTTACGTGTGTCAGCGTCATAACCTGCATTATAATCAATGGCATCAATACCGCAATACTGCAACCAATGTGCATATATTTCTGTATCAACTCTGGTACCTGTATATATCAATCCTGTTCCATCAAGATTGACAAGATTTGATGCAAGCCAAATCATTTTCTCATCTTCAGAGTTTACTCTTATCACCTGAAGATAGAGATTCTCCCTTGAAAGGTTTCCTCTGATGGTTGTAAGACGACCACCTATTTGCTCCTCTATATCTCTCTGAACCCTCTTTGTTGCGGTTGCAGTAGTTGCCAATACAGGAAGATTTTTCGGAAGCAACTGTACCAAATTTATTATTCTTCTGAAAGCCGGACGAAAATCATGTCCCCATGTAGAAATGGTATGAGCTTCATCAATGACTACCATTGAAAGGTTCATGTTTCTTGTAGCTTCAATCCACTCCTGATTTTCCTGTCTTTCTGGAGCGATATAAAGTATTTTTATTTCCCCTTTCAATGCTTTCTCTATAACAAGTGTATTATCTTCCTGCGACTGTTCAGAATTAATATATGCTGCTGATATTCCTTTTTTGTTCAAACTGCGTACCTGGTCACGCATTAAAGCAATCAATGGAGAAAATATTACAGTTATCCCAGGAAACTGAGTAGCAGGAAACTGGTAGCACAATGACTTGCCAAATCCTGTACGCTCAATCATGAGGATACGTTCTCCTCGAAGTATCCTGTCAATAGCTTTCCACTGTTCGCCATAGAAATGTTCTATTCCGAATACAGTTTTAAGTCTTTCTTCTGCTTCTACTCTTGTCATTGCCTCCATATTTATAATCAATTTAGTTCAATAAACATATAATTACAGGACGAATCACACTCTCACTGATTTATAAGCATACCTGAATAAGGGGTATCAATCGATTTATATTGATTTATTGATTCTGTAGAGGATAGAATAATTTCATTGATTGAATCACGTAATTCATCTGTTAAAACAGGAGATTCAAGCAGTTTCTGCATTTTCTCCAAATTATCCTTTTCTCTAATATATAACTCATATAACTGTGCCCTGTCATTTACTAAAACGGCCCTGTCATTAAGCTTAAACATATCTATAGTATTCTTCCCTTCATCTGTTATGCCAACCAACATATAACGGTTAAACCGTATATGTTCCGTTGGCTCCTCAAATGCCGGATTAATGACAAGAGGCTCTTCAACATCTGTACTTCCCGGAACTGTTACCCTATTGGCCTCATTTTTTAAAGGGAAATTGGTCTTTTTATAGGTTCTGTTACATAAATCACAGGAATAAAGAAGATTATTCCAATCATGCCCCAACCAATAATAGATAGACTTAGGACGATAATGTTCTACATCATTATACTCTCTTGTAATACGGCTTTCACAATAAGCACATTTATAATGCTGATCCTCTAAAAGTTGATCACGTACATCATCCGCTTTATAAATAGACTCCTTTACCTCATCAAGACCGGTTGGAACAGGTGCATTCCGTAATGTCAAGGGTATTACGTTTGACTTAGTTATCTTCCTCATAACTCAATGTTTAATTGTTTTGCCAGTTTTTCAATCAATTGAGCAGAACGAATTGCATCGGAATTAGGAATGGAAGTCAATCCTTTCATTTCTTCATCCAACTCAGCCAGACGATTCTTCTCTTCAGCAGTAAGTTCAGCTTTTGAAAGTAAAGTATTGCGTTCTTCAATCCTGTCATCCCATTCAGGAGAATGAAGATAATTCAAACCAAACAGATCACTGAGCAGCACTTGTCCTACGTTAGATATCTGTACATCTTCATGTATCAGATTTTCATCGTCATTAATATTATTCAGATTAACTATCTGTGCAATCTCTGCTGCGCCAACCACTATTACAGGACTGTGGGTAGAGACAATGAACTGTATATTCGGAAATACCCTTGTCAGTTGCAACAGAATTTCACGCTGCCAGCGTGGATGAAGATGCAAATCCACTTCATCTATCAAAACTATTCCGGTTGTATTCAAAGGATTGTCCATGCCCGGATTAGCCTCAGCCATGCGTGCTGCAAGATCAGCCACCATTGCTATGACTATCTTATAGCCTTCGCTTAACTGTTCTATGCGAAGTTCATGAGTAGAGCCATCATCATCTATCCTGTCCATAATAAAGCGGAGTGGTCTTGTCTCGATTCGCGGATTACGGTAACAATCAACGACTTCGGACAAGGCTCGCCTCACAGCATTAAGTACTGGAGAACTATAATTGAAATCTCTACGTTTCTCCCTGTCTCTTCTTTCCTGGTCTTCCATCAAATCGAACCAGCCGAAAAAACGTTTGAAATCTGTTTCCGGGTTGATTGCACTCTTATAACAGTCCCATCTCTCAAAAGCCTGCTGGAAGCCTCTACGGCGTTCAGGCACCTGGAACTGTCCTCTTCCTGTGCCGTAATATGCAAATATTGGTAGTTCTACATTGGCATCCCCAGCCAAAATTGCATCTTTCTTTGATATAGCAGCCTGCTTCAATTGTTCATAATTGGCCTTGGGTGTATTTTGTGTTCCCTTACGGAATCGTATCGAACTCATCGCAATTCCATTGTCTGATAATTCTGCGGAAACGGTGAGATATTTGCTTCTTCTTCCTCTACGATCAATATGAACGTCCAAATCTGACAGCTGAATATTAGAAATACCAGGAAATTGAGCAGAATATGGTGCCATAACTGTTGCTATGGCATCCAATATAGTAGTTTTTCCAAAACCATTGTCGCCTAAAAGAATCACAACATTCTTTGTAGAATCTAAAACCAACTCTTTCGTCTGTTCACCAATCAGACGCATATTTGTTATTGAAATTCTGTCTAACCGCATAATGATATGATTTTTCAGTTCAACATTATATTCTTGTTCTGATGTATATATTCCAGCATCTTATTCTTTACTTTATTAAGATATGCCTCTACATCGGCCTCTGTTTCAAGCATAACCTTGTCAAAGTGTACATTCATTGCTACAGACTTCTGTACAAATGTCTTGACAGGTTTCTTGACCTTTACAGGTTTATCATCCTTGGTTTCCTCTTCCGAATCCGGATTTGTTGGAATCTTTTTGGCAGCCTGTTCTTCCAACCATTCGTTTATGGATTTCAAACTATTTTCGTAAGCTTTGCTGATATCAGAATTCATGGCCTTAAGGTTTCCAATATACCTTTCTTCCTTAGCCTTCTGACTTAAAATATCGAAAATCAGGACTATCTGATGTCGCAGATTATCACTCACTTCATCAAACGACGGAATAGCCTTAACAGCAGATAGTTTCTGCTCTATCAGCATTAGAACTTCTGATTGTGATTCTGCCTGAAGTTTCTGAATCTCACTGCTTATTTCATTCAGAAGTTCATTAGCCTTAGTCATATCCTTCCACGGCTGTCTGCTTTCATATATTCTGCCAAGGCTGTCTGTCTTTTCCTTAGATACATAAGCCAAATTAGCCTGATTACCTGTACGGAAAACTTCTATACGCTTATATATGGCAAACTGAGCACTGTTGATAAATGAGCTTATTTCGTCAGCAATATCCAGTTTATCATCCAAAGCATTATCAATTTTCTTGGTATTCTGATACAATCCCGGATAAGCATACGATGCTATGTTTTTTAATTCTGATATTACCGGTTCCAACGGCTTCACAAATTCATAATGATTTCTCTCGGATACAGTTCTAAGATAGTCCACTTCCTTATTCATACGTTCGATAAAAGCAGAGTGAACATCCTTCGCACTTGTAGCTATACAACCTTCATTATTGAAGAACTCTTTGTAAAGGTCCTTCAGTTTCTTGATTTGTGAAGCGGTTATTGTTTCTTCTATATCAACAACAGTATTAGCCTGCTGAGTTGAATTGGTAAGTGCAGTATATATATCACGGTCGGCTATAGGCACTCCATTATTTCGGAAAGAGATTTTCTCCATCTTGAACAATTTGGCCAGAATACAGAGAGTAGCTGTTTCGTACCAACCGTATGTACCACCTTTGAACTTATCTACAATATCCTTAACCTTAGTCCTTATAGCCAACTGTTTCTGTCTCGATATTTCATTAAATATTTCCAGCGTACATGCATCGTCCTCGTATGCTCCATAACCGCTACCACTGAACGGACTGTTGATAACATCTTTCAGCATACTGTCATCGTAATCGATGGTGAGCATCTTCAGGTTTGTGTAAGTCAGTTCTACCAACTGTTTCATTCCTTCTGTGAGGCGTGTTTTAAGTTCCTGACTCTTTATATCCGTCAGTTCCTGACCTCCCAAGTACATTCTGGCCGATTTTGTAAGTTCAGTCAGTCGAGTGACTATCGCTTCACGACGACGGCTGTTTACTCTTCGTTTATCCGAGATTATCTGCTGGCGATAGCCGTCATCATTTCTGGACAGTAAACGCGTAAGACACTTGTCAGCTTTTTTGTACATCACGAGGTCTTCCGACAATTCCTTGTCTTCGCCAAGTACTACACAAAGCTGATTGCCATGCTTCATAGAATACATACACAGGTTATTTTTGGAACTACTGTCAAGTTCATTCAACGGCGTGATGAAATGAATATACATTTCCGCTTCGCGTCCGTCCATAACCTCGTCCACCATTCTTCCGTATGGGAATATCTTAAAGTTGGATAACTTGATTTTAGATTCCGAGAAAATATCGTCACGGAAAATCTTTTTCAGCTCTTCATTAATCGCTTCAGGACGAAGTTCTTCATTCTTTATCTCATTTTCAATGTCTTTCTCTTCATTGGTCTGAAAATGATATTCATCATTAGCTCCCTTTTCTACATAAGACTGACGCACAAGCTTATTCAATGCCTCATGAATATCGCTTCTGTAGGCCGGAAAGTCCGAATCAAGTGTAGGCAGCAGGATGCGTGTAATATTGTCAAGTGTAGCAGGGAAGCCATTCACATACTTCAAAAGGAACAATGCTTTCAAGACATCAAGAGCCAATGTATCATTCAGTGCACGTTCAGCCTGCTGGATGTCAGAAGTAATCCTTGTCTGAAGAATATCACGCAATCCTTCGTACATATCGCAAAAACGGACTATTTTAGAAAGGTCTTTATCTTTATACCGTTTTGCAACTGTCTGCATAATGCTGAGCATTGAACGTTCGCCCACAGAAGTCTGTGTTCCTGTAAATGCGCTGTGACTGCTCAATTCGATTATAGATTTCTGCAACAGACTGAACTGATAATCCATAAATGGAAAGCTGATTGCAAACTGTCCTTCACTTTTGTAATTATTCTTAAACTGGCTCTGGTCTCCAAAATTAAACAGACTCTTGATGATATTCTTCTGTTTGTCATACTCGGCACAAAGAACAGCCTGCGGTTCATCCTTCTTTTCAAGCAAACGACGCTTGATAACCTCATCGGCATTGGCACTTGTCAAAGAAAGGCGTGTAGTAAAACGTCCCTGAATACGTGAGAAATCATTAGACTGCTGTTTGTTCAAATCGCCAAGCGTAGAATCCATATCCATCTGTGATGTCACCACCATAAATGCCCTTCCGTCAGTCTTGTCAGTCAATCCCTCAGCAATGGTCTGCAATGATAACATACGGTGCACGTCCTTGCCGATGAACTGTCCTACTTCATCAACAAAAAACACGAAACGGCTCTTTTGCGGCTGTTTGTCAAGATGTTCTTTAACTAAAGCGACAAAACTGTCTATATCCATCTTGAAATTGGAAATCTGCGCACGGATATTCTTCTCGGCTGTTTCCTTGTCGATACCTTCAATCAGTGCTACCACCTGTGCAAGCTTCTGCAGCTTTAGCAGAATTGTCTTGCGTGCTTCATACCATTTTTCTCCGTGCAAACGTTCGTATTCCGATTTCAGCAATTCATATTTCCCCTGATTGTCAAAATATCTTTCTATCTCAGCTATTTCAGGTTTCTTATCGTCATAACCGAATTTCCTGTTGAACACTTTCAGGAAAATGGCAAGTACAGGATCACTTGTATTTTTACCTAATCCGTCATGCAACTCCTGAATATTGAAGAGTACTGTTTCTGTAGGAATCTTACACGCAGAAACTATATTACGTTTAAGTTCAAAATCATCTTCCGCTTTATCTGCAAATATATCTCCACATTTACGGCCTTTTATCTCAAACCTGTTTTCAAGCACGTATGAAAGAATTTTCAGTAAGTGTGATTTACCACTACCGAAATCACCTGAAATCCAAACACAGTTTACTTTCTGTGAAGAAGACAATGTATCGAAAAGACGGGGCAAAAGACGTATCTGTTCGGCTGTTATTACATACTCTGTTATTTCTTCTTCTAACTGTGTTGTGCTATCAGCCTTAATAACACCGTTAATTTCACGATTTATATCTTTTCTATATATAGATTCCTGTATCATGGTATTCATAAGTTTTCGTAAGTAGTTTCAATATCATTAAGATTATGCGCTCTATAGTGATTGTCTGCAGGAAGTTTTCCGAATAGCGATATCTGCAGTCTGTTGTACTCTCCAGGGAAGAAAAGAACAATGTTTGCATTATCGGCCAATCCTTCCATATTGTTGACAATGCTGTGTGAACGAATAAAAGGATATACCCGACCCACCCCTGTTATAAAAACAAAATCATATTTGTTTTCCTCTATCATCGAGCGCATTCGTGGTATGAGAATTTCTTTTGTATCAAATATACTTTCAAACGTAGCGTTCAAATCGTCTTTATCGATATTTTTCTCATCCTCAAGTAAAGTTTCCAAAATACCTTCTTCATCAATAATTTCCAAAGCCAACCTATATAAATCCACAACAATGGAATTCTTTCCTAACTTTGACAGTCTGGAAACAAGCCTTTCTACCTGTGTATTGAGTTCAGTCTGTCCGGACACAGGAATAGGTTGAATATATAATGGCAGTTCTCCACCAAGATTTTTTCCAAAATCCGGCGATGAAAGTTTTTGATATACTTTTTCAAAAACCGTATCCATATCGGATGTTAATATA
Source organism: Bacteroides caecigallinarum (assembly GCF_021530995.1). Classification (GTDB taxonomy): domain Bacteria; phylum Bacteroidota; class Bacteroidia; order Bacteroidales; family Bacteroidaceae; genus Phocaeicola; species Phocaeicola faecigallinarum. The sequence goes on from NZ_JADYTF010000039.1 coordinate 19,707, forward strand.
TTATTCATAAAGGCTTATGGCATTATTTATTTCGTTATTCGAATACAGATAGATTCCCAACCATTTAGGATTATCCTTAACAACTATTCTTTCTATATGCTCCGGCAAATAAGGCCGACGTAAAATTCCCGTATCTATAGACTCTATAAGTTCAGCCTGCTCCAATATGCGAAAAATCACCTGCCGTATTTTTCTTAAAGTCAAATCTGTTATGGTTTCCAACTCTGGATGAACATATTTGCTCTCGTTGAAAAATTCATTGAAATTAGCATGTGTAATTTTCTCATGCATACTAAAAAAGCATTCTCTAACATTGATAAAGATAAAATCGAATATAAATGAATGAGCTTTACACACGGCAAGGAGAAGTAAAAGCCGTCGTACAGAATTTGTCCCTGCAACCAAAAGATTCTGTTCTTCCTCATTCAGTACTTCTATACGTTGTTTTACCAAAGAGAACAATCTTTTATTTGTTGAAACTTTTTCCTTTCGCATCAGATTTTCCCTCAAAGCACATTCTCTGGTTCTATTCCAATCACGTCCCGTTTCAAGAAACACTTCCGCAACAGCACAAGTTTCCTCCATCAAAAGCGTCCCTGCAGTAAATGATATTCTATACTTTTCTTCTTGCATCACAAATAACTCTATTTTACCTCATACTTCTCATTATATATGCAAAAATAAGTAAAATATGTCATTTTTCAGATTGAATATACTAAAATATTACCATATAAAAGCATAATTCACGTTTTGAACAGAATTATCAGTAAAACATAAAAATCGAGTTGCCCGGTAATTCCGAACAACTCGTCCTTTAACTTTGAACTATTCGAAAATTTTGAATAGTTCAAAGTTGTTATTTTATCAAGTACTTCCAGAGATACACCTGCAAGCACCCGACCTTATAAACTTACGTCTAAATGTAAATATATATTATTATACACTTAAAAACAGTAAAATTATTCATTATTATCTCCAGCCGGAGAAAACCCTTTTCCGCCCACCCAAAATAGCAAACTCAAAACTTGGATTTTTTTCATCGTAACAAAAATACGCCTCTTTATTATTTGTCATTTTTTGCTCTCATGCTATCAGACAAGCCGTTTAATATAGATTTATTTATACGAAAACACGGGCACATCCGTAAGTGCTAATTTTCACTTACTATTGCTAATATAAATTACATGAGTCTGACTGGTTTTATGAAATTTTCTTAGTGCTACGAATAAAAAAACGCATAATTCACTTAAGATTTTACGGTCATTACGGTCACTACGGTCATATGATCCTATTTTTTTCGTCATATAGAACCATAACTCATTATATATAAACAGATTATACAAATAATACTTATTTCAAGCCATATAATCGGTGATATTCAGGATTAACTTATCACTTATAAAAAACATAGGCTTATTTTATAAATACACACTGTATTTACAATATAAAGAGTATGCTCAATTTTGGAATATTTTAACATTTATTAATTTCATAAACATACTGTTTTGAGATATAAAATTACCATTCTTCAAGTTGGCATAGGGTTAAAGAAATTTTCAATATCGGAACTTATTAGGAAATACGACATTAGCTAATTCGTAAAAAAATGGGTTCATATGACCGTAGTGACCGTAATGACCCCCAATTAAGCTATTTTTTATACTATAAGCACATTAATAACAGACGAAAATCATATATTAGGCTGCATTAAAATTTAACATAAAGTAACACACAAGCCAAATCCAATTCAGTACATTTCACCCACTTTTAAATCCATAAAAAAACACGGGCATGTTTAAGACAAAACGTGCCCGTGTTTAAGACAAAACGCGGGCACGTTTAAAATCGAATAAGAACAGGTACAAAAAATGCTGTTCTACATCGCTGTTTATTTCTTCTTATAATCTTTCACTATAGCCTCAGTTATCCAGTTGGCCAAGGCCTGGCGGTTATTTGGAATCACCAGACGCTTCTGGTCAAGGGCGTTCTGCATATTGCCCAGCTCCATAAACACAGCTACGGGAGTGGTATTCCTCAACACATAAAGATTACGCTCGCTTACTGTTCCGCTGAAGCCCCTACCCGGCTGATGTTTTCTGTATTTGCCTTTGAAAGTCTTTTGAATTTCTGTTGCAAGACGCTCTCCGTATTTGCTTTTAGGAGCATGATAGAAATAAACGTCTGTCTGTTTGCTTCTTGAACGACTGTCAACGTGAATGAATATGGCACGCTTATAGCTGCTCTTATCCTTGCGGTAGAGATTGTTTATAGCTACACACCTCTGCTTCAGACGTTCTATCTGATTCAAAGGTATCGGCTTGCCCATACAGGTTTCACGCTTGCTATTCTTCAGGATATAGGAGTCACGAATACCGTCTTTCGCATCCTGAATGATAAAATATACTTTTGCACCTCTTTCCAGTAGTTCCTTGCCCAAGCGCAATATTATATCGTAAGCGTATTCATCCTCATGCAGTTCCTTACCCTGATACTTACCTATACAGCCGGGGTCGGGTCCTCCATGTCCACTCACGAGATAGAACACGGCTCCCTTAAGTGATGAAGATGATACGGTATAATATGAATGCGACTTGCCGAACAGAGGTTCTTTCTTAGTTTGAGCCGATAATGAAAAAGATATTACACACAGGAATGACAATAAAAACCAAATGCGCTTCATATAATTTTACCGTCAGTCTTTTAACAGTTCATCAATCTTACTGCACAATGCCTTGAACTCATCCTCATTATAAAGCCTTGTCATCATAACGATTCTACCATCACGGCCAACAAGGACATTCCTTGTTATCCCGGCATTTCTTTCAGCATAAAGAGCAAATATATCTGCCCCAGGATCGAGCCCGAGCGGATAAGTAATCTTTGTCTGTTTTGCAAAAGCCTTAACACGCTCCAACGGTTCATCACGGTCTATACCGTAAAGGGCAAACTCTTTGTTGTCCTTGTGCTTCTGCCATATATCGCTCTCAATATAAGGCATCTCCTTACGGCACACACCGCACCAGCTGGCTGTAAACTGAAGCATGACAACTTTTCCACGAAGTGATGAAAGTTTCACTTTAGTTCCGTCTGTGAGAGTCATTTCGAAATCAGGGGCCATATCTCCTACCTTTACTATATATCCGGCCTTATCGGCTACCGGGGTTTGCGACATCAAATTTGTTACACCAAAAAGGCAGATAAACATGGCTGCCAACATGATAAGTCTTTTCATAAGCTTCTGAATTTATAATTTATCCGGGGTAAAGTTACGAAAAAACATCGGTACTGTGAAGGATGTGAAAGATTTGTAAACATAAAAAAGATGAACAGCAACATGACAAGACAATTTTTTTCAGTCTTAAAATGTTACTGTTCATCTGCTGTTATTATTTGCCTATCTTATTACAAAGGCATGTTTCCATGTTTCTTAGGAGGATTGCTCTGACTCTTGTTCTGAGTCATTTCCAACGCCTGAATAAGTTTGTGTCTTGTATCTTTAGGAAGAATGATTTCATCAATATATCCCTGCTCAGCAGCACGATATGGGTTAGAGAATTTCTCCTTGTATTCTTCTACTGCCTTAGCCTTTTCTTCAGGAGTAGCCTTGCGATAAAGGATATTTACAGCTCCATCAGCACCCATAACGGCAATCTCGGCTGTAGGATATGAGAAGTTTACATCCGAGCCGATAGGCTTGCTGTTCATTACGATATATGCACCACCGTATGCCTTACGTGTGATAACAGTAATCTTAGGCACTGTAGCCTCAGCATAGGCATAAACAATCTTGGCACCGTGACGGATAATTCCGTTGTGTTCCTGATCGCAGCCTGGCAAGAATCCAGGTACGTCAACAAACGAAATGATAGGAATATTGAAGCAGTCGCAGAAACGGATGAAACGAGCAGCCTTGTCAGAAGCGTCAATATCAAGCACACCGGCAAGATATGCAGGCTGGTTTGCAACGATACCTACAGAACGACCTCCCATACGGGCAAATCCCACTACCATGTTCTTTGCAAAGTGTGGCATTACTTCGTAGAAGTACTGATTATCCACTACAGGCTCGATGATATTCTTGATATCATAAGGCATGTTAGGATCGTCAGGAATAACTGACATCAGTGATTCGTCTGCTCTGCGGATATCATCAGAACATGGCTGAACAGGAGCATCTTCCATATTGTTTGACGGAAGGAAGCTCAACAGCTCGCGGATACCCATAAGTGTTTCTTCTTCTGTATCGCAAAGGAAGTGAGTAACACCACTCTTGCTGCTGTGTGTGTATGCACCGCCAAGTTCTTCCTTATCAACTTCTTCGTGAGTTACAGTCTTAACCACATCCGGACCAGTGATGAACATGTGACTCTTTTCCTTCACCATGAAGATGAAGTCAGTAAGTGCAGGAGAATAGCATGCGCCACCGGCACAAGGACCAAGGATAGCAGATATCTGTGGAATAACACCTGAAGCGATAGTGTTCTGATAGAAGATAGAAGCATAACCTGAGATACTTCCCACACCTTCCTGGATACGTGCGCCACCCGAGTCGTTCAATGCAATTACCGGAGCACCGTTCTTGAGTGCCAACTGCTGTACCTTTACAATCTTCTGTGCGCCTGTCACACTAAGTGTACCGCCATATACAGTGAAATCGTAAGCATATACATAAACCAGACGTCCGTCCACTTTACCATAACCACACACGATACCATCACCTGGAATATGGTTCTTTTCCATACCGAAGTCTGTGCAGTGATGTATCACGAACTTATCTATTTCGTTGAATGTTCCTTTGTCAAGCAACATGTCTATACGTTCGCGAGCAGTCATGTGTCCGTTGGCATGCTGTTTTTCCACACGCTCTACTCCACCGCCCTGAGAAGCCTTCTTGTCAAGCTCCTGAAAATATTTGTATTGTTCTTCTGTTGTCATAATCAATCTTCTTTAATAATGTCCAAAGTCATAACCACCTGATTGGCATTCACTGAATCGCCCTCTTTAACGAGGATATCCTTAACCACACAAGGAGCGCTTACCTTGTAGTTACTCTGCATCTTCATAGCTTCGATAACCACTACTATATCTCCGCTTTCAAGTCTGTCGCCTACAGAAACCGGTATGCTTACAATCTTACCAGGCATAGGAGAAACAATCTTGTCCTGCTGTTTTTCTTCACCACCCTTGCGAGTACGCAGGTACTTGGCCTGCGAATCTATAACATCAATATTGTATGACTGATAGTGAGCGTTTACTGTATAGCTCTTTCCGCCTTCCTTGCGGATAAGTTCAGTATTATACGATTTACCATTGTGTATAATCGAACAGCTACCATTTTCTGCCATTACGATATCAACGTCGTAAGGAACACCATCGATAGTTAACTGCACTTTATTACCTTCCTTGCTGACCAATGTAACGTCGGCAACTCTGTTTCCTATATGTATTTCCATTTGACTAACTACTTAAATCCTTAATACACCTTTCTGCAATCCAAATTCTCTCCATCTGCTGATAGGACGGTTATCCGAAGATGTACCCTTGTTTTCTTCCAGATTCATCAGATAGTCGATGTATGCAGCTATCATGGCTATGTTTTCAGTCTCCTCTTCCTTCTTACCAGCCCATTCCTTAAGCATGTCCTGATGCTTAGGTATAAAGAGAGTATTGTAATGACCTTCTACGAAATCAGGAACATTCATTATATGGCGAAGGTAACTGATGTTAGTCTTAAGTCCTGTAATCTTGTATTCATACAGAACTCGACGCATACGCTCGATGGCAAACTCACGTGTAGTAGCCCATACTATCAGCTTACCTATCATCGGGTCATAATAGATAGGAATTTCGTAGCTTTCGTATACATAGCTGTCTATACGTACACCGATACCGTTAGGTTCCATCAGCTGTTTGATGATACCCGGCGAAGGCATAAAGTTATTGTCTGTATCTTCGGCACAGATACGGCATTCGATGGCGTGTCCTCTCTGTCTAAGGTCTTCCTGTTTCAGATGCAGAGGTTCGTTGTTCGCGATACGCAACTGTTCCTTAACAAGGTCAACACCAACAACTTCTTCTGTGATAGGATGCTCAACCTGAAGACGTGTATTCATCTCAAGGAAATAGAAATTACGGTTCTTGTCAACAAGGAATTCAATTGTACCCGCACCTTTATAATTTACAGCCTTTGCGGCAGCTACAGCGGCCTTACCCATTTTCTCACGCAACTCAGGAGTTACGAATGGAGAAGGAGTTTCTTCTACCACTTTCTGATTTCTGCGCTGTATAGAACATTCTCTTTCAAACAAATGGATGGCATTGCCATAATTGTCGCCCAAAATCTGGAACTCAATGTGATGAGGTTCTTCAACAAATTTTTCCAAATATACAGTGTCGTCACCAAATGAAGACATTGATTCAGAACGGGCTGTATTGTATGCTTCTTCCACTTCATCCTCATTATGAATAAGACGCATACCTTTACCACCGCCACCCATTGAGGCCTTAAGCATTACAGGATAACCTATTTCATTACATATTTTCTTTGCCTCTTCTACATTCTGTAAAGGTTTTTCGGTTCCGGGTACGACAGGTACTCCGGCAGCAATCATGTGTTTTCTCGCTGAAATCTTGTCTCCCATAGCATCCATAGTTTCAGGATCAGGACCTATGAAGATGATTCCCTCCTGCTTACATCTGCGGGCAAATTCAGAATTTTCGGAAAGGAAACCATATCCCGGATGAATAGCATCTGCACCATGACGCTTGGCTGCCTCAATGATTTTGTCAATATTCAAATAACTCTCACGAGATGCAGCAGGACCTATGAAACAAGCTTCATCTGCATATAATACGTGGCGAGCCGCTCTATCGGCCTCAGAGAATACAGCTACAGTTCTGATTCCCATCTCTCGACAAGAACGCATAACACGCACAGCAATCTCTCCACGATTAGCTATCAATACTTTCTGTATCATGCTCTATGTTTTTAGTTTATATACTTTGTTAGGCGTATGCCGAGTGCGGCACACAAAATCATATTCTGTGCAAAAATATTAAAAGAATTACAAACGCATGCTTAATAACATCTTTTTAAGCCAGAGCCACGCCTGTATTTCATTTTTTTTAACAGCTATAATATATTTAATAGGCAAATGCAATATGGGTATAGCAAAATAACAACAAAATCCGAACTACAACAGCATAGTGTATTTACAACGAATAAATACGATACACTATTGTAG
>NZ_JADYTF010000003.1 GCF_021530995.1 Bacteroides caecigallinarum
ATATTTATCCGCAAAAATAAAGTAATTGACAAATTATAAATACCATAAGGTAATAATAAACTTAACCGGAAACAAATGATGTCATACGTTTGTAACTAAAATGAAAAGAAAACTAAAAGCCAAGTTTAAGAACTATTTAAATACTATTTAAATACCGTTTAAACAGTATTTAAACAGCTCTTAATTCAATCATTTCCGCATTCCATCTTACGCAAACACTTGTTAAACTTATCTATAAAACAATCCACCTCCGATTTTGAGATACACAATGGCGGCAATATCCTCAGAACATTTTTTCCTGAATATCCGGTAAATATATGATAATCATAAAGCAAAGAATTGCGGATATCAGAAACTGAAACCGTAAGCTCAATCCCTATCATCAGTCCACGCCCTCTCACTTCCTTGATTAACGGAGAATTCAAAGAACGCAATTTACCGATAAAATAGAAACCTACTTCATAGGCATTCTCTATAAGATGCTCATCTTTCATTACCTGAATCACCGACAATGCAGCCGCACATCCCAGATGATTTCCTCCAAACGTGGTTCCAAGCATTCCCTTACACGGCTTGAAAGCATCGCTTATCAATACTCCGGAGAAAGGGAAACCATTTGCTATGCCTTTTGCCACAGTAATGATGTCAGGTTTTATGCCGCACCACTGATGGGCAAAGAACTTTCCCGTTCGTCCGTATCCGGATTGTATCTCATCCAGAATGAGAACGGCATTATACTGTTGGGTAAGCTTTCTTAAAGCCTTGAGGAATTCATCATCAGGAATTCTTATTCCTCCCACTCCCGATATTCCTTCTATTATCACAGCACATACATCACCTTTACGCAGCACGTCCTCAATCTCGGCAATATTCATATCTGCAAAATAGACATTGTCATTGGAATTAATAGGTGCGGTTATCAGCGGATTGTCTGTCACTTCCACTGCAGCAGACGTACGGCCATGGAAAGAACTCTTGAAAGCTATAACCTTTTTCTTTCCGGTATGAAACGATGCCAGTTTAAGGGCATTCTCATTGGCTTCTGCTCCAGAATTGACAAAGAACGTACTGTAATCCGGATAACCGGATATTTCCCCTAATTCATACGCAAGTTTTTCCTGGAGTTTATTAATCACAGAGTTAGAATAGAACATCAGATTCTGCATCTGCTCATACATACATTTTATCAGATACGGATGAGAATGCCCTATTGATATTACAGCATGCCCGCCATAGAAATCCATATATGAATTTCCGACCTCATCATATACATAACAGCCTTTTCCACGAACTATATTTATGGGAAATACAGAATATACATCAAACAAATTCATAAGCAATTCTTTAGTATTTTATTATTCCATCCTGCCATACTTCATCTCATCACCATTCTTATCATACTGCTTACGCTTCCCTGTCGGAGGATCCAATAAGATTATCCTGACAACCGCCGTACGATGAAGACTTCTCTCAACCGCTTCTTCGAAAGCATCCATGTGTTTGGGCAAGAAACGTTGGCTTATCAATCTCAGAGCCAGTACCTTTTCATAATTGTCAGTTACAATTTCAGCCTTTCCGAATGCGATAGCCGAACGATACTGGAGAGTGAATGTTCCGTCTTTAGGTCCTACAGTAGGCTGGCATTTGGTTACAGCAGAAAGGCATACTTCCGGATTCACAGCAATGGCATCAAGCTTATCTCCCTCCGGAGCACAATGAAAATACCATACATTATCATCTTTGCTTGCCAGAGAAAGAGGCACACCGTATGCAGTACCGTCCGCTCTGGTAAAACTGACAGTTATATACGGAGCCTTTCGCATCACCTCCAATGCCCATTGGCTGTCCATTTCACGACTTGTTTTTCTCATATTCCACAAATTAATCATTCAACTGCCACAAAAATACTATCATTACATCAATCAGTATGTAAGATTTATGACAGAGACCTGCATTTGGCAATAAATAAAAGACATTAATACGTAAATATATTTGACTATTAGAGATTAAACAGATACTTTTGTATTTGAAACTGTAAAGCAAAGATGAAAACAATAACTTTCGATAATTACTACAAGGAGAAACTGTTGTCAATACCACTGTTTTGTGATTTGCCAGACAACATCAAACACGAGATTATCAAAAAGCTTGATATAAAGCTTTATGATATTGATGAAAACACAGTGGTATTGGAACAGGGTAATGTATGCTGCAATCTGTATGTACTTCTTAAAGGTACATTGGAAGTAAATATCATCGATGCTAACGCCAACGAGATCCTGATAGAATATATAGAATCGCCAAGAGCATTTGCTACACCTCACCTCTTCAAGAAGGACAACCGTCTGCCCGCTACATTTAAGACTATAGAGAAATCTGTATTACTGACAGCTACCAAAGACTCCACATTCGAGCTGATAAGTAAATACCCTGATATATTAAAAAATTTCCTTTGTGTCTCGGGAAATTGCAATGTGTGTACCACTATGAGGCTGGATGTACTGTCCAGAAAAACCATCCGCGAAAGAATACTGGTATATCTGATGAAAAGAATTGACAAAAAATCTTCTACAATAAAGCTTACACATACCATCACCCAGCTGGCAGAATACTTTAATGTCACACGCCCTGCCCTTTCGACGGAATTCAACAAGATGGAAAAGGAAGGTATTATTACCCGTAAGGAGAACAACTATATAGAACTGAATCTGAAAGCTATAAAGAATTTTGTTCTGTAAAAGAAAAAGGCCATCCCGCAAACTGAATGACCTTTCATAATCATTTATGTCATTTTATAAAAATTCTTGGGTTTATATTTAGCGAAACCCATCCCCAGTCTTGCCAACTGCTGTGGTTTCCACCTTTTACAACATCCATTGTTGAGGTTCCGAACATAACGGAATAACCTAATGACATACTTACATCTTTCATTATTTTCCAGTTCAACTGATAGTCAATCTCAGAACCAAGTGTACGTTTCAGGTTGTCCAGCTTGACCGCTGTAGCAAAATAATGATAGTTCAGCCCCATAGATACAGCATTTGATACCTTGAAGTCAACTCCCACATGAGTATCCGAAAGGCCCGGATTATAACCGGTCGCAAAATCTGTGGCATAGAAATAATCCATTCCTCCGTAAAACTTATGATGTGTGCCATATAGAGGATTGAACGCCTTATATTTTCCGTCTGCATCGCTGGTTCCGCTCAAATAGTCTGTACCTATACCCACAGACCATAATCTGTTTATACTATATGAGAGGTCTATATTTCCCATATAAGCGGAAACTGTGCGTGAAGCCGTATTTTTACCGGTCTGATAATAGAACGATCCTGAGATGTTCCATGAGTCCGGCATATATTTGATATAAGTACCGAAAGTCTGCATGTATTTGGTATCAGCCTTCCTTGTCGCGGCATCTCCACCTTCCTGACCAATGTTCATCGCAAGCAATGAAACCTGCAGAGGTGTTGATGCGCAATCATAATGATACCACAACGTCTGCATATTCTTGTAGAGCTTGGTTTTACTGCTGTCATAGAATGTTCCTCCTATTACGTTCTCGTCATTCTGATTGAAAGCAAATATTCCATGAAGCTGATGGCCATTGTTCTTATATCCTATCTTCAACGCGTCATGATAACGTCCGGCAACATTCCAGTCAAGGCTTCCGAGAATTCGTTCATCATCGTACACCAACGCCTGCCTACCCAGCTGCACAAACCAATAGTCATTCATATTGAAAGATGCCCATGCCTCATTCAATATGAAACGCCCGTTTTTATCAATAAGGGCATCCTGTCCCCATACACCTACATGCTGTGCAGAAAACCTTAAAGCCAGTTTCTGACGTTCATAACCGAATGTAAGTCTGGCACGCTCGTTTACGAATCCGGCCGGAGACTCTCCTTTATCCCGGGGATACAATGCACCATTACGGTATTCTCCCCTTGTACGAATCTGGGCTGACACCCAGAAACTGTCATCCGCTTTTTTGTCATCTTGAGCATAAGACAATGATGCATTCCCCATAAGAAGGAATGGAATCAAAAAATGTAAACTTATTTTTCCCATAAATTTCAAGGTTTTAATCAGTTCATATTATACGTGTGGATACTGCTGCCCTGGGCAGAAGGAAGGTAGTTTATACCCCACCAGCACATCTGTAGGAATACGAACGACAACAGCAGTATGTACAGCGAAGTTTTTCTCCTGTCCTGCATCCCTATCCTTATATGGATGTATGTAAGATACGAAAACCATGTCACAGCCGCCCATGTTTCTTTAGGGTCCCACGACCAGTAGTGTCCCCATGCCTCTTTAGCCCACAAGGCACCGGTCAGCATTCCCAAAGTCATGAATGACAGACCTACATACACCAGATTATCGCATAAAGCCATCTCCTTATTGTCACATCCGGTTTTCTTTACAAACAGCAGATAAATGCCCATCAGGGCAGATGCTCCGAGCATAGCGTATGCGAACATATAGATAATGACATGAGGGGCAAACCACGGACTCTGCAATGCAGGCATCAGCGCCTTGTTGTGGATTTCAGGTTTAAGTATGTTTACACATATAAATACCACGGACAGCATTGTACTGAATCCGAGTATCCATTTATATTTCCATCTGATGTAAGTAATCAATCCGGCCAATGGCAAAAAGAAAGAGTACCAGAGGCGAGTCTCTCCCATAGTGCGCAGTGGAGGACGTTCCAATGATGCCCACAACAGACCTATGAAGGTACCGAACACAAGGAGTCCGGCAATAGTGAAAACACATGCCTTCGACTGTGACCCTTTAAAGGCATTCCAAGAACCTGCAGTCCACAATACCACAGACAAAACGGCAAAATATATAAACCAGTCCCAACTCATCATTTTTCAGTTTTTACTTTATTGTTCTTCTGTGCTGTCACAAACATACATACAGCTCCCAGCATTATCATTATAATTCCGACATATACAGCAGGTAACCACGGGTCTGAAACCAGTTCAAAAACACTTATATCGCTCCAGCGTCCTTTACTTTCGTCATAGCTAAGCTGATATATCTTCCAACCTTCTATCTCGGCAGGTCTGTTCACCTCTATTGTCTCTTCCAGAGTTTTGCCGCTCTCAGTATAAATCATAACATCGGATGAATAACGGCGAGGCTCCCTGTCGGGCATGACAAGGCTACAATCATTGTCAAGACGCAATGCCTGATAAGGGAAAAGGAAACTTCCGCAACTTACCCATCCGCTGACAGTCTGTTTGCCGTCAGGCGATACAGCTCTAACATTTACGGCATAAGTTGCTCCGGTGCTAGGCCATTCCACATACTTCACAGTGTCATTCCCCGATACAGAAGCCGCCATCTCTATTCTGTCCGATATCTCAATATTCCATCCTGACAACATTCCTGATTTTACCCCTTCCTCCAACAAGATATGTTCCGGGGCATCATAGGGTAGAGCCTTGCCTGTAGCATTATCTATCAGCATAAGCTTGGGAGGATATTCATCAATACTGAAGTCTTTCAGTTCTACGGCAAGCGGCAGTTCGTACACATTTCCATCAGCATCAGTGGCACGCCATTCCGCCTGACCTATACGGGTGTTCATCGTAAGTCTCTTCATATCGGCACTTCCCAAAGTAGCAGAAACCAAGGCTATGAACAGGCCAAGATGATTCAACAGAAACGGTATTCTTCTGATGCGAAAATGAAACAGACTCCTTATAGAAACCAGTCCTACGATAGTAGTCATCCAAAGATAGACAAGAATAAAAGGCCAGAATGAAAGCATGCGGTTCAAGATGAATACATCTTCCGACTGTACCGAAGACGGCACCTGCCTTATCATTCCCATAAGCAATGTGAGGAGAACAACAGCAATCAAAGACGGAACAGCAGCCTTATACGACATAGCCCAACGTACGAAATACAGCTTCGACCTTAAAAGATAGAGCACTATCAAGGCGGCCACATACAGCACCAAGATATATACATTAAGCGGACTGGCAAAACTGTTCCAATCAACAGCACCGGTAATAATATGAAGTATAAGACCTATGACGACAAGTCCGCCACAGGTCATTATACCTTCTTTCAGTCCCCAAGAATTATTCCACATATCAATTTTAGATAATACGTCCGTTAGCCTTTGCTTCTTTCAGCCATCCAGGAACAGTATTGTTCATAAAACGTTCTTTGGCAGCTTTCTCGGCAGGGATATCGAGTCCGATGTATTTCTGAGCCTTTTCCTTTGTAGAAATATCAGGCATAGGAACATTGTCTGTATATCCATGCTTTGCAAGAACCTTTGATATAGAGAGTCGTGCCTGCAAAGCTCTGTCGAGTCCATGCGAAAGGATCCTCTGTATCTCCTGAGGTGCATGGAATGCAGCTCCGTGTGAAGCGACTCCAAAATCCCATCTCCACTGCGCTTCGCGAAGAAGCTTCAATACAGGTTTCATCTCAGTTTCAGTAGCACCCTTATCCCATGCGAACTTGGCTTCTATATGTGCAGACGCAAGTTCCTTTTCAAGACGGTTTCTTATTTCATTAGCCTTACGCTGACGTTCGTAAACATTGTTTCGCAAAGTCTCTTCGCTTTCACGATGACAAACCTGACATGTACGGTCTATCATGGCAAGCGGGCTCTGGATATGGTGGTCACTGAATTTCAATCCGCCTTCACTCTTATAAGGCATGTGGCAGTCGGCACATGATACTCCACGCTGTCCGTGTATTCCCATCTGCGAAATCTCATAGTCTGGATGCTGCGCCTTGATAATCGGAGCACGGCTCAATGCGTGAGTATAATCAGAGAAATTGTTTTCATCGTAATACTGCTCCATAGCCTCAACAGTCATACCTTTATCCCACGGGAAAGTCAGATATTTTCCGTCACCCTTAAAGTAGTATTCCACATGACACTGCGCACATACCAGTGAGCGCATTTCCTGTGGTGTAGCCTTTGTTATGTCTTTTCCCTGACGGGCAAAAGCTTCAATCAGTGCCGGACGGCTGATGTGAAGGTCCATAGTCTCGGAATCATGACAATCCGAACATCCTATTGGGTTTACAATCTCAGAACCGAAAGCTGCCCACTTGTTGTTATAGAATGAATCAACTCCTATTTCCTGCATCATACGTGGAACGTCCGGACTCTTACAAGTCCAACAGGTCGAAGGTTGTGGTCCGTCGTTTGCAGTCTGAGGGGCTCCTGTACGTAGAGTTGCACGGATATCCTCTATGGCATGCATGTGTCCTCGTGGTGTAGCATAATCTTTTGAGAAAGCATAGCCAGCCCATAGAATTACCATTTCGGGACGCTGCTCGAGTACATCAACCTGGATGTTTCCATTGAACTCACTCTGGAAATCAGTTATGGCAGTTTCTGTCCACGTCTGATATTCACGAGGAAAATCACTCTGGAACTTCTCATTCTGTGGAACGATTCCCTTCATAGGGTTCTTCCTGTTGTTGAAGATGCTCACCACCTCTGCCCTACGTTCGGACAGAGCAGACACCGCTAATCCCAAACAAAAAACTACGGCCATTGAAACAAAAAACAATAACCATCCATGCCAAGATTTAAAATTATTCATCATATACTCTAGATTTAATTATTTTACTTCTTCATTTTTCTAAGCCATTCCGGAACAGGAGAGTCTGGCAACGGCACAATAGCCGCAGGAGTGGAAGAAAGACTGTTTTTTCCACCATGGGGAACATCTCTGTGGCAGTCCCAGCATGCCTTACCTTTTCCTACTTCGGACATCATATAATCTATGCGTCCCGTTTCCACAAATTCCGTATTCAATTGCTGGTGACACCTGATACAATTATTCATTATAACCTGTGAACTTGCGGGATGGGCCTGTATGACCTGAGGTTCGGAACTTGTCAGAAAAGCCGCAACATGTTTCATTCCGTCCATACCCTTGAAAGTCCATTTCCTGACGAAATTCTCATGCGGTACATGACAGTCATTACACGTTGCATCCCTTGAATGGGAGCTGTGCATCCACGTTGCATAATAAGGCGACATGATATGGCAGTTCACACAAGCAGAAGGCTCATCCGTGAGATATGTATGCGCCCTCAGCAAGTAGAGAAAAAACAATCCTCCTCCTACAATTATTCCTGATACAACAGATATAAAAATCTTTTGTCGTTTAGATAGTGTCATAAATTATACTTTTTTGCAAATAAAACATTTTTTATGGAAAAATGGTGTAATAATTATGACACAGACGATATATTTTATCGTGCACTATGGCAAAATGAAGAAATTAGGTATTGCGTCAGCCCATTGCTGTGGTTAATAAAATTATAAAGACATTTACAAAAACTATTAACAAGTTTCCCTATTGTTCAGATTAGAGAAAACTGTTTTCCACTCATTAATAGTACCTGTTTCAGAAGAAAAGCTTACACCTATTTTATATACTTTCCTACTATCCGAAGCATATTCGCGCGCATAACCTCTCTCTTCTATTTGCTGAACAGCCTCATCAGCTGTACCATCAAGCTTGAACTCGAATATATATACATAATCAGATGTTTCCACGACACAATCCACCCGTCCCTGACTCTGAACTTTTTCCACATACACAGTATATACACTAATAAGACGCATTATTAAATAAAAAGTATATTGGAAATACCGTTCTCTCTCCTGTTCGTTATCTTTACGACGCATCGTATAAGGAATACTTGCGAAAAAGGATGTAAACAATGTATGAAGAGTCTCCGGTTCACCCGATTCAAATGCGTCAACAGCATCATCAATCCAGTTACTCACGTATGTACGAGGTTGAAGATAAGACGAAGCCAATGCAGTCAGTAAACCATCCTTAACCTCATTGTTCGGAAAATCCAGAAGGAACCGGTTTCGGCGCATATCATAATCCTTTATAGTCAGATAGCCACTCTGATAAATCATAGGAAGAGGACGCTCTATATCTGCCTTATAATCTATAAATTGTTCCGGACGGTAATATTTTCCTGTAAGTTCATTCATATTTTCTTTAGAATGCGAAAGAAGGCGAATAAGATATGTAGGTGTACCGGAACTGAACCAAAAATTATTCATACTTACACTATCAAAAGCATTAAGAAGACTGAAAGGATTGTAAACGTCAGTCATACGGTCACTGAAATGATAACCGTCATATTTCTGTTTTAGCATTTGCTTAATTTCATCCGTTGTACATCTGTACTCAGATGCCATTGCAGTCATTGGTTCTGCAAAATAATTCTCCAACTCATTCTGAGTGATTCCGCAAAGCGACTCATATCGTCTGTCCAAACTTATATCCTTGGGTTGATTAAAACCGCTGAACACACTGACCTGAGAAAATTTAGTAACACCTGTAAGAAATACAAACTGTAAATGAGCATCAGCACTCTTAAATGCAGAATAGAAAGATTTCAAAACATTACGATGCGTTTCTTCCAATTCATAGTCTATATCGAGTACATCCAGCATTGGTTTGTCATATTCATCAATCAAAACAACAGCACGATATCCAGTCTGTTCATGTGCAGCACGAAGAACTTCCACAAACCTATCTCCTATTCCAAGTATATCTGTCCTGTCCGGCAAATTAAAATTACGCTCCCATTCTGATACATAAAAAATCAGTTTTTTCTCCAGTTCACCAGGATTACTGAAGTTTGTACTATTAAAATCCACATGAAAGACCGGATGTATGTTCCATTCATTTTCAAGTTTTTCCATTGCCAATCCCTTGAACAAGTCTTTACGACCCAGATAATAGTTTTCTATAGTTGATACAAGAAGACTCTTACCAAAACGGCGTGGACGACTAAGAAAATATATTCCACCATCGTGTGTCAAACTGTATATCAAATCTGTTTTGTCTACATAGACATAACCTTCTTCTATAATACGATCAAAACTTTGGATTCCAATAGGATACTTCATGCTTATTATTTATTTTACATTGATGCGATAAAGATAATACAAACAAAGTGAAGAACAAAATGAAAGATAAATTTTCGGTTTGACCAATCAATAATATTAAAATCCGCAACAAAAAAAGAATTTTCTTTTATAACTTCTTCGCCAGCATAAATCGTATAAATTCAGGAGTGTTTTCATTCGTTCAGACATCAGAAAAAAAACGTGAGCAAATTTGACTTAAAACATGCCCACGTTTTACCTAAAATTTGCCCACGTTTTTTTTAAGTATTTTTAAGCCTTACTTGCCCGAATCGATTTCTTTCAGCAATTCCTCTACAGCAGCCTTCAGCTGAGTATCCTCACCTTTAACAATAGTTTCAGGAGAGTTCAGGATATAGATATCAGGTTCAAGCTGTGTATTTTCCAAATAGCTTCCGTCAGGCAAACGATAACCTACCACAGGAATACCGAATACAAGTGTAGGGTCCTGAAGACGCTCCCAGTTGACACTTGTCATAGTTCCTGGAACAGGAGCACCCACCAGTTTGCCTATACCTTTATGCTTATATACCCACGGAGTTCCATGAGCATTAGAGTAATTAGCCTCACACTGAAGCATAATAGAAGGCTTGTTCCATCTGCGGCTTGGCATATCACAAGCTTCACGACCTCTTACCACCTGTGTGAAGTATTTCTTGCCACTAAACAGCACCTCGATATCCTCATGCAGGCGACCTCCACCATTGAAACGTGTATCGATAACAATTCCTTCACAATTATTGTACTTACCTAAGATATCAGAATATACTGTACGGAAACTTCCGTCGTCCATAGACTGGACATGAACATAGCCCAGACGTCCACCGGAAAGTTTCTCTACCTCCTCGGCACGCTGCTTAACCCAACGTTTATACAAAAGGGAACTCATGGCACCACTTGTAACCGGTTTAACCACTTCATCCCATCTTTCACCGGATTCTGGATTATAAACAGATACAAGCACCTTCTTACCGGCCTTTCCGTTAAGGAGAGTTGTATAATCTGTATCCTTGTCTATAACACTGCCGTCAATCTTTTCAATTATATTTCCGGCCTCAACTTTGGAATTCTTTCTGTCAAACGGACCTTTGGCCACAACTTCAGAAATACGAAGTCCCTTACCGGAATATTCCCAGTCGTACAGTAATCCCAAGTTTGCTGTAGCCTCAGTCTTTGAAGACGGACGATAGCTTGCACCGGTATGCGAAACATTAAGTTCGCCAAGCCACTCACTAAGCATCTCTGCAAAGTCATAATTATTTGAGATATGAGGCAAGAAACGGCGATAAGCCGCGGTAAGTCCTTCCCAGTCTACTCCATGCATATTAACCTCATAGAAACGTTTTTTCTCCTGTTTATATACATGATTGAACATATATTCACGTTCTGCGGCAAGGTCCATTTTCATTTCAGCCTTATATGTTATAGGCTTCAGAGACTCGGACGAAGCATCCATTTTCTGCATATTGCTACCACCAAGAATAAATACAGCCTTACCTTCCTTGTCGGTCTGCATATCTCCCCATCCGGCATCCATCTTATGCAGGAGCTTGGTTTCTTTTTTTCTCAGGTCCAACTTCCACATATCATATCCACCCTCGAATGAAGACAGATAGTAAAGCTTCTCTCCATCCTCTGAAATAATAGCAGAAGCTATGCTTGATGAGTTAGGAGTAAGACGTACGATACGGTCTTCTATGCCATCTGTTTCAACTTCTACAGGTTTTACAGATTCTTCGTCCTTCTTGTCGGCATCATCACCCTTCTTTGATTTTTTATCGTCTTTCTTTGAACTCTTGTCGCCCTTAGAGTTGTTTTCCTTCTTGGAAGCCTTCTCCTGTTCTTCCTTCAGAGCCTTCTCTATTTCATAATCCTCCTTGCTAAGACGGAATTTATCATATGAGTCCTGATTCATGAAGACTATCATTACATCATCCAGCGAGCCCCATGAAGCATGATTACGCATACCATATCTCTCGGTAGTGAAAAGAAGAGCATTACCATCCATAACCCAGCGAGGAGAACCGCTTGTGTAACCGCTTCCTGTAATATTCACAATATCTCCTTTTCCGTCGGCCTTAACAATACCTATGTCAGTGTAAGGATCGTGTTTGTGACCTATAAATTCAAGAGTGAACCACTTTCCGTCAGGACTCCATGAATACTCAAATCCTCCGTAAGTATTATACCATGTAGAACCATCGGTGATCTGTCTTACTTTCTTCGATTCGAGGTTCACCACCATAAGTTTGTTTCTGTCTTCAATGAAAGCCACTTCCTTACCGTCGGGAGAGAACTTAGGATATCCACGTTCCACCGATGTTGAAGGCAGCAAAGCTTCTTCCTCTATAAGTGTGGCGTTAGGGAAATTAGGATCATCCTTACGGGCAATCTTAGCCAGATATAGTTCCCAGTTACCTCCTCTTTCGCTTGCATAAACCAAAGTGCGGTTGTCTGCCCCGAAAGAAACACCTTTCTCTGCTTCCGGAGTATTGGTTATCCGCTTGGTGGTATTGTATTCTACAGAAGTCACAAAAACCTCACCACGCACAATAAATGCCACCTGTTTACCGTCTGGAGATACTACCGCCTCACTTGCGCCACGTGTGAAGCTCATATTTTCAGGCATAGCCTCATCATCTCTCACAACAGTAACATTCAGTTTCTTTGGCTTTTCTCCAAGGTTCTGAGTATAAATCTCACCATTATAAGAGTAGCACAATTTATTTCCGTCACCAACCGAAAGGAATCTTACGGGATGAACCTTAAAGTCGGAAATCTGACTCACATTCTTTGGGTCCGAAAGTGGGAAAGAATAGACATTAAAAGATCCTCCGTTTCTTTCACTTAGGAAAAATACGGTCTTCTCATCATCCGAGAATACAGGATTTCTGTCTTCACCTGCACGCTCTGTAAGATTGGTATGCTTTCCGCTTTTTGTATCATATAACCAGACATCACGTGTTACGGAAGAAGTATGATGCTTTCTCCACTCATCTTCATACCCCTTACAGTCCTGATAAAGGAACAAATCGCCTTCATTATTAAACTCAACCATTTCGGCAGGAGTGGCAAGAACCTGTAAAGTTTTTCCTCCTTCTGCTGGAACTTTATAAAGTTCAGTCATAGCCGAAGTAGGGAAAAGAGCACTCTGTGCAGGGTCCTGAATAGATGCGGAAAAATAGACGAACTTGCCGTCGGTACTGAAAGCTGTAGGTATCTCTGACGCAGAATTAAGGGTAAGTCTGCGTGCCGGACCACCATCAGCCGACATAATGAACACATCCTGATTACCATAACGGTCGCTTGCAAAAGCTATTTGCTTACCGTCGGGCGACCATACCGGGTCCGATTCATACGACTCCTGTGTGGTAAGCTGAACAGCCTGTCCACCGTCGGAACTAACCTTATACACATCCCCCTTATAGCAGAAAACCACTGATTTACCATCGGGCGATATGCGTACATCACGCATCCATAAAGGATTAATACTTGCAGCCTGAGCAGTCAAAGCTCCCGCACCAAGTATCAGCATTAGAATATTCTTTCTCATTATTCAAATATTATATTTCAGTTCTATATTATTTTATTTATCCAGCTTGTATGCTCGTTATTTCCTGCAATTCCCTTACAGCCGACTGCACATCTTTTATATCCTTGATAATCATGCTGCGTTTTCCGTTCTGTTCCCTGAGATTACATTGGCGCGGATAGCGCGACATATAGCCTATCATCTTGCCGAAAGCCTCACTCTGATAGTACGGACTGTCAGGATTGCTTACAAAGAAGAGTGTCATACGTCCTGATTTCAGGAATATCTTCTCTATACCAAGACGCTTGGCGATACGTCTCAACGGAACTATACGTATCAGCTCTTCCCCTTCAGGCGGAATTGCTCCGAAACGGTCTATCAGACGCGCTTTGAAATCTTCTACATCTTTGTCGAGTTCCAGTTTGTCAAGCTCACGGTAGAGCAACATTCTTTCGCTGCTGCTCGGTATATATTCGTTAGGGAACAAGAGTTCGAGGTCGCTCTCTACGGTACATTCATCTACGAAACCTTCGCCGCTCAAAACCTCATCACCAGCTTTCACTTCATCGGCATAAAGTTCGGAGAACTCATCGTTCTTAAGTTCTGTAACTGCCTCTGCCAATATTTTCTGATATGTTTCATATCCCAAATCGGCAATGAAACCGCTCTGTTCGGCTCCCAGCATGTTTCCAGCTCCACGAATGTCAAGATCCTGCATTGCGATATGAATACCGCTGCCCAAATCGCTGAAGTTCTCTATTGCCTGCAGACGGCGGCGTGCTTCCGGAGTGAGAGAGCTTAAAGGCGGTGCAAGCAGATAGCAGAAGGCTTTCTTGTTTCCGCGTCCCACACGTCCGCGCATCTGATGAAGGTCGCTCAGACCGAAGTTCTGCGCCTGATTTATTATAATGGTATTGGCGTTCGGAATGTCTATACCGCTTTCTATTATGGTTGTAGCAAGAAGTACGTCGTAATCGTAATTAACGAAATCGAAAATAATCTTCTCCAGTTCATCGGGCTGCATCTGACCGTGACCTATACACACACGGCAATCTGGTATGTTTCTTTCTATCAGAGCCTTCAGCTCCGCAAGGTTCTGTATGCGGTTGTTCACAAAGAACACCTGACCGTTGCGGCTCATCTCGAAGTTTATAGCCTCGGTTATTATCTCCTCGTTGAAAGTATGAACCTCGGTCTGTATAGGATATCTGTTAGGCGGTGGTGTCTGAATTACAGACAGGTCTCTTGCGCCCATAAGCGAGAACTGGAGGGTGCGCGGAATAGGTGTGGCCGTCATAGTAAGTGTATCAACATTCACCTTTATCTGACGTAGTTTTTCTTTCACACTTACCCCGAACTTCTGTTCCTCGTCTATGATAAGCAAGCCCAAATCCTTGAACTTGACACTCTTTCCTATTATCTTGTGAGTACCGATAAGGATATTTATCTGACCGTCGGCAAGCTCTTTCAAAATTCTACTGGTATCCTTGGCCGTACGTGCACGGCTAAGATATTCCACCTTGCAAGGCAATCCCTCAAGTCGTTTCTTGAAAGTCTGGAAATGCTGGTATGCAAGAACAGTTGTAGGGACAAGTACTGCCACCTGTTTATTGTCTGCCACAGCCTTGAAAGCCGCTCTTACGGCAACTTCCGTCTTTCCGAAACCTACGTCTCCACAGACAAGTCTGTCCATAGGACGGTCGCTCTCCATATCGGCTTTAACCTCCTGGGTAGCTTTCGACTGGTCCGGAGTATCTTCATACAGGAACGAAGCTTCCAGCTCATGCTGCAAGAAACTGTCCGGACTGTACTTGAAACCTTTTTCCTGTTTGCGCTGCGAATAAAGTTTTATAAGGTCGCGGGCTATGTCCTTTATCTTGGTCTTGGTGCGTTCCTTGATTTTCTCCCACGCGCCTGTTCCCAATTTGCTTATTCTTGGCGGCTCGCCTTCCTTGCCCTTATATTTGGAAATCTTATGAAGCGAATGGATTGACACGAACACCACATCATCATTCTGATAAATCAACTTGATTACTTCCTGAGTGGTATTCCCGTTAGGTATGCGTACCAGTCCGGCAAAACGGCCTATACCATGGTCTATATGAACGACATAGTCTCCAGGTTCAAACTGATTAAGTTCCTTAAGCGAAAGTGCAACTTTACCGCTACGTGCCTTGTCGCTGCGGAGATTGTATTTATGGAAACGGTCGAATATCTGATGGTCGGTGAATATACACAAACGCATTGTATGATCTACGAAACCTTCATGAAGAGTGCGATCTACCGGTTCAAATACTATATTATCTCCCCTCTCCTTGAATATATCCTTCAGTCGGTCAGTCTGTTTGGAGCTGTCGGAACATATATATATCTTATACCCTCTCTGGATGAAATCATTCAGAGAAGACGAAACCATATCAAAATTCTTATGGAAAATAGGCTGGACAGAAGTCTCAAACTTCAACCTTGCCTGAGGTGTACCGATAGGTTTTGAACCAAAATCAATCCTTCTGAAATCAAGAGCCTTGTCTGTGAAATCAGTTCCTTGAATAATGGTTTTCTGTATGTCAGGCAGTTCCTCATTGTCACCGTCTTCGGCAGCAGCTATAGCCTGCGATGAAAGAACTTCATCATGAATACTCTGTATCCTTTCCCTTACCCATAACAGGTCTTTCACACACAGCAAAGCGTGTGATGGAAGAAAATCAAGGAATGTCACCGAATCGCCGGTAACTCCTGTCAACTCCGGAACTATATTTACAGCAGTCTTCTTCTCTTTCGATAACTGCGATTCAACCTCAAAAGTTCGTATACTGTCTATCTCGTCACCAAAGAAGTCTATACGGTAAGGATACTCTGACGCAAAGGAAAACACATCGAGAATACTTCCACGTGTGGCAAACTGCCCCGGCTCGTAAACATAGTCCACATGATCGAACCCCAACGATATCAATTGTGCAGCTATAGTGTCAGTCTCAACATTCTGACCAACCTTGAGCGAAACGGTCTTGTCCGTCAGAAGCTTCTTCGACACCACTTTTTCCGCCAAAGCTTCAGGATAAGTAACCACCGCCAGATTATCCCTCTTTTCCAGACGGCTCAACACTTCGGTGCGAAGAATCTCGTTTGCAGCATCTTTCTGCCCATACTTGATGGCACGCCTGTACGACGAAGGGAAAAACAGGATATCCGCATCACCATTGGCCTGAACCATATCGTGATAGAAATATCCGGCCTCCTCACTGTCATTAAGCACAAACACATATACTGATGGATTATTCTTTATAAATGCCGAAAAGAACAATGATACACACGAAGCATGCACACCGCCCACATAAACAGTCTTTATGCCACCATCCTTAAGAATCGAAGCCAAACCTTTGGTGTTAGGATGAGCGGCATATACGTTTTGCAATTCTGTAATAGTCATCGTTATGAAAAATAGTTCGTGCAAATTTACGAAAAAGTTATTATTTTTGCAGCAATAGTATAAATATTGAAATTACCGTATATGTACAACGAGATAAAAAATTTGATTTATAGCCACAAACTGAAAGAAGCTCTCGAAAAACTTCATGAATACGCATCTTCTACAGACAACTGGCAGATAAAATCGGACATTGAAAGTCTGAAAACCACATACGGCTTAATGCTGCAATACACCAGCCAAGGTATGAACGATCCGGAAAGGAAAGAAATGTATACCCAATTATTAAGAAAAGCATTTATTCTTAATGAAAGAGTAAAAATTCAGAATATGCTGGAAAATGACAGTTCATACGTTTCACAAACATACAGAGAGGAAAAACATAGCCCTTCGAAAGGATACGCTGAAATACTGCAGAAACTGGAAGAAAGACAAAAAGACATCAGAATCTCCGACATGTATGAAGAACCATACCGGACAGAACTTACAGAAACTCAAATTAAAATAAGACAATCAATACTTGAAGAGTTATTCAACAAGACCTGGCGGCCTGTAGTATGGAACGAGGAGGATTATAACGGAGCACTTTCGATAATAGAATCAGAAAAAATATCCGACAATGACAAAGCATTATTCACATCGGCTTTATGTCTGAGCCTCATATACATGCTTGATATATATAAGTTCAGGACGCTTTTGCATATCTATCTGAAATGCAAAAGCCCTGTAATCACACAACGTGCTTTAGTGGGTATAATGATAGCGATACACCTTCAAAGTGAAACAATCGACTATTCATACCCTTATCTTCTGGACGAAATAAATCTGATGAAAGATAATCCATATTTCCTGGATGATTTCTATACTGTAATCATACAAATGGTTTTATCACTTGACACAGAGAACATAAACAAGAAGATGAGAGACGAGATAATACCTTCGATAATGCAATCTACGGAGCTGACATCACCTATCGATGATATGTCAGACATGAATATTGAAGAGTTTATTGAAGATATTATAGAAGAGAATCCTGAGTGGAAAGAGAACATAGAGAAAATCAAAGATCAGATAAAAGAACTGGACATGCTGCGTCAGGAAGGAGCGGACACAAACATGTGCACATTCTCAAATCTGAAAAGCTATCCTTTCTTCTACGAACCGTCACACTGGTTCTACATCTTCAGTCCGGAAGTGCCGGTAATACATGAAATGATGGCGGACAAAAAAAACAATTATAAGCCATTCATCGAAACCCTGATGAAAGCTACAGACATGTGTAATTCCGACAGATTTTCTTTATGTCTGACTTTCAAGACTATGCCTAACCTGCCTTTGGATGCGATGAATACAGGACTTACTGCACAGAACAAAATGAATGAAGAATTAGAAGGTATAGCTACTGAAAAGAAAAAACGACAGACCGAAAGCAGACTTTTCATACAGGACTTATACCGTTTCTGCAAACTTTGGAGAAAGTATAATGAGAAATTAGATATATTCTCGGATAAAATTGCCTTGTGGCAAAACATATCAATACGAAAAATAGTAAAAGAAAGCGGCAAACTAAAACAACTGGCAGACTATCTGTTCGCCAAAGGACATGTGGATGACGCTGTATTTGCCTATATGGACATCATCGATGACAATCCTAATGATTACGAAGCTTTGCAGAAAATAGCGTATGTGAATATTTTAAATAAGAGTTACGACAAAGCACTGGAACTGCTTAAGCAAGCCGATATCCTTTCTCCGGGGAATATATGGACACTTAAAAACATAGCACTTTGCTATAAAAAGAAAAAACGCTATGACCTTGTACACGAATATCTGAAAGAAGCCGAGCAGATAAACCCGGATGACCTGAGCATCTGCACCCAGATAGGGCAGGCACTCATCACTGAAGGTATATACGATGAAGCCCTGAGATATATGTTCAAGGTGGAATACATGACTAAAGGCAAGACTTCGGCTCAAAGGGCAATCGCATGGTGTTATTTCATGATGGACAGATATGACGATGCGATAGACATGTACACCAAAATACTGGAAAAGAAAGATGCCATAGCGGAAGACTGGATGAATATAGGGCATGTATATCTGGTGAACAACGATATAAAAAGCGCTATCTCATTCTATAAAAAAGCAATTGAACTGCAAGACAAGAAATCTTCATTCTATGAGATATTCTCATCTGATATAAAGACCCTAAAGAGTAAGGGGGTTGATGAGGTTCTGCTCAATATGATTCCGGATATGACAATATCATAAACATAAATTTAGCTCCTGTTTAAACGGTATTTAAATACTGTTTAAACAGGAGCTAAACATTTTCCATATTTCAAGATCTAATTACTATCCCAACACGTTTCCCAAATACAGGAACAACATACTTATCAACACCAGAAGCAAATCCACGGCCTTGCTCTTGAGATTCTTCTCACGGAATACCATTGCTCCGAACAGGAAGGAAACAACAACACTGCTTCGTCTTACCATTGAAACAATTGAAATCATCGAATCTTCCATCGACAAGGCATAGAAATACACAAAATCGGCAGCAGAAAGAAATATCGAAATCAGAATAATACACCAGTCCCAACGGAAAGGAGTTCCATGCTTACGCCTTGGCCACCAAAGGAAAAGTATCACACCTCCCATAAGGAACAGCTGGTAGATATTATACCATGCCTGCACCACCATGTTATTGAACTGCCCCATAAGATACTTGTCGTAAAGTCCGCTTATAGCTCCCAAAACAGCCGCCAGTACAACAAACCATACCCAACGGTCGTGCTTAAAGTCAATCCCTTCTTTTTTACCTGAACGGCTTAAAAGGAAAAAAGATATAATGGCAAGCAACACTCCAATCCACTGATACAGA
This sequence comes from Bacteroides caecigallinarum, assembly GCF_021530995.1. Taxonomy (GTDB): domain Bacteria; phylum Bacteroidota; class Bacteroidia; order Bacteroidales; family Bacteroidaceae; genus Phocaeicola; species Phocaeicola faecigallinarum. Next base: position 19,805 of record NZ_JADYTF010000003.1, read on the forward strand.
TTCAGTCGTTCGCCAAATATAAGAAGTGCGCCTACGAGTGTCATCACAGGTCGTGTCGCATTGATAGGTCCTACTATAGTAAGAGGCAGATGCTTCATACCGAAATAACCGAACACCCATGAGCCAAGCACTATAAACGACTTTAGGATAATGAATTTGTGCACTTCCCAGCCTGCATCGGGAACATAAAACAAAGAGCCGTCAAGCACTTCAGGACTGAAATGCGAAATCAGTATAAAAGGAATAAATATAAGACTGGAAAACAATGTATTCAGTCCGAGCACAGGAAGAACAGCATTATTTGCCAACGATTTCTTCTTGAACACATCATAAAAGCCCAGCAATGCCGCTGAGCAGAATGCTAAAAGTAACCACATATATTTAGTTTTTAAGTTCTTGAGTTTTTATAAAAACAAATCCTCAGGATAACCTATATCAACAAGGAACAGGGCATGAGCCGGAACAGAGGTTCCTGCACTGCAACGGTTCTTGTCTTCAATAACCTTACGGAAACCGTCGACAGAGAGTTTTCCGCGTCCCACTTCTACCAGTGTACCTACCACAGCACGCACCATGTTGCGCAAAAATCTGTCTGCCTGAATGGTAAATACCCATTCATCCTCTCCACACTGAGTCCACTCGGCATGCATTATCTTGCAATTATTGGTTTTAACGTCAGTATGGAGTTTACTGAAACTTGTGAAATCTATGTAATCAAAAAGAACGGCAGCTGCCTCATTCATCTTTTCAATATCAAGTTTCTGGAATAACCTCCAGGAATAATGACGCGCAAACGGATCTTTGCGCGTAGTAATGTAATATTTATATGTACGATATGTGGCATCAAAACGCGCATGAGCTTCCTCACGTACACGTTTCACATTATAAACCGATATGTCCTGAGGCAGCAAACGGTTCAACTTATCTGTTACCTGCGCACAGTCCAGCTCGCGATCGATATCAAAATGGGCAACCATCAATCGGGCGTGTACACCGGCATCCGTGCGTCCGGCTCCAACTACTTCTATATTTTCATCCCTCAGGAATGTAGCCAAAGCCCTGTTCAGAGTTTCCTGAACACTGTCACCGTTTGGCTGGATCTGCCATCCGTGATAGTTCGTACCGTCATAAGCCAGGTAAATAAAATATCTGTTCATTCCGTTATTTTCTTGCTGTGATATGGAAACATCCCTGTTTCAGTTCATATTTGACATAACATCTTTCTTCTTTCTTCAAATCGCGAAGCACCTCCGACAGAACCAGCTTAAGTGTATCAGCGCGTACATCCTGCATTGGTCGTCCGTCAGGATCTTCCACCTTGGTAAATCTCTTCCAGCTAATATCGAATGTTGTGCCGTAAAAGTGACATGAGTTCATTGAAGCGTTAACGTTTGTACGTCTAAGTCGTTTAACGTCTTCTTTAGTACGTGTAACAGAAGTTACGATAATCTTATTAGGATTAAGTCCCTTGCTTTCGAGCGAATCAAGAAAATTCTCGCCTATAGATTCAAGCAATGCACTGGCTGTAGGAACAAGATAAGGAATGGAATGTGTAAGCGAATCCATGTCATAATACTCGCATGGTTCTATTTTTACCAATTTTTTCTTCAGATGTTCAGCTTCTTCGCGCGATGCCACAGGGGTTATACCTATAGCCTTTGCTGTCTTGAGCTGTACGGCATTCAAATCGCCAAAAGAACGTTTGTAACTCACCACTCCTTTTATATTACGTGGATTATTCATCTTCATACTCTTGTCTCCGCACGATGAGAATGCCATTACAACTATAGCAAATGCGCAGAGAGCACCAAATAAATTCTTCATTCCGTTATATTTATATTTTCGGACGCAAAATTAACAATAATGCTTGACATAATAAAAGTACACCACTGTAATTATTCGGTATTTTAGCTATTACCAAAAGTTATAAGCTATAAAATAAGATGAAAAACAAAGTATTGGCAAAAGCATTATCTTTGCAGCCGAAAATAAGAAACTATAATATTAAACAAGAACAATATGTTTACAAAAGAAAATCGCGCCAATACCATACACGGTATTCTGCTTATCGCACTATTCTCTTTCTCCGCATTCTACATCGCAGAAATTCCATTCGTAAAAAGTTTGTCATTCAGTCCGCTGATTGTAGGTATCTTCCTTGGTATGCTATATGCCAACAGTCTGAGAAACAAACTGCCTGAGACATGGGTACCTGGAATTAAGTTCTGCACCAAACAGATACTTCGTGCAGGTATAGTGCTCTATGGTTTCCGCCTTACACTTACACAAGTAGCAGCTGTAGGAATACCGGCAGTGGTTATAGACACAATAATAGTAGCCGGTACAATCTTCCTGGGAATATGGCTTGGCAAGCTACTGAAAATGGATGCAGATACATCGCTGATGACTGCTACAGGTAGTGCCATCTGTGGTGCAGCTGCTGTATTAGGAGCCGAACCGGTAGTGAAATGCGAAGGTCATAAAACAGCTATCGCAGTATCTACAGTGGTTATTTTCGGAACTATATCAATGTTCCTCTACCCTATCATGTACCGTTCAGGAATGCTTGATGCGCTGGGAGATACCGGCGTGGCAATATATACAGGAAGTACCCTTCACGAAGTGGCTCACGTGGCAGGAGCCGGAAATGCCATGGACCCTACAGACTCATTGGGAATAGCCGGTACAGCCACTATCACAAAAATGATACGCGTAATGATGCTTGCTCCGGTACTTGTTATAATGGGTATCGCCCTTTCAGGACGTAAGACCAAGGACGAAAACGGTAAAACACAGAAAAGTAAAATCACAATTCCTTGGTTTGCATTCGGTTTCATCGGTATAATCTGTCTCAACTCACTTCTTCAGTATCTTCTTGGTGTAGACAGCGTAAAAGAAATACCTCTGAATGGCGCTATTGAATATATTGACACATTCATGCTCACAATGGCTATGACAGCACTGGGAACAGACACAAGCATTGACAAGTTCAAACAGGCAGGCGCAAAACCATTCGTTCTTGCCGGACTGCTTTATATCTGGCTCGTAGGCGGAGGATACCTGATTACAAAATATCTTGTTCCTATATTGGGATAATAACATGACAAAAAAATATTATACAGACAATATTACATGACAAAAATGTCAGCTATAATACTTTTATTTGATTTACATCAATAAAAAGCTATAAAAATTGAAAAACATGTCGCATAACATATTTTGTGAAAAAAAAGGCCTTATCTTTGCAGTGTAATTAAAGACCGACAGGTCCTAAACTTAACTAAACACATAAATAATTTTAAGGTAAATAGGTAAAATGATTAAGGTAAAAATCGAAGGCCAGCCGTGAGGTTCGCCCGAGAGAAAAGAAAAGTTATTATTAACTTAAAGAAGAAAGGATAACATTATGAAAAAGGTAAAAAGTATTTTTAACAAGATTGCCAATGCAGACCCAATGATTTGGGGTTATGTAATGTTGAACGACAACATGGCAAACAGAAAGTAAAAAGTTTCGGGTCACAACGACCCTAGTAATTTGAAAATTATGACCGTGAGGTCTGGAAATAAAGAAAAGCGTCTGTATTAATTTACAGGCGCTTTTTTACATATCAATAAATGACACAACCAATTATTATCACAACTTTAAAATTTAATTACTATATTCGCATTCAGAACAAGAAAATATAAAGAAACTTACCGTCCCCAAAATGACTACATCAGGTATAGACACAAGCAACGAAGAGTTCCAAAATGCATTAAAGCTAATCCAATATACCCATCAGTCCGTTTTTCTCACAGGAAAAGCCGGAACAGGAAAATCTACTTTCCTGAAATATATCTGCCAGAATACAAAGAAGAAATATGTAGTCCTGGCACCTACAGGCATTGCTGCCATTAATGCAGGAGGAAGTACAATGCACAGTTTTTTCAAACTCCCGTTTCATCCTTTGCTTCCTGATGACCCAAAATTCAAAGGTGGCAGACTTCATGAGTCGTTGAAATATACTTCCAATCACAGAAAACTCCTGAAAAGTCTGGAACTTATCATAATAGACGAAATTTCAATGGTCAGGGCGGATATCATCGATTTCATTGACAAGATTCTAAGAGTATATTCCGGTAACATGCGCGAACCTTTCGGAGGAAAACAGCTATTGCTCGTTGGAGATGTCTTTCAGCTGGAACCTGTTGTGAAAAGTGATGAAAAAGAGATACTCAGCAAGTTCTATCCTAACCCATATTTCTTCTCGGCAAATGTATTCCGCCAGATGGAGTTGGTATCAATAGAACTGAAAAAAGTGTACCGACAAACAGACAAGGCGTTTGTAGGTATACTGGACCATATACGCAACAATACAGCACGTGCAGCCGACCTGCAACTCCTTAATACCCGTTTCAACGCCCCCATATCAAAAAACGAAAACGATATGTACATCACTCTTGCTACCAGAAGGGACAGCGTAGATTACATAAACGAAAGAAAACTTGACGAGATAGACAGTCCCCCAGTTGTTTTAAAAGGCGAGATAAAAGGCGAATTTCCGGAAAGCAGCCTTCCTACCAACATGGAACTGACCGTAAAAAAAGGAGCTCAGATAATTTTCATAAAGAACGATATGGAAAAACGCTGGGTAAATGGCACATTGGGTACAATTACAGGATTCGTAGCCGACGGAAGCATTAGCATCACAACCGAAGAAGGAAGGGAATTCTATGTAGAGCAGGAAAGCTGGAGCAACATACGATACCACTACAACGAACAGGAAAAGAAAATAGAAGAAGAGGAACTCGGGACATTCAAGCAGTTTCCCATCAAACTGGCATGGGCTATTACTGTACATAAAAGTCAGGGACTTACATTCAACCGCGTAATTATAGATTTCACCGTAGGAGTATTCGCCGGCGGACAAACATACGTAGCTCTAAGCCGGTGTACATCGCTCGAAGGAATCCAGTTGAAAAAGGAAATAGCCCGTACAGACATATTCGTAAAGCCTGAGATAACAGAATTTGCCCAAAGGTTCAACGACAGCATGTCTATAGACAGAGCGATGAAAAAAGCACAGGCAGACATTGAATACGAAAATGCGGTTAAAGAATTCGACAAAGGTCATTTTGCGGAATTCCTTGACAGCTTTTTCAAAGCCATACATAGCCGATACGACATAGAGAAACCTCTTATACAGAGATTTATACGAAAGAAGCTTGGCATAATAAACAAACTGAAGGAAGAAAACAAGTCGCTCAAAGAAGAACTCCGCAAACAAAAGGAGAACCTGAAGAAATATGCCCACGAATACTATCTGATGGGAAATGAATGTATCACGAAAGCTAAAGATACCAGAGCCGCACACGCCAATTTCGACAAGGCCATAGAGCTGTACCCTGAATTTGTGGACGCATGGGTAAGAAAAGGAGTAACATATTTCGACGAGGACAACATAGAAGAAGCAGAAAGATGCCTCAACCATGCACTACAGATACAGCCAAACAATTTCAAAGCCATCTACAACCGTGGCAAGCTCAGACTATTCACCGGCAGGACAGAGGAAGCAATCTCCGATCTGGACAGAGCCACAAGCCTGAAACCGGAGAATGCGGGAGCACATCAGTTCTTCGGCGAAGCACTTGAGGCTGCCGGCATGGAATACGAAGCAGAAATACAATACAGGATAGCAGAAGAATTAAGAAAGAAACACAAATAATAATATTTCTCAATATTTTTTATTATTTTTGCAAATATTCAGATTTTAAAGAAACATTATGGGGACATTAATAAAGCTGTACAGTAAAAACAACAGCATTGACACTCTGCAGACTATAGCAGACACGCTTAACGATGGAGGAATAATAATCTATCCCACCGATACGATGTATGCCATAGGCTGTCATGCACTGAAAGAACGTCCGATAGAACGCATCTGCAAACTAAAAAAAATAGATTCTCGTAAACATCATCTGTCAATTATTTGTTATGACTTAAGTAACATAAGCGAATATGCCAAAGTCAGCAACACGACTTTCAAGCTTATGAAGCGGAATCTGCCCGGTCCCTTCACATTTATTTTGAAGGCCGACAGCCGTCTGCCGAAAATATTCAGAAACAGAAAGGAAGTAGGTATACGTGTACCTGACAACGATATAATCAGGGAAATATGCCGTATGATAGACGCCCCAATCCTGTCTACCACACTTCCGCTGGAAGAAAATGAAGATCCAGAATATGTTACCGACCCGGAACTGATATTCGAAAAATTCGGCAACGATACTGACATCGTTATAGATGGAGGTATAGGAGGTCTGGATCCATCCACTGTTATAAACTGCATTGAAGATGAGCCGGAAATAATACGCCAAGGGAAAGGTATATTGGACGAATAATTTTTAAACAAATAAATAATTAATTATGCTACTTACATTATTAAACATTGCATCAAACGTTACATCGAAAATTAACCTTGAGGCTGTATTGGACAAACTTGTCGGCTGGGGAATTGAAACAGGTAAAAACATTATCGGAGCAATACTGATATATGTCATCGGACGTTTCCTGATTAAACAAATAGGAAAACTGCTGACTAAATTCCTTGAGAAACGCAAATTGGAGGTGAGTGTAAAGACTTTCTTAAAGAGTCTTCTCAGTATCACTCTTAACCTTATTCTTGCTTTTGCTGTTATAGCCCGTCTTGGCGTTGAAACCACAAGCTTCGCTGCAATTCTTGCCTCTGCCGGTGTTGCCATCGGTATGGCACTTTCAGGCAACCTTTCAAACTTTGCAGGCGGACTTATCATTCTGGTGTTCAAGCCATTTAAGGTTGGCGATTTCATCGACGGTCCGGAAGCAAGCGGTACAGTAAAGGAAATACAGATATTCCACACTATTTTGGCTACAGTTGACAACAAAATAATTTATGTTCCAAACGGCTCAATGAGCAGCAACGTAGTAGTAAACTACAGCAAGCAGGACACACGCCGTGCCGAATGGGTTATTGGAGTTGAATATGGTGAGGACTACGAAAAGGTAAAAGCTGTAATAGAACGTATAATCAATGAAGATGATAGAATACTTAAAGACCCTGCTCCATTCATCGGTCTTGGTTCTCTTTCAGCAAGCAGTGTTGATATAAAGGTACGCGCATGGGCATCTACAGCCAACTATTGGGATGTATACTTCGACTTCAACAAGAAAGTTTACGAAACATTCAACAAAGAAGGAATCGGTTTCCCATTCCCACAACTCACTGTACATCAGGCTAAAGACTAATAACATTAATCTTATAAAAACTAATAGCCCGGGAATACGTTGTAAATGCGTATTTCCGGGTTATTTTATATATAAATTTCCTTCACATCCTGCACAATATCCACATCCTGCACGAAATGTACACATAAATTAGGCTAAAACCGTAATTTACATTATCTTTGCAATACCCAACTAATTGATAATCATGTACAAATACACCGAAATAGAAAATATCAGACTATCCAACGGAAAGACCATCAAAGAAGTAAACGAAGAAGTACGTAAAGAAGTTGAGCGCATTTACTTGGAAGGATGGGCTAAAGGTATTTCCATACCGTTTAAAGACGAGAAAGGAAACATTTATTTAGCCAATCCAGATGGAAGCGAAGACTTGGTAGAGTTTAATCGTAATGAAAGAAGCTACAAAATAATATCACGTGTCGCACAAGCAGGACATGGAAAATACGCTTACCTTCTAAACAGATAGATTAATAATTCTCTACCTTTTATTTTTTAGACTCAGAAACAAAACGGAAACCGTCTATAAAATTATCCGTAAGATTCTTCTTCTCTGATATTTCATGCTGAAGCCTGTTAATAGAAGTTTTAAAGAAGAAATCAATAAGAAATTCATCAGTACGTTCCTTCTTAATATATTTTAAAGCTGCAATATATTCTTCTCTATGACTGTTAGGTATTATCAGCAATGGCTGTCCCATTTTGAGAAGAATAAAATTTGACATAAGCCTTCCCAAACGTCCGTTACCATCGCGGAACGGATGAAGATACTCATAAAAACCATGGAACTTTGCGGCTATAACCATAGGATGCACCTCACCGCTATCTATAGCACTCTGCGTGCTTTCAAGAAGACGTGGAACCTGCCTTATCAGTTTTTCATGTTCACCGAATATTGTATCACCGGCACACATATCGACAGTGGTATATTCTCCTGGCTTACTCGGAACTTCATCATTCCTTGTTTTATACTCTAAAGTATGCTCCGTCAACAGTCTGTGAGTCTCTTTCAGCAGTTTCTCGGTAAGCGGTTTATCCAAATTATTCAACAAATATTCGTATGCCTGGAAATGGTCGAGAATCTCAAAAGCTTCGAAAAGAGTCTTTCCATGAGGAATCATACCCAATCCTTTCTCCTTCAAAGTACGGGTTTCATCTACAGAGAAACTATTGCCCTCTATGGCACAACTATGTGCTGAAAACAGGATTTCATTATATTCCATGAAATCGGATTTACTGAATCCATCGGCAACTATTTCTTTATATTCTGCTACCAATGAATCATATCGTGGAATCAATTCTTCGTACATAGGAAATTGCGGGTTATGAATTTATACAAATCAAGTTTCATATTTCCACAAAGATAGTGCAAAGCGAATGAAGTACAAAGCGAAAACATTGTTTTAAACCAATAGAGCAAATTAATTGCAAATGCTTTGCAATTAATTTGCAAGTCTTTTTCTATGACAAATCCTTCTCCCTGCACTTATAGAAGAAATAATCCAGTATGAATCGAGCATTCTTCCTTACCAGCTCTTTACCGTGTTCCAGTCCTTGGGTGCTATTCAAGGCTGCATCCTTCAAGTATCCTCTATCAAGAAGTTCGCATGCTGTTTCGTATGGTATCAATCGGCTATTCGTCAGGAAATTAAATGCATTCTTTTCTGCTTTTTCCTTATTATAATAAGGATTATCTGGAGAAGCGATACAGTCACAATAGTTACGCACAACAGATATTCCCTGTTTAGGTGTAATACACAGCATCAATACGTCATTTCCCGTATCAGGAATTTTCAGTCCTTGAGCTATTTTATATTTCATCTTATTTGAAATGAAATCGTTCACCTCTTCTTTTCCTTTCAGGAATACAAAATGTTTTCCTTTAGTTGCCGCAACGAAGTCATCGTATGCCGCCTTTTTGTTAGTATCCGATAAATCATTCTTAATGTCATCAAGTTTCGGAATATCTTTAGTGCTATAAATATTCATAGCTCCATTGTGTTGCCAATACTTTCCAAACTTGAACAGAGTTGTTGTAACTACCGTATCACCCGGTATTAACTTTGGAGCGTTCAGTTCAATAGAATCTTTTGTTACTTTATACGTTTCCTCCTTGTCAGAAAATTCCTTGAACACATAATAATCATCAGTGTCGTCCGTCACCAGATATAATGCTTCCAACCTGCTGTCAACGTCCATATATGGAGCATCAACAGGATTCACAGCCTGTTCCTCAAAAAGAAGTTTCAGATAATCAGGGGCGGTAATGGAAAGAAGAGGTGTCCTGCCCGACAATATGGCGTTCATCTTAAAGGAATATATCATCAAATCCATCGTACGGTCATCAAGTTCCTTACGCTTCCCCAATTCCTCCATCTGCTCGGACAGGCTATCCAAATAACATTCATAACAGCCCATGTTGATATATGAATTAAAATAGAACCACTCCACTTTACTTCTGTATTCAAGGAAATCATCCTCTGTCAAATAAGAGAAATCAAAGAAATCCTGAAGTCTTTCATTTACCGGAGCTGTCTCGAATTCCTCGTCGAAGATATCGTATATTTCATTTGCCAATGCCAGAATACCGGTATTCTCAGGATTATAGATTTTCTCCCCTATTTTATCTTTCTGAAAGCAATGCCACAGAATGAAGCGTACGTCTTCCACATTTATTTCGTCGGGATAATAATCTTCGCCCGTTTCATAGAAAGGCAATCGGCTGCCATACCGTTTTTCGCACTGCGAAGTGAATACCTGCCAGACACCGGTCTGCGAAATAATGTCTTCAAACCATCCGACAAGAAATATCGCCGTGTCTTCGTAAACCTCGTCTTCCGGCTCTGTTTCTCCCTCCATTATGTCATAATCATATAGAACTTCAATTATTCTGTTTACCAATTTACAGTAATAATTGTCTGTTGCATCGGTTTTTGTATATGGATGCATAGACACCCATTCTCTAGGATAAATTTTTCTCATTATTACCAGTTTTTGATTATATTCAATAAATATCACGCCAATACCTCATTCACAATCTGCAACATCTTTTTGTTGTTAACCTGTGTTCTGAAATGTACAGTATAACCTTGCGAAGAAAGATTGTCGAAAAACACCTTGGCGCATTCAATCTTAAGATTTTCCAATCCACGGGTTCCGGTCATATTGTCAACATCTTTAGACTCCACTACTATGTTCAGTTCCTTTTCACCATTTTTCTTTTTTACCACATACATAAAGTCTGGGCTATAAGTACCTCCTGCCACGGTAGGAATAGCTATACTGTTTCGCGGAATCTTGCCATAGACAACAACCTCGGCTATGTCGGCATTTATATTTTCCAGTTCCAACGGAGAATCAAACGCTTTAGTGTCATACAGATATTTTGCCATAGGCTCTCCTTCTACTACCTTCGTGCCTATCCTGCCTTGAGCAATTTCATTTCTTACTGTGCCATCACTGTAAGTCAATGCCGTCGCTCCGATATTTCCGCCAGTCTTTTTATATTTGAAATGCCCCATCAGATTTTCCGCCTTCCATTCGGCAAATTTATTGATTATAATCCCTGCCGACTGCTCGTTAAAGAAAGAGTTCTTCAGTCTGCCGTGCTTTTCAACATAATTGTTTATTGCACTGTGCAACACAGGTATAGGAATATTTGTAGCCAATGAAATACGTTTCAGGAATATACCGTATGGCAGTGAGTTCTTTATCGTATATTGTACTCCTCCATCCATAAGGAGAGACATCTGTTCGCCGTCACTCTTCACCACGTCCCTGTGACTCGTGATGACCTGCTCGGAGAAAACACATTCCGACTCTAAAATATATGTCAGAGCATCCCGGATTTTAGAATTTAGTTCTTCTTCATACCAGATGGTATATCGCCTGTTCAGAATACTCCACAATTCGCTGATTTCCTCAAAACGAGCTTTTCGTATTCCCACAGGCTTGTTTTTCAACTTATTATTATCCTTAATCTTGTCAGATACAACTCCCGAACGGAACAACGGATATTCATCAAAGAATTTTACCCTGTTTTCAGGAACAATGGAAAGCATATCCGAATCATCGGGATCCAAATATCTTTTTGTCAGAAGTTCTGCTATAAGGTCTCTCTTGTCCACTCCCATTTTTGCGGCTATCGTACCAATATGTCTGAATGAGATAAATACAGTTTCAGGAACCTCGCTGTTAATTTGCTCTACTAATTTGTCGGCAAAATCAGCTTCAGTGAAATCCACAATATAATTAAGCATGAAATCCTCATTTGAGATTCTGTTGCCACACTCATCAACCGGGAGACGCAATCCACGGCCTACCTCCTGAAGCTTTGAGTTGTCACTTCCGCTGGAACGTAGTTTGGCTATGGTGAATACGTTGGGATTGTCCCACCCTTCCTTTAGCGTCCATTTGGAAAAGAGAAATCTTCGCAATATATAATTACCGTCTTTATCCCTGAAAGAAAGAAGCTGTTTCTTACCGTTAAGGATATCGTCCACCTCGCGTGCTATATCCTCGTCCGAAGAGCTGTTGTCCTGCGCAAAATACCCTGCATGACAGGCTTTTATATCACTAAGGCTTGCTTCCAGATAATCCCTATATTCTTGTTCGCTGTCGCTCAGTACGGCTATAGTTTCTTCAAGCTTTTCTTTCAGCAACCGTTCGAAAGTTTGCAGCAGATAAGGTTTCTTGCCATCGGAACTTTCTCTATACGAAGTTATATCGTCAATAAAAAACAGGGCCAAAGTCTTGATTTTGAACTTCCTTCCGCTAAAATTTGAACGTTCGGTTTCAAAATGCCTTTCCAGTGCAAGACGGAGCATCTGCTCCTGATATGAATTCATGTATATGTCCACATCTATCTCCTCTCCCACATTCTTCGTCAATCCATTGGAGAGTTCTATACAGTTTCTGTCTATGGTTTCTATCATGATGCCGCTGAACTCTTCCGCCATTACGGACAGCGAATCACCGACATGCAGATGAAACGTACGTGTAGGCTTGTCAGCACTCCTATAATGGAAGGTAGCCACATCATTTTTCACTGCGGACAACAGTTTCACCTTTTCATTCTTCTTTGAGACAGGCTCGAAATGCTCCTTTGCAACCCCCTTTATCAGTCCCTGATTGAATGCCTGGCAGGCGTTAAGGTCATAAAGCAGGTTTTTATATTCCTGAATAGCCCTCTTGGTCTTACCTTTACCAATAGTAATTTCCGGGAAAGTGGCACCAAAACGTATTATACACTGTGGTGCAAGCTCATCCATTATCACACCGAAGGCTTTCTGTTCGCGCGAAAACTTGTGCGGTTCGTCTATTATGACAAACGGCCTTGTGGCACGCAGAGCATTAAAAGGACGATAAAAGCCCTCTACAACCGTTCCGTAATCATCACGGCTAAGCATATAACCTTTAGCCACTTTCAGCAGCTGCATATTAACCAGAAGAACATATATCTTGTTGGAATTGCGGCTTGAGCCTTTCACAAACTCGCTTACAGCCGTAGGGAAATACTGCCTTCCCTTTTTCTTGCTCTTCGCAGGTTCCAGTGTGAGCAATTCTATTTCAGCGTCATATCCGCAAACATCGCGAAAATGACGTTTCACTGCATAATCTCCCATAAACTGCCTTGCTCCTGCCTTTATGGGAAGTGTAGGCACAGCCACTATGAATTTGTTGATACCGTAACGTTTGTGCAGTTCGTACATGGCATGGGTATATACATACGTCTTTCCCGTACCTGTCTCCATTTTTATATCCAGATTCAGACACTTACTGTCATAGCTGTATCCCTTGTATTCCACAGACAACCCATTGGCATCCTGAATATTCTTTATATTTGCTCCTACACCATCTATATATGTAGTTATCTGCGGATTGGCATAATATACTGATGGCGGCTCTATAGTGGTCTTATGAAATACATCGGCTATAGCGTCCACGGCTTTCTGCTGATGTGGCAACGATGGTTGAAGTATAAGTTCCATATATATTTATGTCAATAACGGATATCAAAATTAATACGCATATTCTTTTCCCCAGCCTGAACTGTCTGCATATTGTCTTTCAGTCCCTGCTGCTCGTTCCAGGTCAGAGCATAGCCATATACCACTATATTCTGCGGATTGAATTCAGCTTCTGTCTGATATTTATCAAGCAGTCCTCCTACGGCCCCGTTCGTAAGTCCGGGATTGATGATATACAGGTGGTTAGGCATACGGTAAACCTCATACCCGTCGAAATCGAGTGTTTCTATCTCCGGAGTAAGTCCGTAACCGTCCCTTACGAGCCATGTGGCAAGAATAGCAGGTACACCGAACTCATCAACAAGCGTTTTGTCGCCAAATATATATTTCGGGTCATAGTTTTCTATTTTTTCCACTGCTATGTCAGATGGCTCTTGCAGAGTATAATGCTTGAATCCCAAATCGCCGTGGAACAGAGGATTTTCCTGTTTTATCTTGTTGGCGGCACGCTTGATGCGCTCAAAACCTACATAATCATAAGTTGTAGGATATCCTAATTCTTGTAACCAATTTATTGTTTCCTGAATTTGCCTTTTCTTCCCTGCATCACAATTTCTTAAACGTTCATTGAGTTCAAAAGGTAATTGAACAACTATAAAATGACAGTTATTCCCTTGTGAGTTTATATTGAAAACAGCCTCTGCCGTTGTTGCACTTCCACCAAAAAAATCTAAGACAAAGCAATCATCAACATTTGCAAAATCCAGAATCATTTTAATATACTCAACAGGCTTAGGATAATCAGCAAAATTGCCATCCAGAAGTGCATTAACTTCTTGAGTACCATTTTGATTATTTATTGTTCTTTCAAGCCAAATTGTTTTACGTTTTCTTGAACGTTCGACTCCATCATTTTCGAGAAAATCTTTAACATCAATATCAAATTCTCCTCTCCTTGATACATATCTAGGTACAAGACGTTCTAATTCATTTCTACACTTATCAAGCCCCCACATCCAACGTCCATCTCTACCATCTGATTTCTTAGGTAAAACACATTCCCATCCATCTTTTTTATCTAAAGAAACTTGTAAAGTTTTTGGCTCAACATAAATAGGGAAATACATATCTGGACGATCAGTTCTTAATGACGCTACTCCGCGTTGCCTTAATCCTAACAATCTATATTTCCTACCATCTATTTCCCTAAATGAATACTCTTTACGTTGTTCTTCAGTAAGTTCCGCACCTTTTAATTTTGCTTTTAAAAAATTTCTAGAATAACACAGCAAATAGTCATGTACAGTTGCAACAAAAGTATCCGACTGTCTTCCACGAGGATTAGACTGAACACAAATTTGTGCCACCATATTCTCTTCCCCAAACACATCATCACACAACAACTTCAGATTACTCTGTTCATTATCATCTATGGATATAAAAATCACACCGTCGTCAGAGAGCAAGTCTCTGGCAAGCACAAGGCGAGGAAGCATGAACATCAGCCATGCAGAATGAGTGGCCGAGCCACGACGTGTCAAATCAAGAATTCTAATCGCCTGTTCCTCAGAAATACTAAGTTTGGAAGACAGTTCTTCGGGAGTAAACTTGAAAGAATCGTTATATACAAAACCGTCGGAACCGGTGTTGTACGGAGGGTCTATGTAAATGCACTTTATGCGTCCGGCATAAGATTTCAGCAGGTGCTTCAACGCATCTATATTGTCACCGCTGATATATACGTTTTTGCTGTCCTTGTTCTCGGGCATGCTGTTATGTTCCTCATCCGGTACAACAACAGTTGTAGTATCAAGCGAAGCCAACAGTCTGGCATAATTTTTACCCAAGAAACGAAGTTCATACCCCTCATCCGTCACATTTATCTTGTCTTTCAGATATTCTTTAAAACGTTCTATATCGAAAGAACCGTCGGCATGGAAGCATGCTGGAAAATTTTCCCTCAGCACTTCCACTTCTTTAGCTCCGAGGGTGACATTATTATTCTTTTCAGTTATATCCTTTATCATTATTCATTTGAGTTATTATGCGACAAAATTAATATTTTTTTCACATATCTGTCCACCATATAACTTAACCTAGCATCAATCCTCATTAAGTTCCTCAAAGAAACCTTCCAATCCGCCTTCTATCTGCTTACCCCAATCCTCTATCTGTTTTGAAAAATCTTTCAAGGCGTTTTTGGTCATTTTTGCATAAATCCTGCCTTTCAGCTTTCCTATCTCCTTCAGTTCGTCATCGGTAAACTCGTATTTCGACATTTCCTCTTCAATCTTCTCATACTCAGAAGCTATCTTTTCCCAATCTTCTTCCGTAAATTCATCATATCTGTCTTCCACCTCTTCAACCAATGATTCCAGATGTTCTATCGGAGTTTTTGAGGTCTCGCATGACGAGAAACACAACGAAAAAGCTATTGCAGCTAAAAATACATTTAATTTGTTCATAGTTATCGTTTTATTTAGTTCTTAATATACATAGGCATATTCACTGTTCCTGCATTCTTCAGCACTCCGTCTTTCACGAGTTCTTTAAGAGTACGCAAGGCTTTAGACTTGTTGAAACCTGTAAGTTTTTCAAAATCTATACGGCGCAGAAACTGGTTATCGGCAAAATATCTGTCCAGCGCAACCATTATTTCCGACTGTTCCATGTTCTTGGAATGGCGAGAATCGTCTATGTCATGTTCAAAATGCACACATTCCAGTTTATCAAGCAGTTCTTTCTCTGGAACAAATCTGATACCTTTTACACTAATATCGTTTGAAGATACATATTTAGGAGATACATTGGGATCGCATTTAAGACTGAGACTGAAATGACCGAGACCTTCAAGATGAACGGAATATCCATCTTTAAAAGCATCATACAGCTCGTCTCTTAAAGCCGTCAGCACAGCCCACACATCCGATTCTGTAAGGGTACATTTCCTGTTTATGCTCTGACTTATGTTTCTTGTATTTATAACTCCTCGTGTAATTACCTTAGCATGTATCCCGGAAGAGGTAACTCCTTCATTTTCAGGATTGTTATACAAATCAAATTTTATTGGCATACTTATATTCTTTTTAAAATTAATATTATTCAAACATAAATTTCCCATCAAAGATATCGTTACACGTAGGTGTAACGCGTGTAACACGAACGTGCAACACTCGGAACACGAACGAATCACACGCGGAACACGAACGTGTAACGGTAAATATGGCAAGAAATCCTGACATAAAAAAGGAATCAGAAAATAAAAATTTATCCACATAGGATAATTAACAATTAATAACAAGAGAGGGAGGAATTTTTCATTACCTTTGTTCTTAAGTCTAAACTATACATTTTTTCTTATGCAAAACAGTGACAGCATCATCATAATTCCTACTTACAACGAGAAGGAAAACATCGAGAATATAATCCGTGCCGTGTTCGGACTGGAGAAGTTCTTCCATATCCTTATTATCGAAGACAACTCGCCGGACGGAACAGCAGACATAGTGAGAAGACTGCAGAAAGAATTTCCGGAAAGGCTTTTCATGATTGAAAGAAAAGGCAAACTGGGTCTTGGAACTGCATATATAACCGGTTTCAAATGGGCCATAGAGAAGAAGTACGACTATATTTTCGAGATGGATGCTGACTTCAGTCATAACCCTAACGACTTGCCAAGACTATATAAGGCTTGTCACGAGGATGGCGGAGATGTTTCTATCGGTTCAAGATACATCAGCGGAGTGAATGTAGTGAACTGGCCTATGGGCAGAGTATTGATGTCGTACTTCGCATCGAAATATGTGAGATTTATCACCGGAATACCTGTTCACGACACAACTGCCGGATTCAAGTGCTACAGACGTGAAGTACTTGAAACCATCGATCTGGATAAAATCCGGTTCAAGGGTTATGCGTTCCAGATTGAAATGAAGTTCACTGCCTACAAATGCGGATTCAAGATTATAGAAGTGCCGGTGATATTCATCAACCGCGAACTGGGAACTTCGAAGATGAACAGCAGCATATTCGGCGAGGCTGTATTCGGAGTTATCAAACTGAAACTGGACAGTTGGTTCAAGAAATATCCTAAGAGAAAAGGTTGTTAGTTTTTAGTTATTAGTTTTTAGAATAAGATGAAAAGAATTTGGATAAAGAATGCTGTCATCGTGAACGAAGGCAGACAGTTTAAAGGCTCGGTTGTGACTGAGGATGAAACAATATACAGAATTATCGAAGGCGATGCTGCGCCTGAATGTGATATAAACGAGACTATTGATGCGGAAGGTTGCTTCCTGCTGCCGGGAGTGATAGACGACCATGTGCATTTCCGCGATCCGGGACTTACTCACAAGGCTGATATGGCTACAGAAACCGCTGCGGCTACTGCCGGCGGTGTGACTTCGTTCATGGATATGCCTAACTGCAATCCGCAGACCACTACCATCGAGGCTCTGGAAAACAAGTTTGCCGATGCCGCTACCAAGTGCGTGGTGAACTATTCTTTCTATTTCGGGGCAACGAACAATAATGCCGACCAGCTTAAAAATCTTGACAAGACTCACGTTTGCGGCGTGAAACTGTTTATGGGCGCAAGTACAGGCAACATGCTTGTGGACCGCATGGAAGCTCTGAAGAAAATATTCTCCGAAGCAGGAATGCTGATTGCCACTCACTGTGAGGATCAGACCGTAATTAGCCGCAACACAGCCGAAGTAAAAGAAAAGTATGGCGAAGATGCTGACATTTCTCTTCATCCGATAATCCGCAGCGAGGAAGCTTGTTATAACTCATCATCGCTTGCAGTGAAATTGGCTAAGGAAACTGGAGCACGTCTTCATATCCTTCATGTAAGTACAGCCAAGGAACTGGAACTTTTCGAAGACAAACCTCTTTCTGAAAAGAAAATCACTTCGGAGGCTTGTGTCTCTCACCTTATGTTCTGCGATGAGGACTACAAGACTCTTGGCGGACGCATAAAATGTAATCCGAGCATCAAGACACGTGCTGATCGTGACGCTCTGAGAAAAGCACTAAGCAGTAATCTGATTGATGTGATAGGCACCGACCACGCCCCTCACCTTCTCTCTGAAAAACAGGGCGGTGCACTGAAGGCTGTATCGGGTATGCCTAGCCTGCAATTCTCATTGGTAAGTATTTACGAGCTTGTCAAGGAAGGCGTGCTGTCAGTGGAACAGCTTGTACAGAAAATGTGTCATGCTCCTGCCAAACTGTATCAGATTAAGGAAAGAGGATTTATCCGCGAAGGATATAAAGCAGATTTGGTGATACTAAATCCTAATCATGAATGGACTGTCACAACTGACTGTATAAAGAGCCGCTGCGGATGGAGCCCTATGGAGGGAAGAAACTTCCATGCCAAGGTTGAGAAAACTCTGGTAAACGGAACTGTGGTTTACGAAAATGATACCGTAAATACTGCCCACAGAGGTCAGGCACTGGTATTCGACAGATGATTGTAAAATTAGTTTTTAGTTCTTAGTTGTTAGTTCCATCCGAATGGCTCTAACAACTAAAAACTAATATCTAATAACTTATTAACTATTAATTTTTAATTATTAATTTCCCAAATGCATACAGACATCACCGTAAAAGAATACGACATACACGAACTGGCTGATTACATAAACTGGATTTACTTTTTCCACGCATGGGGATTTCAACCAAAATATTCGTCAATAGCCGATATTCATGGCTGTGACGGCTGCCGTGCAATGTGGCTTGTATCTTTCAAGGAAGATGAAAGGCCAAAGGCTTCCGAGGCGATGCAACTGCACAAGGAAGCGCAGAGAATGCTCAACAGCCTGGACGGACGCTTCAAGGTTTATGCCATGTACCGCCTGATGTACGCCAATTCGGACGGCGACAATCTGATAATGGAAGGAACAAGATTCCCGCTGTTAAGACAACAATCGAGGGTCAATGACTCTGACCCGTTTCTGTGTCTGAGCGATTTTGTAAGACCTGCCTCATCAGGAGTGACAGACACAGTGGGATGCTTTGCCACCACCATTGACCCGGAAATGGAAAAGGAATTTGAAGGCGATGACTATAAACTCATGCTATGCAAGACTTTGGCTGAAAGACTGGCCGAAGCGGCAGCAGAAAAGATTCATGAAACAATCAGAAAATCGGTCTGGGGGTATGCTCCTGACGAAAATCTGAGCATAAAGGAATTGCTTGACGAAAAGTATTGCGGAATACGTCCTGCCGTTGGCTATCCGTCACTTCCCGACATTTCGGTGAACTTTCTGCTTGATGATTTGTTGGATATGAAGCGTATCGGAATAACTCTGACTGAAAACGGTATGATGCACCCCCATGCTTCGGTGAGCGGACTGATGTTCGCGCATCCGCAGTCAAGATACTTCAGTGTTGGAAAAATAGATGAAGCGCAGCTTGCCGACTATGCTGAAAGGCGTGGTAAGACTGCCGACGAGATGAGAAAGTATCTGAGGGCGAATGTTGGGTAATCAGATATTAGTTTTTAGTTGTTGGTTTTCAGTTGTTAGCTGTTAGTTATTAATTTTTAATTATTAATTCTTAATGATCTTACTTAGAGTTGCAATATTTTTTCTGCTGATGTTGTTGCTGCCGGACTGGTACATACACCGTATATATATAAGGTGTAAGAAAAGTAAGCTTTACAACAGGCTTCTATGGTGGCCAACTATAGGTCTGCTTCTGATGCTGGCTCTCTTCATAGCATTACACGACAGTCTGCACGACTATTTCGGCATATTCCTTATCGTAACTTTATGTTTCTGTATTCCCAAACTGACATTTGTCTTATTCAGCCTTGTGCTGAGGGGCATCAATAAAGTAGCAGGACTGAAAATACCTCATGCGGCAATATCTGCCCTGCCCGCTCTGGCTATGCTGGGATATATTCTTTTCGGAGCGATAAAGGGAAAAGAGAATTTCAAGGTAAGGGAGGTGACATTCACATCGGCAAACCTGCCTGAAGAATTCGACGGCTACAGGGTTCTGCAACTCTCGGACATACATTCCGGAAGCTGGAAAGGCAATCCTGAAGCGTTGAAAAGAGCTATAGATATATGCAACAGTCAGAATGCGGATCTGGCATTGTTCACCGGCGATCTGGTTAACAGCCGTTCCGACGAGCTTATAGAATTTATGAATATCTTCTCTGAATTGAAAGCGAAGGATGGTGTTTATTCCGTATTGGGAAACCACGACTACGGGACATACGTCAAATGGAATTCAGAAGCAGACAGGATTACAAATATAGACTCTCTAATATCCCGCGAAAACAGAATGGGCTGGAAAATGCTGAACAACAGTCATACTATAATCAGAAAAGGTAATGACTCTATAGCAGTGATAGGAGTAGAGAACAGCGGACGTCCTCCTTTTCCTGACTATGCCCGTCTGAAAGAAGCCTCAGCAGGCACCGAAGGCATGTTCCAGATACTAATGAGCCATGACCCTACCCACTGGCGCAGGGAGGTTCTGCCTAAATCGGATATAGAACTCACACTGTCGGGACATACACACGACATGCAGATAACATTCTTCGGACTGTCCGTTTCATCGTTCATTTATCCTGAACATAACGGCATGTATATGGAAGGAGACAGAGGACTTTACGTAAACATAGGACTGGGACATGTATTGTTCCCGATGCGCCTTGGAGCATGGCCTGAGATAACGGTTATCACACTAAAGAAAAAATAAATAAAAAATTATACAGCAACTGGTTAATAATTAAAAACTTATGAAATTTCTATTCATTATCTATCAAATTTGTATTTGGTTGCCGATTTTCCTTGTCACAACAATTCTTACGGCACTGACAACCATGATTGGATGCCATCTTGGCAACGGGCATTTCTGGGGATACTATCCCGGAAAGATATGGTCGCAGATAACATGCTACACTTTGCTTCTTCCGATAAAGGTAACAGGACGTGAAAACATAGACCAGAAACAGTCATACGTATTCATAGCCAACCATCAGGGTTCGTTCGACATCTTCCTGATTTACGGTTTCCTGGGAAGAAACTTCAAGTGGATGATGAAGAAAAGCTTGAGAAAAATCCCGTTCGTAGGAAAGGCATGCGAATCGGCAGGATTTATCTTTGTTGACAAGTCGGGTCCCAGAAAGATACATGAAACCATCGAACAGGCATTCCATGTACTGAAAGACGGAACTTCGCTGGTGGTTTTCCCTGAAGGAGCAAGAACATTCACCGGACACATGGGAATTTTCAAAAAAGGAGCATTCCAGCTGGCAGACGAACTTCAGCTTCCTGTTGTTCCGCTGACTATTGACGGCTCGTTCAATATACTTCCGCGTACCGGCAAACTGTTGTCCTGGCATCCTATGAAGCTTACCATCCACAAGCCTATATTCCCGAAGTGCAAAGGTCCTGAAAACATCAAGGAACTCATGGAAGAATCGTACAAGGTGATAGAAAGTGCGTTGCCTGACGAATATAAAGGGAAGGTTGAAAATCCGGACCAATAAATACGCAAACATAAAAAAACAGCTCCGGCATATTGGAATTTGTTTCCTTATGCCGGAGCTGTTTTTTTATTGTATTATATAAATCTGCACTGATTACCATTCAACGAACTTGCCGCGTGCTCTGCGGTCTGCAAGAATTTCTTTCAGGCGTTTGTTCTTTTCCTTAGCGATGAATTTACGTCCGAAGATATTAGGAATGGCAACTCCCAGGGAGATACACAATATCACCATACCCGAAGTGATACCGCTCTGGATAGCCTTCATCAAGACTGAAATCTGCTCAGGCGATTCCACATTCATATTGATGATACCGAAAAGCATACGGTACATAAGAACTCCCGGAATCATAGGAATGACAGAAGGGATGGTCAATACGTGGTTTGGACAGTGGAACCAGTGTACAGCCTTGATAGCTATAAGGCTCACCAATACAGAACCTGCAAACGATCCCATCACCAGTCCCATGTCAAGACCGATATTGTCTGTACTCGGACCGAGATTTACGAAGTTACGTGTACAAACAGCTATAATACCTCCTATGGCAACAACCCACAACAGACGGCGCGGTATATTGAATATCATAGAGAATCCCATTGCAGAAATAGCAGCAGCTATGGCATATTCAATATACGAATGATGAGGAACCATACTGATAGTCGGGAAGAAGTTTTCTATGTGACAAATCTTAACGGCAAACGCTATACCGAAAGCCATGGCAGAAACCATAAGCAGAGTATTTACAGCTCTGACAACACCTACCTGAATATAATTGTCGAGCATATCATCGACAAAGTTTATCAAAGGAACACCCGGCACGATAAACAGCGCGCATGCCAACAGAGGATGCCAAGGTGTTGATGTCCATGAAGCGGGCAATAGAGTTGAAGCCCATGCTATCATAGTAGATATAAAAGCAGCAATAGCAATACCCATGTAATGATTTAGACCTGACTCATTACATTTGGCACGTACTCTCATACCGATGATGGCCGCTATTGAAGCATAGAGAAACGCAACCCAGTCGCAACCGAACTGAATACAGAAACCGCCGCAGGCAAAACCGGCACCGATGGCAACCTGCCAAGGAGTATAGTTACGTTTGCGCTTGCGAATTTCTTCCAGTTCTGCCTCGTATTGGTCGAGTGTGTAATCGTTCTCTATTGCACGCCAAGACAATTTACTTACAGCGGAAATAGCTGTCATATTCACTCCATGACCTTCTATTCTTTGGAATTTAGTAAATGAGTAATCACCATCACTCACATTTACCATAAGCATTGTGAAGCTGACATTGATGTGAAGTTTTTCTTCCGGAATACCCAGGAAAGCGGCAGTACGCTTCATGTTTCTTACAACGCGGTTGGTGTCGGCAAGACTCTCAACCAGAAGTTTTCCGGTGCGTAGAAGTAAATCTACTCTTCGATGAAGCAACAGCTCATCGTGTACTTTTTCAGTCGTCTGAAGATGTTCCATATAGTCAAGTTTTGTTTTCGGCTGCAAAGGTATTAATTATTCCTATTTTATGTGTATCTTTGTAGCGCAATATTATACAAAAAAAATATCCGGATTTGGTAAGAAACAGAAAAATCACATATCGTTTCCACAGTTTTGTGGAAAAATTACACACCTTTTAATAATAAAAACTACTTGACAATACATTTTAAACAGTTTATTTTCAGTAAATTAGATTCTCCGTCTCAATTATGGCATATGGATTGCCATTAATTTAACGGCATCTAAAATATTAACAGATTTGTATATGAAACGATTTTTAACAAAGAGAGACTTGAAGTTCAAGAAGAAACAAGCCATTTACGCATGCATCTGCATTATCTTAGTAGTAGGTCTTTATTTTATCTTCAACAGGAAAGAAAAACCTGTCGTCGAAAGACCTATAGTATGTGTGCAACCTGTCGTACAGGAGAATGTTGAAATCTATGGCGACTATGTAGGACGAATCAGAGCGCAACTTTTTGTTGAAGTCAGAGCCAGAGTGGAAGGCTTCCTGGAAAGAATGCACTTTGAAGAAGGTAGTTACGTTAAAAAAGATCAGGTACTTTTTGTCATCAATCAGGACCAATACCGCGCAAAAGCAGACAAGGCCAGAGCACAATTGAAGAAAGACGAGGCTACGGCTCTGAAAGCCAAACGTGATTTGGACCGTATCCGCCCACTTTATGAGCAGAACGCTGCCAGCCAGCTGGATCTGGACAATGCCATTGCAGCGTACGAAACGGCAGAGGCTAGTGTAGGTATGAGCAAGGCTGACCTTGAACAGGCCGAACAGGAACTGGGATATACCATCGTACGCTCCCCTATTTCAGGACATATAAGTGAAAGACTTGTTGACCCGGGAACACTGGTAGGAACAGGAGGCAAATCACTGCTTGCCACAATTGTAAAAAGTGACACCGTAAACGTGGATTTCAGCATGACAGCCCTTGACTATCTTAAAAGCAAGGAAAGAAACGTTACATTCGGTCAGAAAGATACTACACGTACATGGAAACAAACTGTAACGGTTACACTGCCGGACAATACCGTATATGAGCATAAAGGTCTGGTGGATTTCGCGGCTCCGCAGGTTAATCCAAAGACAGGTACATTCCAGGTAAGAGCTGAACTTCCAAATCCCGAACATGTACTTCTTCCGGGACAGTTTACAAGCGTAAAAGTACTTCTCGACGTAAGAGAGAATGCTACAGTTATTCCAAAGAAATCACTTATCATCGAAAAAGGCGGATCATACGTATTCGTGATGCGACGCGACTCCGTAGCAGAAAGACGCTTCATCGAGATAGGTCCGGAATTCAAGAATGATGTTGTAGTGGAAAGAGGTCTGGCACCGGGAGAAATGATTGTGACAGAAGGTTACCACAAGCTAACACCGGGAGTGAAAGTACAGGTTGCTCCTGAAGATATAAGCCAGGAGGAAAACAAGGCTGACAATGACAGCAGCACTACAAGCAAGTGAAATTAACACAGAGGTAAACTAACCAAGCTACAATTTATGAAAGTAAGTTTCTTTATAGACAGGCCGGTATTCTCGGCTGTCATCTCAATACTTATTGTCATAGTAGGTATCATAGGATTGATGATGCTTCCTATCGACCAATACCCACAGATTACTCCGCCTGTGGTTAAAATCAGTGCCTCATATCCGGGTGCGAGTGCCGTAACCGTTTCTCAGGCGGTGGCAACTCCTATCGAGCAAGAACTCAACGGTACTCCCGGTATGCTTTATATGGAATCAAACAGTTCGAATACAGGTAGTTTCTCGGCTACGGTAACTTTCGATATATCTGCCGATCCTGATATGGCATCCGTTGAAATACAGAACCGTGTGAAACTGGCTGAATCAAGACTTCCGGCGGAAGTTGTTCAGAACGGTATCGAAGTGGAGAAACAGGCTGCCAGCCAGCTTATGACCCTTACATTAGTAT
This sequence comes from Bacteroides caecigallinarum, assembly GCF_021530995.1. GTDB lineage: Bacteria > Bacteroidota > Bacteroidia > Bacteroidales > Bacteroidaceae > Phocaeicola > Phocaeicola faecigallinarum. The sequence goes on from NZ_JADYTF010000003.1 coordinate 44,990, forward strand.
CTGACGACCCTAAGTTTGACGAAATCTATCTTAGTAACTTTGCCACACTTTATGTTCTCGACCTTCTGCGCCGTATTCCTGGGGTGGGTCGCGTATCGAACATCGGTAGCCGTTATTACGCAATGCAGATTTGGGTTGACCCTGCCAAGCTTGCCAATTACGGACTGACAGTAAAGGATTTGCAGAGTGCATTGAAAGACCAGAACCGTGAGTCGGCAGCCGGAGTATTGGGACAGCAGCCTATGTCGAACGGAATAGATATTACCATACCTATCACAGCCCAGGGACGTCTTTCTTCTGCATCCCAGTTTGAAGAAATAGTGCTTAGAGCAAATCCCGACGGTTCACTTATCAGAATGAAGGATGTGGCAAGAGTTTCGCTCGAGGCATCATCATACAGTACCGAGAGTGGAATCAACGGTGGTAACGCAGCTGTGCTTGGCATATACATGCTCCCGGGAGCCAACGCAATGGAAGTGGCACAAAGAGTGAAAGATACAATGGAGGAAATCAGCCAGACATTCCCGGAAGGTCTGGAATACAATTTCCCGTTCGATATGACAAACTACATCTCGCAGTCTATCCATGAGGTGTATAAGACTTTGTTCGAAGCCCTGTTCCTGGTGATTGTGGTGGTGTTCCTGTCTCTTCAGAGCTGGAGAGCAACACTCATACCTGTGGTTGCAGTACCTATATCGCTTATCGGTACATTCGGATTCATGCTGATATTCGGGTTCTCACTCAATATGCTTACACTGTTGGGACTTGTTCTTGCCATCGGTATCGTGGTGGACGATGCCATTGTGGTAGTGGAAAATGTGGAACGAATAATGGAGGAAGAAAAACTCAGTCCTTACGAGGCCACAAAGAAAGCTATGGAAGGTCTTGCCGGAGCCGTAATCGCAACATCACTGGTGCTGGCTGCGGTGTTCGTTCCTGTAAGTTTCCTTTCCGGTATCACAGGACAGTTGTACCGTCAGTTTACAGTGACAATCGTTGTGTCAGTACTTCTTTCCACTGTTGTGGCATTGACATTAAGTCCGGTGATGTGTTCTCTGATATTGAAACCTACAGATCCGGACAAGCCTAAAAACAGAGTGTTCAACTGGATAAACAAATGGCTGGGGATCGGTAATAACCAGTACGTGAAATATATAAAACGTATAATCAAGAATCCGCGCCGCGTAATGGCAGGTTTCGGTATGGCACTCATATTTATATATGTGTTCCACAGATTGGTTCCTACCAGCTTCCTTCCGGTTGAGGACCAGGGATATTTCACTGTAGAGCTTGAATTGCCTGAGACTGCCACACTCGAACGTACGCGTAAGGTTACTGACAGGGCTATTGACTTCATAATGAAAGACCCTGCTGTGGAATATGTGCAGAACGTTACAGGTACCAGTCCACGTGTGGGAACAAGCCAGGCAAGAAGCCAGCTCACAGTCATCCTGAAAGAGTGGAAAGAACGTGACAATACTACGATAGACGAGGTAATGGACAGAGTTCAGAAAGAGCTTTCTACATATCCCGAAAGCAAGGTTTATCTTTCTACACCACCGGTAATTCCAGGACTCGGTACTGCCGGAGGTTTCGAAATGCAGCTTGAAGCCAGAGGTGAGGCTACATACGATGACCTGGTACGCGCTACAGACACTCTGATGCATTATGCTTCAATGCGTAAAGAGATTGCAGGTCTGTCATCATCACTGCAGGCTGAAATTCCTCAGTTGTATTTCGATGTTGACCGCGACAAGGTGAAACTCTCAGGAGTACCAATGGCAGATGTATTCTCCACAATGAAGACTTACACAGGTTCGGTTTATGTGAACGACTTCAACATGTTCAACCGTATCTACCGTGTATATATCCAGGCCGAAGCTCCTTATCGCCAGCAACGCGAGAATATAGGTCTGTTCTTCGTAAAAGGTTCGTCAGGCGACATGATTCCGCTTACAGCACTTGGAACAACAGACTACACTACAGGACCAGGTAGTATCAAACGTTTCAATATGTTCAATACATCTGTTATACGTGGTACAACTGCCAACGGTGCCAGTTCAGGACAAGTAATGGAAATTCTGGAACAAATAGCACGCGAGAAACTTCCTGACAACATAGGTGTGGAATGGAGCGGTCTGTCATATCAGGAAAAACAGGCAGGCGGACAGACAGGTATTATATTGTCACTGGTATTCCTGTTTGTATTCCTCTTCCTTGCAGCACTTTATGAAAGCTGGACTGTACCTATCGCTGTATTGATTTCACTTCCGGTTGCAGTGCTCGGAGCATACGCCGGAGTAACATTGTGCGGACTTGAGAACGATACCTACTTCCAGATTGGTCTTGTAATGCTTATCGGTCTTGCTGCAAAAAATGCCATCCTTATCGTGGAATTCGCAAAAGACGAGGTAGATAAAGGCAGAGATGTGATAGAATCTGCCATACATGCGGCACAATTACGTTTCCGCCCTATCCTTATGACATCATTGGCATTTATCCTAGGTATGCTTCCAATGGTATTGGCTACAGGTCCGGGCTCTGCGAGCCGACAGGCTATCGGCACCGGAGTATTCTTCGGAATGATAATAGCCGTTACAGTAGGTATAGTGCTTGTGCCATTCTTCTTCGTAATGATATATAAGGCTACAGGCAAAATGAAACAGAAACGTATCAACATAAAGAAAGCATAATTTATGAAACATATAGCATCTATATTAAGACTGACAATCTTCTTCCTTATGGCTTCCACTATCGGTGGTTGCCAGTTAGGAAAGCACTATACACGTCCTCAGATTGAGATGCCTGAAGTGCTTGACAGCTTGAGCATGGACAGCACGTCAATGGGTGATTTCCCTTGGGAAGAACTTTACACGGACACCACACTGCAGGCTCTGATAAGAAAAACACTTGAATACAACAAGGATATGCTTATAGCCGGCGCACGTATCAAAGAACTGGCTGCCATGAAACGTATCGACTGGGCCAACATGTTTCCGGCTATAACCAACAGGATTTACGCCGAAGAGGAAGTGGAAAATTATGGTGGAAACAACCGTAAACCGGACGACCAGTTTGATATCAAATTCGGAGTTTCATGGGAACTTGATTTATGGGGCAACCTACGTTGGGCACGTGATAAGAGTATGGCCGATTTTATGGGATCCATAGAAAATCAGCGTGCTCTGAAAATGAGCCTCATTGCACAAATGGCACAATCATATTTCGAACTGGTGGCATTAGACAATGAGTTGGCCATAGTTAGAAAGACTGTTGATGCGAGACGTGAAAGTCTGTATCTTGCCAGAATCAGATATGAAGGTGGATTGACAAACGAAACAGCGTTCAGACAGGCCCAGGTGGAATTGGCCAGAACAGCAACTCTTATTCCTGATCTTGAAAAGAAAATATCATTGAAAGAGAATGAAATAGCTTTCCTGACAGGCGAATATCCACATCATATAAACCGCTCAGTGCTGCCTGAAGATGTATTGCTACCGGCTACCCTACCTGTTGGTTTGCCATCAAGCCTTTTGGAAAGACGTCCCGACGTAAGACAGGCTGAACAGTCGCTTATCGCCGCAAATGCAGCAGTTGGAGTGGCATTCACAAATATGTTTCCACGCCTGACTCTGACAGCATCGTACGGAGCAGAAAGTGAGGAGTTGAAAGATATATTCAAATCTCCACATCACCTTATTACCGGTTCGCTCATTACCCCGATATTCAATTTTGGAAAGAATCGTGCGGCACTAAAAGCAAAGAAAGCCGCATACGAGCAGGCCACATACGCTTACGAAAAAGCTGTACTAAACGCATTCAAGGATGCAAGAAACGCAATCGTGGAATTCAACAAAACACGCGATATATACGAAACCAGATTGAGACTGGAACAGGCTTCGAAAAGTGCTCTTGACCTTGCCGAACTGCAATATATCAACGGTGTCATCGGATATATCGACTTGCTGGATGCACAGCGTGGTTATCTGGATGCACAGATAGGATTGAGCAATGCAATACGCGACAAGCAGATTACTCTGGTAAATCTCTACAAGGCTCTTGGAGGCGGATGGTCGCAGGATACAAAATAAAGACATAATTTACAATACGTTTAGAAACTGTTTAGGCAGTGTTTGATCTTCTCGTTTGGTTAAACGGAAATCAAACACTGCCTAAATGTTTTCTAAACATAAGATTAATGCTGTCAATTCATTCCGAGCATAGGACCGACTACTTCCCACAATCCCATATAGCGTAACATAAATTCTATACCGCCCAATACATGACCTGGCATTGACAAGTCTGTAAGAGTGGATGAAGTCCACATTTTATGAGCGTTCACGGCATTGGAATATGGAACGAAATCATCCAGTGGCGAATGATACATATATATTGGAGCTTCCGGCTGGACAGATGAATTGACTAATGAGTTCTTACGTAGCGCATCAATAACGGCTATCACATCGGCATTCCCATTGAAAGTAGGCGTATCAAAGAAATCAGGATGTATCACTTCCGTGATATCTGTACCCAGTGCCTCGTGCCACTCTGAAAGCGGTCTTGTGGAGAACATCTTGTTCAAGCCTTTTTCAATTACTATCGGAGCATAGAGATTTTCATCACTGACCTGCAAGTTTTCTCCATATACCATACCACGAATCAGATATGGTAAATATCCTGTACGCGCATAAGGTAACGGATTATCCTTATATGATAGAAAAGTCTGGAGAATACTTTCCAGATCATAAGGACCACCACCCGCATATACAGCCCTTACACTTCCTGCCTGACCTCTCCTTTCAAGTTCGAACAAGGTAGCCATGGAAGCCTGACCTCCTTGTGAGTATCCCACCAGTTCAATATCATCATCTGTTTCAGTCACCAATTTCTGCTTCAGATATTCTTTTGCAGCCCCAATCATATCAGCACATGCAGTACCAGTCAGTAGATTATGCTGGTACGGATGCTGACGGTCGGGAGTTTGGCTTGAGCCATATCCCAGATAGTCCGCCATAACGATAACGTGTCCGCTTATAACAGGTAACATCTCGTAATAGAAAAGCTGCTTCGAAGGCGCTTCTTCCATATCGAGTGTCCCATGCTGAATACTTACCAGGTGGTCGTAGGATGATGTTCCGCTTGGCATGGCAATAACTCCAGACGCGACAACAGGATTTCCGTCTACCCCGGTTGTAGTATATTCAATCGCGGCAACATCAACATCACGCATCAACATAGAAACAAAATCTGCAGATAAGTTTATACCCTGGCCGGCCACATAGTCCACCACCATCGCTGCAAGTTCCTCCTTATTGAAGCTGGTTTCTTTTATAACTTTTGTTAGATAAACATTCTCTGTAGAAGGTTCATCCACAGAAAGAGGTTCATCATTGTTACAGGCTACAAGAAAAAGCAGCATCAATAACGTCAACAGTTTACTCGTAAAATGCTTATTCATTCTTCTATGTATTTATCAGTTAGTTAAATTGCTGTAAATATAATCATTTACAGTAAAAACAAAGAAATCTTTGCCATATTTATACTGATAAATACACACTAATTTAATTGAAGAACTTTATACCGATGAATATAGTTCTAGGCTGTGTAGGACCGTAGAAATATTTTGAATCACGTCCTATACCTTTATCCAAGTCTTTCTGGAAAGCATTGAATATATTGTTCACACCACCGTTCAACTGTAGTTTCAGATGATCGTTCAATACAAAAGTGTAGTTCAGTTTCAAGTTCAGTTCCATGAAGTCCGGAGTCTTTTCAAGAACATCTTTCTCTATATAACCGGCAAAGTGAGGTACAAGCATACGTCCTGTATATACACCCGACAATGAGAAATCAAAATTCTTGTTTTTGAACGGAGCCGAAGTAAACGTAAAGTAACCGTAAAGGTCAGGAGTACGTGTCATCTTCTTCGTTGGTGCCACATCGGTATCCTCACTCCAGTAAACAGCCTCTGTGTATCTGCTCTGCTGTGCGGTAAAACCTAACTGCAACTGGGCATCCCTGCCATGAGCAATCTTATAGTCGATATTCGCTCCATATACTCTCGCACCACGTCCGTTGCAACGCTCCTGTATGGTAGTTCCCGGCTGATCGCCCTCACCTATATTTTTAAGATAGAATACATCGTTAAGCATTGTGTAGAAACCTTCCACCAAAAGGTTTGACTGGAAATGGCCGAAAGAAGCACTCCAATCTACAGAACCGCTGAAACTGTTTGAGCGTTCAGGTTTGAGCCCTTCCGCCAGACGGATAATCATAGCTTCACCACCTACTGCAGCTACGTGCAAGTCCTCATCATATGCCTGTGGAGCACGGAAACCTGTAGACCATGTCAGACGTCCCTGCACCTTATCCGACGGTTTCCACAAGGCATTCACGCGCGGACTGAATATCACATTGTCCACAAGGTTATGCTTGTCAAGACGGAATCCCGCCAACAAAGTGAACTTATCCATCTTCCATTCGTTCTGGGCGTATGCGCTGGCTACTTTCACATCCTGTTTCAAATCGCGGTTATATCCAGCCATGATGTCATGCAAGGCATTGTACTGATACTCCAGACCACCGGTAAAAGTAGCCGGAGAGAAGAGACACTTGTCCATATTGCCCACATACATTGCTCCACCTACGGCTGTCAAATCGTCCGTAGTTCCGTATGCCTTTCCCGGATCATCAAGTTCCTGCGTACCATAGTAGCTGTTGCGGTCTGTATGCTGAACAGAACCGTAGACAGAGAGTTTATGACGATATTCATTGAAGAAAACATCATATGTCAGACCTCCACTGTTTATAATATGCTTTGTCTGCTCACATATATCTGCTTCATGAGGCTGCAGATTGAAATTGCTTCCTCCACGTCTGAATTCATTTGTAGTATGATATTCCAGGCTGATACGGCTGAAATGAGTCGGGCGGTAATAAGCTCTGAGTCCGAATGTATTCATATTCAGCTTTCCCAGTTCCGAGAAACCGTCGCCATCAGCGTCATACGGATTTCTGTTTCTATACGACTGATACAATGCTATACCGTATGTATTGTCAGAAGATACGAGAGAGGCATTCGCTCCCATATACTGTTCCCAAGATTTTCCTCCAAGATTGGACATATTGGTAGAAACCTGAAATGAATTGTTTATCGGATCTTTGGTTATGATATTGATAGTACCACCTACAGCATTTGCACCGAAAAGAGCCGATCCACCGCCACGCACTACCTCTACCCTCTCTATCATATTCACAGGAATCTGCTCTAGACCATACACTCCAGACAATGCGCTCATCACCGGACGGCTATTGATAAGAATCTGCGAGTACGGACCTTCAAGACCATTTATACGCACCTGTGGGAAACCACAATTCTGACAGTTATTCTCAACACGCAATCCTGACTGATAGTTAAGCGACTTAGCCAAATCAGTAGAATTTACCATTTCGAACAGCTTGTTGTTCATCACGTTCACCACCACAGGAGCAAGCTTTCTGCTTGTCTCATTTCTGTTGGCAGAAACCACCACTTCGTCTGTCATGATAGTTTCCTCAGAAAGGACAAAATGCACATCTACAGTATATTCATCGCTCACGTTCACCTCCTTGGTTTGCTGTGCATAACCCACAGAATTCACTTTCAATGTGTATTTTCCCGCTGGAACTTTCTTCAGTTTGAAATATCCGTCTGTATCAGTCACTGTTCCCTCGCCAGTTTCCACTATAATGACCGTAGCGTACGGAAGACTGTTTTCTGTACCTTTTTCTATTACATGACCTGTTATTACGTTACCCTCTTTCACTGGGCTGTTATCGACTCCTGTCGCCATACTGACTATAGCGCACAAAAGAGCCGAAATGAATATTGATAATTTCTTCATTTCTTTATTTTTTTAAGTTTGATAAAATGTTACGACGTATTTATCCCATACCTATACAGAAATACAGGCACGAAAAGACAGGACACCATACATGGCGCCTTACTACACAAATAGAAATGAAGAATAAGGAGGTGCACGCAGACCTATACCGGAATCGAATTCCGGCAACAGACATGTAGGGACATGTTCTGTATAGTCAATAAGGAATATAGGTTGAAACGGAGTATCGACAATCAAAGGTTCCGAAGCTTCCAAAGAATGGAAATCCGTAAGAAAATGCATAACCAGAGTCTGTCCGGCGCTATGTGAATGCTGGTCCGAGAATGGATGCGAATGCACAACCATTACGCCGTTCACCACGTGTACATGGGCGTATGCAGAGATTATGGCATAATATACCACAAACACATTAAGAAACAGCGAAGCTGTCATTCTGATCCATGTCCTAGTGTTTTTTGTCATAATCTTCTGATATTTCTGCCTATTAAAATTACGGGCGCAAAGATACATCAAAATACTACTGACAGCAAGTTTATCACAATTTTATCTACTTATCAGATAGCAAAATACCTTTTTTTTAGGTAGTTTATTAAAGAATTTCATTATATTTGTTATAAAATTCAAAAACAAATCCAATGATAACAGAAGTAACAACAAAAGACGCTACCGAAATAACCGCCATATATAATCACTATATACGTGAAAGTGTAGCCACTTTCGATACCGAAGAATGGAGCGTAGAGAAAATGTCGGAACGCATACAGACTCTTTCGTCCGCTTATCCATATATAGTTTTCAGAATGCCTGAAGGAAAGATAGGAGGTTTCTGCTATGCACATCCATGGAAAGAAAAAGACGCTTACAGCCGTACACTTGAGACTACAGTCTATGTATCACCGGAATATACAGGTCGCGGCATAGGGAAACAACTTATGAATGAGCTTATCAGGATATGCCGCGAAAGGAATTTCCTTACTCTCATAGCCTGCATAACAGAAGGAAATGAAAGCAGTTTCAGACTTCACGAGAAATTAGGTTTCGAGCGTGTTTCACATTTTAAGAAAGTAGGTATGAAATTCGGGAAATACCTCGATGTGATAGACTACGAGCTGATACTATAACCTCAAAAAAAACACTGAATAACAAATGTTCGAAGACATATTTCAAGTAAAATCAAATAATATCACTCCAAAGAAAGGCAGAATATTACTTGCCTCTCCATTGCTCAACGATTACCATTTCGCACGTACGGTAGTACTTATGGTGAGTCATGGAGACAACGGCGACATGGGTGTTGTCTTGAATAAAGACTTCAGATATCATGTTTCATTGAACGACCTGGTAAAAGAACTGGAAGATGTACCTGCAATACCGGTATACAAAGGAGGGCCCGTGGGACGCGACACGATGTTCTTCATACACGATATTGAAGAAATAAATGACTCGCTTCCTCTAAGAAACGGTCTGTTCATGAATGGAGATTTCAATCAGATGATAGACTATATCAAATCCGGCAATCCAATTTCAGAGAGAGCACGTTTCTATCTCGGTTATGCCGGATGGGAAGAAGGACAGTTGCAGTCCGAAATGGAAGAAGACACATGGATTGTGAGCGAACTTACGAAAGACAGACTTTTCAAGGAGAATTACAGGTCATTATGGATGAACTGCATGAATGACATGGGAGAGCCATACAGCACATGGGCAAAATATCCTACATTTCCAACAATGAACTGACAGCCCGGCATAACACTATCGGTTGGCTATCTTCTGATACATACAAACATCATAATACTGCTGTCCCCGACGTATCCACGACTTGAGGACGGCAGTTTCTGTAAATCCGCAAGAAAGGAAAGTTTCACGTCCAGCCTCATTATCGCATCTGACATACGCATACAACTGATTCATACTTAAAAATCTGAAACAGTGTTCCTCCATCATGCGGAGAGCATTTCGCCCAATACCCTTTCCTCTGAATTCGGACAAAACTACAATTCCAACCTCAGCCCTGTTATTGCGCACATCAAAATCGAACACATCCACTATTCCCGCCACCTTTCCGTCAGGCAATACAATCATCAGCCTCAACTGTTTGTCAGTAAATATATCGTTAGTGTTGGCAGCAATATACTGTTTCATCTGATAACGTGAATAAGGTCCGGTGTTACCGCCATTATGTATCCACAAATCAGAATCGTTTTCTATATCCAGCATGATGCCAAGATCTTCCGGCTCTGGGGCACGAAGTATTATATCCATACTCATGACTCCTCCTCTTCCTTAAGCAAGTCAAGTTCCGAAAGCAGCCTTTTCTTGCCCGGTACACAGAACATCGAGGCAAGTACTGCCATTGCACCGCAGAGCAGGCCCGTTGTATCCATGGTCCAGTAATACAGAGATATATTGAATACAGCCACCACCAAAAGCAGTATAATCCTTACCTCACTCCAACGGCGGTAACTCTTCAAAGCGCTATCAATATCAAGGTTCCGAATATACTTTGTCAGAGACAGATTGAATATACGCAACGACATAGGGATAAGGCATATTGCAAGTAACACGCCGGTCAACTGGGCAATATATACAGCTCTGGAATTACCAATCAGAGTACCTTCCTCCAAGATACCGTTTTCATATCCAGCTATCAGGCATATAATAACAACCCATGTAACAGCAAACTCTATTTTAAGCAGTCTAATCAATCTGTCTATTTTCTTTTCCATCATTCAATTTTCGTTTTATCACATTTTACCTGTAAACTCAATCCTGTTCACTATAGAACGTCCCAAAGTAACCTCATCAGTGTATTGCAGTTCGTCGCCTATCGAAATACCGCGCGAAATGACAGATACCTTCACATCAAGTCCGTTCAGTTTGCGGAAGATATAGAAGTTCGTACTGTCACCCTCCATAGTAGAGCTCAATGCAAGAATTATCTCTTTCACTCCACCTGCCTTTACACGGTCCACAAGGCTGTCTATCTGCAAATCGTTCGGTCCCACACCATCCATAGGTGAAATCACACCGCCCAGCACATGATATAATCCGTTAAACTGTTGGGTATTCTCCACAGCCATCACGTCGCGGATATTCTCGACCACACACACAATTGATGAATCGCGCGAAGGAGTGGAACATATACGGCAGACATCCGTATCCGAAATGTTATGGCATACCTTGCAGTATTTCACTTCATGTTTTAGTGTTACTATCGCATTGCCGAACGCCTCTACAGATTCCGTGTCCTGACGCAAAAGATGCAGTACAAGACGCATGGCAGTCTTTCTTCCTATACCCGGCAATCGTGAAAACTCGTCAACGGCCTTTTCCAGAAGTACCGATGGATATTGTTGGTTCATTGTGTCTTTTTTTGAGTTTGTTAGTTTACTTCAAGCCGCAAAAATACAAAAAATCTGATTATCTTTGTGCTTTAATTTGCTAATAACATGAACGGAATATTTATCCTTATCACCATAATAATCTATTTCGGGATATTGCTGTGCATATCGCGAATCACAGCCCGCAGCCACTCGGACAACGACGCATTCTTCCGGGGCAACCGCCAGTCACCATGGTATATAGTGTCATTCGGAATGATAGGCGCATCACTCTCAGGAGTAACATTCGTTTCTGTGCCGGGAATGGTGAAAAACATAGATATGACCTACATGCAGACATGCATGGGTTTCTTTGTAGGCTATCTGATAATAGCTCACGTACTCCTCCCCTTATACTATAAGCTGAACCTTACGTCAATCTATACATATCTGGGGCAAAGGATAGGCAGATATTCATACAAGACGGGGGCTTCATTCTTCCTCATATCCAAAATGCTGGGAGCGGCTGCCAGACTATATCTGGTATGCATCATTCTGCAACACTACGTGTTCGACGCCTACGACATACCGTTTGCCGTGACAGCCATAGGAACCGTATTGCTGATATGGCTATATACACACAAGAGCGGCATACGCACGATAGTATGGACAGACAGCCTGCAGACACTGTGTCTGCTTCTGGCCTTGGGGCTTATATTGTATAATGTGGCAGACAAGCTGAACCTGGACATTGGCGGAGTGATAGACACCATAAAGAACAGCAGCGAAAGCCGCATCTTCGTTTTCGACGACTGGCAGTCAAAACAGAACTTCTTCAAACAGTTCTTCAGCGGGATATTCATAACCATAGTAATGACAGGACTTGATCAGGACATGATGCAGAAGAACCTCTCCTGCCGTAATCTGAAGGAAGCACAAAAAAACATGTACTGCTACGGAATATCTTTCGTGCCGGTAAACCTGCTTTTCCTTTCATTGGGTATCCTCCTAATGGTAGCTGCCACACAGATGAACATAGCCATTCCGGCTAAAGGCGACGACCTCCTTCCGATGTTTGCGGCTGGAGGTCATCTGGGATATGCGGTACTGGTGTTCTTCACCATAGGAATAATAGCGGCAGCATTCTCCAGTGCCGACTCCGCTCTAGCCGCCCTGACAACAAGCTTCTGTATAGACATTCTGAATACGGACAGATATAGTGAAAAGAAAGCCGAGAGAGTAAGAAAAATCACTCATCTTGGTATAAGCATAGTGTTCGTGGCATGCATCCTGGCATTCGAGGCTATAGACAGCCAAAACGTGATAGACACTATATATACACTTGCATCATATACCTACGGTCCTCTGCTGGGACTTTTCTGCTTCGGACTTTTCACCAAATTAAGGCCACGCGACAAATATGTGCCTTATATAGCAATTTTATCACCTGCAATATGCTACATAATAGACATTCTCACATTCAATGCCACAGGATACAAGTTCGGTTACGAAATGCTGATGTTCAACGGTTTTCTCACATTCATGGGACTTGCCGCATTGAGTTTGGGAAAGAAAAGGGTAAGTTGTTAGTTTTTAATTGTTAGAAAATTTATAAAAGACATATATATGGAAATAAAAAGTGCAGAATTCACAATAAGCAGCTCAAGAGCTGATATGTGTCCAAAATCGGATATACCGGAATATGCTTTCATAGGCCGTTCCAACGTTGGAAAATCCAGCCTTATCAATATGTTGACAAAGAAGCCGAAGCTTGCCATGACTTCATCCACTCCGGGTAAGACTCTGCTTATCAATCATTTCCTCATCAACAAGGAATGGTTCTTGGTTGACCTACCAGGATATGGATTTGCCCTGAGAGGAAAGAAGATGATGGAAAAAATCAAGAACCTCATAGAATACTACGTTCTTGAGCGCGAACAGCTTACCTGCCTTTTTGTACTAATCGACAGTCGTCATGAACCTCAGAAAATCGACCTTGAATTCATTGAATGGCTTGGCGAAAACGGTGTTCCGTTTGCAATTATCTTTACAAAAGCCGACAAACAGACTGTAGGCAAGACAAGACAGAACGTAAACAACTACCTGAACAAGCTGAAAGAGCAGTGGGAAGAACTTCCTCCTCATTTCATTTCTTCATCTGAAAACGGTACTGGCAGACAGGAGATACTTGACTATATAGACGGCATCAACAAATCACCGAAAGAACAATAAAAAAATTAATCCGCTATATACTCCTTTGATAGATGTATAAAGCGGATTAATTTTTATAATCGTTTTCTGAGCAAGAGATACAAAACATTACCTACACAAAACGTACATCTTTCAATATCTTCTTCATCACATTACGTCTGGCCGTCTTCAATCCTGAAGATAAAGACTCAGCAGATATTATTTCAAGACAATTACTTAATTCAGACAGAAGTTCCGGAAAGAACCTGCACTGCTCGTATGCCAGCTTCATACACAAAGCACGATTAGAACACGATTCGTGAGACGATTGTATAGTTTCAAAACAGAAATCGATAAAATCGGTACTCAAAGTATCACATTCAAACGGCTGCCTCAACAGAAGAGTGAGAAGCAAACGTTTCTTTCCATCATGCTTTTCAGCTATAGCCTTATCAATCAGTTCGTCATGCTTTGCATACAGCCATTTATTATTCGACAAGTCAAAATGGGCGAACACCCACAAGGCATTATACGAAACCCTGACATCCTCATCAGATATCAGGGTATATAGTTCTTCTTTCAGACTGTCATTGTCCGGTCCTTGAGTGAGAAAACACATCTCGTGTATGTCGTCCTGACTCAAACGCTGAAGGAATCTCTTACGAAAATCCATATCCTATCCCTCAATTTCGCTTAGTTCCATCCAACGCATGGTCTTCTCGTCTATCTCGTCAGAAAGAACCGGCAGACGCTTCGACTTTTCAGTAAGTTCGTCCACACTCAGTGTACCGCTGCAAAGAGCATCTTCTATAGCTTTCTTCTCGGCTTCCAGTTCGGCTATTTCCTTTTCAAGCTGTTCAAACTCCTTCTTTTCCTTGAAGGTCATGCGGCGTTTGTCGTTCAGGCGCACCTTCTGGGTTTTCTCCTCCTTTGGTTTGGCGGCTTCCTTTTCATGGTCCTGCTTTGCAAGTTTCCAGTCGCGATAATCAGAATAATTGCCCGGGAAGTCACGGATATCCCCCTGACCGTTGAACACAAGGATATGATCTACCACCTTATCCATGAAGTACCGGTCGTGGCTCACCACAATCACACATCCCTTGAAGTTCTGAAGATATTCCTCCAGTACCTGCAATGTTACGATGTCGAGGTCGTTTGTAGGCTCGTCCAGAACAAGGAAGTTAGGATTACGCATCAATACAGTACAGAGATACAGGCGTCGTCTTTCACCACCACTCAACTTATATACATAACTGTGCTGAGTCTCAGGAGTGAAAAGGAAATGCTGCAGGAACTGTGATGCCGTAAGTCTCTTGCCGTTACCCAGCTCTATCACTTCGGCAATATCAGTGATAACATCTATCACCTTCATCTGCTCGTCAAACTGCAATCCTTCCTGCGAATAGTAACCGAAACGCACTGTCTCACCTATATCCAGGCGCCCGCTGTCAGGCTGCTGCAATCCCATAAGGATTTTTATGAAGGTTGACTTACCAGTACCGTTGTTTCCCACGATACCCATCTTTTCATATCGCGCAAAGATGTATGAAAAATCGTCAAGAATCTTCAGGTCGCCGAAACTCTTATAGAGATGATCGGCTTCGAATATCTTAGAGCCGATGTATGAAGCCTTTACGTCAAGCTTCACGTTCGAATCGTTCATTCGTCTTTTAGCCACCTTTTCCAGCTCATAGAAAGCCTCCTCCCTATATCTCGCCTTGTGTCCGCGGGCCTGCGGCATACGGCGCATCCATTCCAGTTCGGTACGATAGAGGTTGTTGGCCCTTGCTATTTCCGCATTGGCGGCATCTATCCTCTCCTGGCGTTTCTGGAGATAGTAACTGTAGTTTCCTGTATATGAATAAACCTGCTTGTTGTCAAGTTCGATAATCTCAGAGCATACACGGTCGAGGAAATATCTGTCGTGAGTAACCATCAGCAAGCTCAGAGTACCACGCTTGAGATATTCCTCCAACCATTCTGTCATATCTAGGTCCAGATGGTTAGTTGGCTCATCAAGTATAATCAGATCCGGCTCTGTGATAAGCACATTGGCAAGAGCCACACGCTTGAGCTGACCTCCGGAGAGTTCTTTTATTTTCTGATTGAAATCCCTGATTTTCAACTGCGAGAGAATCTGTTTTGCTTTTCTTTCATAGTCCCATGCCTTTTCGTGCTCCATGCGTGCCAGCAAGTCCTCTAGTCCGGGATTTCCTTCGGTCTCCATACATTTCTCATATTCCTTTATGAGCTGTACAACAGGAGTTCCATGATAGAAACATGCCTCGAGCACTGTTATATCGTCTGGATACTGAGGACTCTGTTCAAGATAGCCTACACGGAGGTCGCGACGGAAAGTAATCTTTCCATCATCATAGCCTTCCTTTCCGGCAAGAATGTTAAGCAAAGTTGTTTTTCCGGAGCCGTTTTTCGCTATCAGACCGATGCGCTGTCCCTCGGCCACTCCGAAAGATATTGAATTGAATAGAACCAAATCGCCGAAGGATTTGGTAAGATTTTCTACCTGTAAATATGGAGTCATTTGAGTTTTTAATTATTAATTATTTATCGCCTTTTCAACCTCAGCCTTGATTTTATCGAATTCGGCTTTCAGGCTACATGACTTACCGTTCTTAACCCTACTCCATACCAACTGCTGCGGATACACCATAACATCAGTTTCGGCAAACTTCAGTGCAGGATACTCTTTCTGTCCGTCAACCACAGTCACCCATTCCATACCGTCCATCTCATTGACAAGTATTGCGCCGAAAGCCATACCGAAAGACTCCCATGCCTGACGCTGGCTGTTGTTGAACTTGCCGCTGTCCATCACCTTCTGAATGCTTGCAATGTCAGCTTCTGATGAAGTAAAATCTTTTGTAAGCTGTTTCTTGATAGTCATCACAGCCCAGTCGAAACTCTCGTTGATGGAATTGATTTCGAGTACACGCACAGGAATGACCTCTTTCCAAGGTTTCTCTCCCTCACATCTCACCTTCAACGAAGTTATAATATTCTCAGCAGGTTTCATGCTTTCTCCTTTGGCTACAGTGAAAGAACATTCCACAGAGATGTCACCCCTACCTGTAATCCACAGATGCGAAGTGTACCAGTTTCCGTTTTCCTGGAAATTCTCAGTTGAATAGACACACGACCATTCTCCCACCTTCACCAGTCGTGAAGTACGGTTGTTCTTCAATTCATAGTCCATACACTCTTCGGCATACTTCTTGTCCTGCCCTTTGAAAGCAGAGATTCTGAAATTGCCGTTCCACTTTTCAGGATTATAAAAAAGGAAGCTGTCTTCTGTATCTTCAAACTCGTTCCATCCTGCCGGATATTCCAGCGAGAACCATGAACCGGGAGAAATATATTTCATATAAGAGATAGTTTAGATGTTAATACTTAATTCTGTATGCAAATATAATGCTTTATAGGATAAGATAAAAAACTTTTCCCCCGTCAATATGAGTTTTCGGGCTGATATTAAACAGCATTTAAACGGTATTTAAGCACCGTTTAAATGCTGTTTAGATTAAAATTATATTTGCAAGCCTTTTGCAAAACATTTGCAAAGCCATATTATATCAATACTCTATCACCATTCCGTCGTAAGTCTGATGCATGTGCGCCGGTAGCATTTTCTCCACATCTGCATGTAGACCGATATGATGGCTGGCATGTATGAAATATGTTTCCTTAGCGGAAATATTTTTTGCGCGCTCAATAGCCTCCGGAAGACTCTGGTGTGTCCAGTGAGGTTCAAGACGAAGTGCGTTCATTATGAGACAATCCAGATTTTCCAGAAAGACATTGCTTTCCTTAGGCATCTCTGTCATATCAGTAACCCATGCCATATCTCCTATTCTAAAAGCAAGGATAGGCATCTTGCCGTGCATGACTCTGAAGGGAGTGATTTCCACTGTATTGCCATGCATACCTGTTACAGAAAACGGTTTGCCCAGTTTTATTCTCTGCAAAGGTATCCTGGGAACACCTGGATACGGATGTTCGACAAAACAATATGGTATGCGCTGCTGCAAGCGTTCGGCTGTATAATCTTCGGCATAGACAGGCACATCCTTGAACTGGCAGAAAGGACGAAGGTCGTCAAGTCCGCCCACATGGTCGTAATGTTCGTGTGTGATAAGCACGGCATCGATAGGTCCGAAATCTTCCAGACGCAACATCTGCTCACGAAAATCAGGACCACAGTCAATCAAAATCCTTACTCCGTCAACTTCAACCAGTCCTGAACACCTGAGACGTCTGTCGCGAGGGTCGGTACTGGTACATACCGGACATGTACACCCCACTTGAGGCACTCCGGTAGATGTTCCGCTTCCCAATATTGTTATCTTCATAATAGTCGTACTTAGTTTATTTTGTATTATTGTCAATAAATATAATTTACCTCCGGATGTATATCCACTCCGAACTTATCCTTTACTGACTTTATTATTTCATTTGCCAGATGTGAAATCTCATTTCCTGTAGCACCACCGAGGTTCACCAAAACAAGGGCCTGTTTCTGATAGACTCCCGCACGTCCTATGTTGCGTCCCTTCCATCCGCAACGGTCTATCATCCATCCGGCTGGTACTTTTACTGTATTTTCATCTACAGGATAATGCGGCATGTCAGGATATTCTTCCTGCAACTGTCTGAACTTCTGCACTGAAACCATAGGGTTCATAAAGAAACTTCCAGCATTACCAAGCTCTGACGGTTCCGGCAGTTTGGAACGGCGCACATCTATTATTACGTTTCGTACATTTTCCAGCGACGGTTCAAGACCTCTTCTTTCGAGTTCGGCACTGATATTTCCGTACGAGAGATGATATCCGGCTTTCTTGCTGAGACGGTATGTGACGTGCGTCACTATGTATTTTCCTTTTAGTTCTTCCTTAAAGATGCTGTTACGGTAAGAATAACGGCATTCTTCGTTCGTGAAGACGCGTTCGGAAACATCGGAGACACTGACCGTGTGGACTTTCAGGATTATATCTTTTGCCTCCACCCCGTATGCACCTATATTCTGTACGGCAGACGCTCCTACTTCACCGGGTATGATTGAAAGATTTTCTGCTCCATACCAACCTTCGGATACGGTATATGCCACAAAATCATCCCATACCTCGCCCGCTCCGGCCTTTATATCTATCCACTCGTCAGACTCACCTTCTACGCAGAAGCCTTTTATTGCAGAATGTAATATTGTACCCTTAAAATCGGAAATGAACAGGAGATTACTTCCACCGCCAATATGCAGCAAAGGCAAAGTGACGTCATTCGACGCAAGAAATGATTTTAGCTCGTCTACAGATGTATATTCCACAAAACGGGATGTCTTTACATCCATTCCGAACGTATTGTATTCAAGTATAGGATAATCTGTATATTCTTTCATTATTTCTTCGGTTATATTTATCAGTCGCCCAAATCTTCAAATTTATAGAGTTTCCACTTTCCGTGAATTCTCCTGAAATAAAGAGTGTTACTCAGTCCGTTTCCCAAGCCTTTGAATTCTACGATTTTAGTATTAGACTCCTCTGTTTCCTTCTGTCCGTAACGGATATTTGTAAATTTTTCGGTTGGCATTGGAGGACGGAAAGCGAACCACTGTCCTTTTTCCAAAGTAGTTTCAAGAACAGAAAATTCGTCCTCAGGATCTACAGTAGAGAACAGTAAAGGTTCTGACAGTCTTTCAGACTGGAAAATAGAATCAGAAGCAAATCGATGATAAAACTCATAAAAATCTTCTCCTCCGTTTTTTGCACGGCTCATTTTTTCCTTATTTACTGCCTCAAGATACCAACGCTCATTCTTTAGTTCGAAATAATACCGCCTGATATGATAATCAGAAAGATAAATCCAGTCAATCTGTACGCTGGTTGTTGATGTACCGTTCTCAAGTTCCAGATCCTCCTCTTTATCAAAAATTACTGTATACAGTTGGGTTGAATCAAACATCGGATCGAAAACCCATTCATCTGCCGATAGCCTTGAAACCGTAGTATCATTATAAAAAGAAACGGGGAACTGGATACGTGAATGCTGAAATTCTTCATCGGAAGTGAAATAATAAAGAAAATCGATGAAACTGGCATCGGCTGTGGTCGGCACCACTTCATCCACAACTATTAATGTGTCCGACAATTCCTCATCGGATGCTGAAACAGAATCAGTCTGAACCAGTTCAACTCCTTGCTCGTCCGACAATGATTCGGACCTTTTATGCTGCCCCACACACGACACAACCATGAGCAACAAGACATATCCTAATAGAATACTTTTCATTTAATTATGCCTAATCTAAAAATACGTGACAAAAATACCTATTTTTTTCTTTCGTAAACGAATATAAGTCAAGTTTTCTTTTTTATTAGCTGAAAAAGAAATTATTTCAGTTTAAATAATTAACTTTGCGCCAATGTAAAATACTTAAAACAGTAATATATGTTAGCAAAAATAGAAGAGTTACTTAAAGAAATAGAAGATTTGAAGGCTTCGAACGCTGAAGAACTGGAAGCGCTGAGAATAAAATACCTTAGCAAAAAAGGTGCTATCAATGCACTGATGGCTGACTTCAGAAATGTGGCAGCAGAACAGAAGAAGGAAGTGGGAATGAAACTGAACGAGCTGAAGAACCGTACTCAGGAACGTATAGCAGCTCTGAAAGAAGCTTTCGAAATGCAGGACAACGGTGCCGCGGAACTTGACCTTACACGTACTGCCTACCCTATCGACTTGGGTACACGTCATCCGTTGAGTATTGTAAAGAACGAAATCATCGATATATTCAGCCGCATGGGATTCACCATTGCCGATGGTCCTGAAGTGGAAGACGACTGGCATGTATTCTCTTCTATGAACTTCGCTGAAGACCATCCGGCACGCGACATGCAGGATACATTCTTCATTGAAAGCCATCCTGACATTATCCTTAGAACACATACATCGTCTGTACAAAGCCGTGTGATGGAAGTTTCACAACCTCCTATCCGCGTAATCTGCCCGGGACGCGTTTACAGAAACGAAGCTATCAGCTACAGAGCACACTGCTTCTTCCATCAGGTAGAAGGTCTGTATATCGACAAGAATGTTTCATTCACCGACTTGAAGCAGGTACTTCTTCAGTTTGCTCAGGAAATGTTCGGAGAAGGTACAAAGATCCGTCTTCGTCCGTCGTACTTCCCATTCACAGAGCCTAGTGCGGAAATGGATATCAGCTGCGATATCTGTGGAGGAGAAGGTTGTCCGTTCTGTAAATACACAGGTTGGGTGGAAATTCTTGGATGCGGTATGGTAGATCCTGCGGTGCTCGAAGCTAACGGAATAGACAGCAAGGTTTATTCAGGTTACGCATTCGGTATGGGTGTAGAACGTATAGCAAACCTGAAATACAAAGTAAAAGACTTGCGTATGTTCTCGGAAAACGATACAAGATTCCTTACTGAATTCGAGGCTGCCAACTGATAAACGGCATTACGAAAACATATAATTTAAACAAGGCACGGTGACCGCAATACTGCGAATCCGTGCCTTTGGATTATAAAACCGGCAAATCAATCAAACAATATAGATATCACATAATATAGATATGAGCAAAGATAAACTTATCACGCCAAGCTATTGCTGCATTCTGGCTGCAAATTTTCTGCTATATTTCGGTTTCTGGCTGCTTATTCCGGTACTGCCTTTCTATCTTGAAGAGATATTCGGAGTATCAAACACCACAATCGGAATAGTACTTTCATGCTATACCATTGCAGCTTTGTGCATACGACCTTTTTCAGGTTATTTTCTAGATACCTTTGCCAGAAAGCCTCTTTATCTTGTGGCTTACTTTATCTTCACATCTATATTTGCCGGATATATGCTCGCCGGTACCCTCACCCTCTTTATCATACTGAGAGTCGTACACGGTCTTTCGTTCGGAATGGTAACTGTGGGTGGAAACACCCTGGTGATTGACATCATGCCTTCTTCCAGAAGAGGCGAAGGATTGGGATATTACGGACTGACAAACAATCTGGCCATGTCTATAGGACCGATGTTCGGTCTGTTCCTTCACAATGCAGGAGCTTCATATACAACCATATTCTCGTATGCCTTGGTTTCAGGAATACTGGGAATAATTATGGCTTCGTGTGTGAAAACCGAATATCGTCCGCCTGTAAAACGCGAGCCTATTTCGCTGGACAGATTTATTCTGATAAAAGGACTGCCGGGAGGATTGAGTCTTCTGCTGCTTTCTATCCCTTACGGAATGACTACCAACTATGTGGCCATGTACGCAAAACAGATAGGCATTACTGCCGAAACAGGATTGTTTTTCACGTTCATGGCCGTAGGAATGGCCATAAGCCGGTTGTTCAGCGGCAAGCTTGTGGATAAAGGGAAGATAACAGAAGTTATTACAGCAGGAATGTATCTTGTATCGTTCTGTTATTTCGGACTTACAGCTTGCGGTTGGATTATAGACTGGAACTATACTGTCACAACAGTCTTTTTCTTTGCCATTTCACTTTTGCTGGGAGTAGGATTCGGAACTATGTTCCCGGCTTACAACACACTTTTCGTAAACCTGGCTCCAAACAGCCAAAGAGGAACGGCTACGAGCACATACCTTACTTCGTGGGATGTAGGTATAGGTATAGGAATGCTTAGCGGTGGAAGTATTGCAGAAATATCTTCATTCAGATATGCGTATCTGTTTGGAGCAATTCTGACATTAGTTTCAATGTTTTATTTTAAATTAAAGGCCGGACCTCATTTTATCAGAAACAAAGTGAGATAAAATTCAGTCTTTATATGTAAAAACATATATATGCGAGAACCCTCCATCAACCTCAGTTATTTGGGAGGATATTATGAAAGGACGAAACAGTTCGATATTGTCACAGATAAATTCCGGAACATACGGTGAATATTGATCAATATTCTGTACCACTTTATCCATATCAGCTACCATTATATATGAAGCTTCTCTGGACAGATTCGAAAGACAATGATAAAATATACTGCTTCTAGATTGGGATATTGCATTTGTAATACAAGAGTCTACCTTCTCGCGACCTGAGACTATGAGAATACTATCCGACAAAACATTTCTGATATTATCCAAACGCAAGTTAGTATCATGCATGCAGCTATCCGGCTCGTACATTGAGCCACTAAGATAAAGTACATCACTGTTCAGATGAAGCTCGAACTCACTCCACACATTTTTGTTATCAGCCAACAGAGGGAACGAACCTGTACGCCCGTAGAATGTAAGATAGTTGGCTGATTTCTTTATCTGATGCTTACTGAAAACAGTATCCTTAGCTAATGAACTACCATCTTTTACGGCATCAATGACCCGTTCTATCAAATTCTTGTGATAACTTACAACTATATATCCATCTCCACTCAATACAGAAAGGAAATTGGCAGTTTTCCCCAATGGATATATTTCTATTTTCCGTCCTCTATATTCTTCAGTTTTGGGATAAACGTCAGAACCATACTTTTGACGTAGAATATCAAGTACAAATTTATTACCACCTCCAGCTATATTAAAATATGCCACAACGTCTTTTGTAGGAGTTGAATCGTGAAAACTTATCATCAGACGCTTAATCTGATTTGAAAGTCCATGTGTATTTACAGAGGTGTATTTTGTAATATCGGTAAGGATATTGTTAATGAGTTCCGAATGATGTAGTGTATCAAGATCTATTGCATACGAGGTACGTGGAAATTCACTAGTATAATAGCCTATATTATCTGTGTCGAGAACGCCATTGCAATCGTCAGGAATCAGGGCAAACATATTTATATCCTTACCCTTTTCTGCATCTGTCAAACTAAGAAAACTATAAAATGCCACTCCAACACAGAATAACAAGACAGACAATCCGACCCCTATTTTAACAACAGTACGAAACCTCATATAACTCTTTTTGGCAAAGATAGAAAAAACTTTCTAAAAAAAGTACAAATTATACAAAAGTTTATACATAAAAAAAGTCCCGCATTACTGCAGGACTTTAATATTGTCAATCGGATGGGGTGACTAGTGGGACTCGAACCCACGACATTCAGAACCACAATCTGACGCTCTAACCGACTGAACTATAGTCACCATAATATACTTATGAACAGGAAAGGGTGACTAGTGGGACTCGAACCCACGACATTCAGAACCACAATCTGACGCTCTAACCGACTGAACTATAGTCACCATTTGTCGGCTTTCCTTTCAAAAGCGATGCAAAGGTACGCATTATTTCCGTTTTTGCAAACTTTTCGCCTATTTTTTTTCATTTTTATCTATAACAAATATACTATCGCCATTCTTCAAGATACGATTAGTATCCTGAATATATCTGTTCATTTTTTGTTTTTCATTATTATTCAGACACTTAGCATCTATATCTGCCGGATATAAGATAAAATCGGATTTATTGTTCAAAATCGGCCTTGAAGTCCATACAAGAGATTTTTCACAAGATAACAATCGTGTTATACCATTTATTCTCTTAAAGTAAAGTTTCACAGACAGTCCTCCATCAGTATTTCTTGCACTCATATTGGATATGTAATTCCCTAAAGAAAATACTACCAGGTGTTTTTGTGGACATATACTGTCGCCTATCATAGCTACAGGCTGTACAACGTGTGGATGAGAACCTATAACATGATCCACCCCCATACTTATAAGCCACTCCGCAAGTTCTATTTCTTCTGAAGATGGTGTAGTTTTATATTCCTGTCCCCAATGCATGACAGCAATGATAATATCCGGTTTCATCAGCCTGGCTTTCATTATATCCTGCTTCAACTGTTGTCTGTCAATAAAGTTAACTATATTGGGCTTTGTGACACGTATCCCGTTTGTTCCATAGGTGGCATTCAAAAAAGCAACCTTAAAACCTTTTTTCTCAACAAGCAACGGATAATTATGAATTCTGTCGTCAGCATTCTTATATGTACCTGCACGTTTTATCTTTAATGAATCAAGCATATCTATAGTTCTCTCAAGTCCTGGTTTACCTCTGTCAAGACAATGATTATTTGCAGTCATAAGAACATCAAAACCGGCATCACGGATAGCAAAAAGGAATTCATCTGGAGCACTAAATGCCGGATATCCTCTATAAGGCGGACCTCCCAAAGTCACTTCCAAGTTTCCAACTGCTATGTCAGCAGAACGTATA
The DNA here is from genome assembly GCF_021530995.1 of Bacteroides caecigallinarum. Lineage (GTDB taxonomy): Bacteria > Bacteroidota > Bacteroidia > Bacteroidales > Bacteroidaceae > Phocaeicola > Phocaeicola faecigallinarum. Next base: position 69,593 of record NZ_JADYTF010000003.1, read on the forward strand.
TATGGTCTGACATACATGAAACATCGGCTATAGTCATATCTTCCATCTGCCATTTTTGCTGCATTGATCTGGGCATCATGCTGCATTAAATCTCCGGCAAAAAATATTGATAGCGTATCAGAAGAAACTGCAAAAACAGTTGTTGCCGACAGCCATAAAACTATCGGCAACAACTGTGAAATATACTTGTTTATTATATTCATGTATTAGAAACATTTCAGAATCAAACTATATCCAAAAACAATTTAAACAGCCCCCAAACATTATTTAATCATCGTTTAAAATCAGTTTAAGCTTATTCGGATATTATGCAAGTCATTATTTATATATGGCTTTCTTTCCTGCAAGAAGAGTGTTTTTCATGAGCGAAACTATAGTCATAGGACCTACTCCGCCGGGAACAGGAGTTATGTAGGAACATTTAGGTGATACTTCATCAAACTTCACATCACCTGTAAGCTTGAATCCTGACTTTCGGCTCGCATCCGGCACTCTGGTTGTACCTACATCTATAACTACCGCACCTTCTTTTACCATTCCTGCAGTAACAAATTCAGGCTGTCCCAAAGCAGCAATAATAATATCAGCCTCACGACATTCTTCAACAAGGTTCTTACTTCTACTGTGACAAACAGTAACCGTAGCATCACCCGGGTAAGCCTTCTGCATCATCAACGAGGCCATAGGCTTACCTACAATATTGCTTCGTCCTAAAACAACACATTTCTTTCCGCTGGTCTCTATATTGTATCTTTTCAGCAATTCCAATATTCCGTTAGGAGTAGCCGAGACATAACATGGCAGTCCAATTGACATCCTTCCAACATTTATCGGATGAAAGCCATCGACATCTTTTCTATAATCTATAGTTTCAATAACCTTTTGTTCCGAAATATGTTTTGGCAAAGGTAATTGTACAATAAAGCCATCAACATCATCGTCGGCATTAAGTTCCCTGACTTTCGAAAGAAGCTCTTCCTCGGTAACATCAGATTCGAAACGTATCAATGTAGACTTGAAGCCACACACTTCGCATGCTTTTACTTTATTTGCCACATACGTTTCACTACCTCCATCATGACCTACAAGAATAGCCGCCAGATGCGGACGTTTACCACCAGAAGCCACAATCTGAGCAACGTCCTGAGCAATTTCCTGTTTAACCTGTTCAGATATTGCCTTTCCGTCTATCAATATCATAAGCTACAATTTTTAAGTTACAAAG